>DATNDP010000154.1:0-14486 GCA_035553195.1 Candidatus Acidiferrales bacterium
CGTCGCACAGGTGACTTTGGTGTCACAGGCTGGTGGTTACTAAAGTTCTCTATCTTCCTCTGCGTCCTCGTATAAGAATGTTCCCAAACAAAGCCAGAAGTCCGTTTCGGATGGAGCCATGAATAACCAGTCGAACAACCCCGCAGCCCGCGTCAGGGTGAAATGTTTTGTTGCCCTGGTCTCCGCCATCGGACTGACTTGTATTGGCGTCGCAGTAGTGCCATGGCATCACACTGATCTTCTCCAGTTCGCTTGTTACGTGGTGCTGACCGCGGTGGCCTCCGGCTTGAAAGTCATTATTCCCGGTTACGAAGCAACGGTTTCCGTGGGTTTCATCCTGTTCATCGTAAGCATCGGGAGTATGTCTCTCTCGGAGACGGTTGCTCTGGGCGTGACGGCGGCCCTTGTGCAGTGCTACTGGAAAGCGACAAAGCGGTTATCACTGCTTCACTTCATCTTCAACCTGTCTCAAATTTCCATCGCCCTGACCGGAGCTTTCTGGCTCAATCAGTTTCTGGTTCAGGGACCGCTGCAGGGGCGCGTCCTGATTGCACTCCTGTTATCGGCAGCGTTCTATTTCTTCCTGAATAGCCTTCCCGTGGCGATTGTGGTTTCTCTGGCAGAGGGGAGCCCCATCATTTCCAAATGGCGGGATACGTATGCCTGGACCGGTCCGTTCTACCTGGTTGGCGCTGCCATTGCCGCGCTGGTTCAATTTCTAAATCGCCACGCGGGATGGGAAATCAGCGTGGTCGTAATGCCCGCGCTCTACCTGGTTTACCGGTCGTATAACGTCTATATCGGCCGCATGGCGGATATGAAGGAACACATGCAGGAAATGGGTGCGCTGCATTTGCGCACCATTGAGGCGTTGGCCCTTGCCATTGATGCCAAAGATCAAACTACCGGCGACCACGTGCACCGGGTGCGAGTTTACGCGCTGGAGCTGGCCAGGGACCTCAACCTTTCTTCGGCCGAAACGGATGCGCTGCGTGCTGCAGCCGTTCTGCACGATATTGGAAAATTGGCGGTGCCTGAGCACATCATTTCCAAGCCTGGCAAGCTCACACCGGAAGAATTCGAAAAAATGAAAATCCATCCCATTGTGGGTGCGGAGATCCTGGAGCAGGTTGAGTTTCCCTATCCCGTGGTGCCGATTGTGCGCTCGCATCATGAGCGGTGGGATGGCACAGGTTATCCCGATGGATTGAAGGGGGAGGAAATCCCGATTGGCGCTCGAATTCTGGCTGCCGTGGACTGCCTGGATGCCCTGGCTTCTGATCGCCAGTATCGTCGGGCTTTGCCTCTGGATGAAGCCATGGCGCGCGTGGAACAAGAGTCGGGAAAGACTTTCGATCCCAAAGTCGTCGCAGCGCTCAAAGCCCGCTATCTCGAACTGGAAAAGATGGCACGTTCGCACCAGGGCATGGAAAAGCCACAACTCTCGGTCAACGTCAAAGTTGCTCCGGGCGCTGCTCCCGCCGCCGGCTATGCCGATGCCGAAGGGGACCCTCAACAGGCCGCTCAAGCCATTACAGCACGATTCATTCGCGACCAGGGGGAAGAAGGCGTCCTGCAAGGCACGTCAATGGGAGACCTTTTCTCTTCACTCGCTATGCGTTTGCGGCGTGAGATCGTCTTTGATGCATTTGCCATATTCCGCGTGAGCGGCGATGCCATACAGCCGCGCTTCGCTTTCGGGGAAGACTCCGGTAAGCTGCTCGAGCTAAAAACATGCTCCGGACAGGGGCTGCTGGGGTGGGTCGTGCTTACCGTGCGCGCCATCAGAAATGCGAACCCTGCAGTGGACATCGGCAGCAGCACGCGTTTGCGCTCGGCCCTGGTGGCGCCGATTTGCATCGGCAAAGAAATTGCCGGCTTGATCGCCCTTTACAGTACGCGACCCGACGCATTTAGTGATCAAGATCTGCGCGTATTAGCTGACTTCCAACAGGACCTTGCGGCGAACTTGCGGGACGCTGCCTCTGCTTCGGATCACGTCAACGGATTCAATCCTGAATCCCAGAAACAGGCGGCTGGTTTGAGTTCACAAATTGCGTTTGGCCACTCGTAGCGTTGGCCGAATATCCCCGATTGTTTGTGCATTTGCGCGAAATGAGAGTAGCAGTGGGAACGGCTGCGCTGTTTTCAGGTTCGCAGACTGTTGTTATGTAAGCGAGCGGTGTTTTTCAGCCGACGCACTCCGTGTGCCAGCCTTCCTTCTTCATTTCCTCATGCAGCCAGCGTTCCAGAAGTGCCCGGTCCTGCGTCTGCAATTCTCGGAATTGAATTCCATGATCGCCCTCATAGTTCGACCATGCCACAGTTCCACACAGTTCAGTCTGGCGCTCGCTTTTCGGAAGTTGCAGTCGTATTTTGACGCTCGAGCCGAACTTCAGGGCTGTCTCAGTTGAGATCGCTGCCCCACCCAGGCTCAGATTCAGCAGCGTGCCCTCGGCCAATCCGTTCTCGTGGACCAAACCAATCCGGGTTCTGAGCTTGGCGCGATAATAGCGCTGCTGCTCCAGGCACAGCGTTCCAACGCCGGCTTCGGTCCGTCCTTCGCGATAAACCTTCAGCTTGCGAAGCAGCGTCCGGCGCGATATGCCCAGCGCCAAAGCCGCCTTGCCCTGGTTCCCGCCACACTTTTCCAGGGTGTCAAAAATCCTTTGCCGTTCGAAGTTGTCGTACCCGTCAGTGAGTGTGATCTCGCTTGCTGCAGTCGACGTCTTAGTTTCCGGAAGTCTGAGGTCTGCAGCCGTGATTTCGCAGTGGGCGTTCTTTGCCAGCATCACGGCTTTGAAGATGGAATTGCGCAATTCCCGTACATTGCCGGGCCATTCATAGGCGAGCAGAGCTGCAATAGCGTCGCCGCTAAAGTGCGACTCCGGAGAATGCTCGTGCAGCACCTGTTCTGCGATGGCCAGAAGATCTTCATGTCTTTCGCGTAAAGGAGGAACATCCAGGCGGAACTGCGCCAGGCGATGGTACAGGTCGCGGCGGAATTTGCCCGCGGCGACCAGGCTTTCGAGCTCCTGGTTCGTGGCGGCTACGATACGGACATCCACCGTGACCTTTTTTGTCCCACCGAGCCGGAAATACGGAACTCCGTCAAGCACGCGCAGGAGTTTCACCTGAACCTTGGGCTCAAGATCGCCAATCTCGTCAAGGAACAGCGTGCCTCCATCAGCCAGCTCAAACAACCCAGGCTTGTGCGTGTCCGCACCGCTGAAGGCTCCTTTTTCGTATCCAAAGAGTTCGCTTTCTACCAGATGCTCGGGCAAGGCAGCACAGTTCACATCGACCCAGGGCTTATGGCACCGGAGAGAATGCCGATGAATGCAGCGTGCCAGCATCTCTTTTCCCGTGCCGGTTTCGCCGACGATCAGGACTGCGGCCGGATGTTTCGCGACCTGCTCCGCCAGGTTGAAGATTCTGCGGAGAGCTTCGCTACGCACGATATGGCCGGACTGAGTGCCCGAATCTTTCAGCAGGTTATTCACTCGCCTGTTCCTTATACGCTCGACCGATGAGTTGGAAGTACAGGTACTTCCGTACAAACGATCATGATCTAAGGTGGTTCAACAAGCAACTTTAGATGTAAAGGGACCTGATTACTTAAGTTATGAAAGCGTATCTACGCCTTGTGACAAAATCTCCCAATTCGAGGTGTGACAACGTTGTCACACTTTGGCTCTCTTAACGATCGGACCTAATCGGGTGTCCGCTGTAAGTGGTTGAAAGCACGAGAACGTGGGCTGCGGTTCTAGCACAGGCTGTTTGGCCCCAGAGTTGCCGTAGTCTTCAGGAAGGAGGCACTGTGTCGAAGCCAGCCAAGTTGTTCCTCATCATCATGTGTGCCCTGGGACTGGGGGCTTCGATTCATGGCGTGGTGACCTGGGACCCAACGGATCTGCCCAAGTTCAGCGCCTATCTCCTGACGGCAATCCTGGCGTCGCGACTCAAGATAGCACTGCCTGATATCACCGGGTCAATATCGGTCAATTTTCTGTTCATCCTTATTGGGGTGGCTGAGCTTTCTTTCGGAGAGACGCTGCTACTCGGAACCGCAGCGACCCTGGCGCAGTGTTATGTCGGAGACGGGCGCTGGCCCAAGCCGCAGCATATCCTTTTCAACCTTGGTAACTCTGCCACAGCGATCTGGCTGGCATATTTCGCCTACCATGGACCTTTGGCAAAGCTCGAACAGAATTTTGCCCTTCCGCTGATGCTCGCTGCCTGCGTTTATTTTGTGGCGAACACCCTACCTGTGGCAACCATCATCTGTCTCACCGAGCGCAAAAACCTTCGCAAAGTGTGGGCTGACTGTTATTTCTGGTCTCTGCCGTACTACCTGGCAGGAGGAGCCATCGCGGGAATGGTGCGCTGGGCGAATGAGCATCTCGGTTGGCAGGCGACTCTGCTGGCGCTTCCGGCCATGTTTGTAATTTACCGGTCCTACCGGCTTTATGTGACGAAGCTCCAGGATGAAAAGAAGCACGTTTCAGAGATGGCGCAGCTACATCTGCGCACTATTGAAGCTCTCGCGCTGGCGATTGAGGCCAAAGATCAGACCACACACGACCATCTGGAGCGCGTGCGCGTTTACGCCATTGAAGTGGGAAAGATGTTGCACCTGCCGAAGAATGAACTGGATGCTCTGCGCGCGGCCGCGTTGCTGCACGATATCGGCAAGCTTGCGGTTCCAGAGCACATCATTTCCAAGCCTGGACGTCTTACGCCGGAAGAATTTGAGAAGATGAAAATTCACCCGATTGTCGGTGCTGAAATTCTGGAACGAGTGAAATTTCCTTATCCCGTCGCTCCGATCGTGCGAGCTCATCACGAACGGTGGGACGGACAGGGATATCCGGACGGATTGGCTGGAGAGCAAATTCCCCTGGGCGCGAGAATTCTGTCCGCAGTGGACTGTCTCGATGCACTCGCCACAGACCGGCAGTATAGGAAGGCGCTCTCCCTTGATGAAGCCATGCGCAAAGTGGCGAATGAATCAGGCAGGGCTTACGATCCAAAGGTGGTCGGGCTATTGCAGGAGCATTATCAAGAGCTTGAACAGATCGTTCGTTCGCAGGCCGCCAGCCTGGAGCACCAGAAACTCTCCACGGATCTAAAAGTACAGCGCGGAAAGGCGCCGGCCAACGGATTTGAAGCCGCTCGAGAAGTGGATTCAGGTAACGGCGTCGCTTTCCTCTCATCGATTGCCGCGGCCCGGCAAGAAGCACAAACGCTTCTTGAACTTAGTCACGATCTGGGCAACTCCCTCAGCTTAAGTGAGATACTGTCCCGGCTTAGCGAGCAGTTGTATCGGCTGGTGCCTTTCGAAGCCATCGTGGTCTATGTTTTGCGCGAGCAGTGCCTGGTTCCGGCTTTCGCTTCGGGAGAGAACTTTCCCCTATTCGCCTCATTGCGTATTCCGCTCAACGCCGGTATCTCCGGTTGGGTGGCGCACAATCGGAAACCGATCGTAAACGGAAACCCGACAATGGAGCCAGGGTATCTCAACGGTCCTGACGATAGCCCTCTTTGCTCCGCGTTATCGGTGCCTCTGGAGGGTTCGAGAGGGGTAGTGGGAGTGCTGACTCTGTATAACGCGGTCGCGGACGCTTATACATCCGATCACCTTCGCATTCTGATGGCGATAAATTCCAGGGTGGGCCTGGCAGTCGAGAATGCTCTTGCGTTCGAGGAAGCGGAAAACTCAGCCACTACTGACTACCTTACCGGTTTACCCAATGCTCGCTCTTTGTTTATGCATCTTGACCGCGAGCTGGCGCGCTCTCGCAGGCTGAAAACCTCAGTCACCGTCATGGTCTGCGACTTGAACGGGTTCAAGAAGATCAATGACCATTTTGGACATTTGGAAGGCAATCGGACCCTGAAACTGTTTGGCCAAAGACTGCAGGAGTCATGCCGCGATTATGACTACGTGGCGCGCATGGGGGGCGATGAATTTGTCATTGTGGCCCCGGGCCTGGGATCCGCGGCTGCAGAAGGGCGGGGCGTGCGTTTGAGCGAACTGGCGCGCAACGCAGGTCAGGAAGCCTGCGGCGTGGATTGGCTCTCCCTCAGTTTCGGATATGCCATATCGTCGGTTGACAGCATGGATACAGAACAACTGCTGGCCGAAGCAGATCGTCGCATGTATGCGCAAAAACAGGAACATCATCGCCGGCAGGAGTCGCAGCATCGGTATGCTGCAATAGCTTCAGGTGGAGCAGCGCCGAACTAATGCTCCGCTCCTTGTTGCTGGCGCTTCTTCGCTTTCTCGTATTGATCCTGGTGGCGGGCCTGGCCGGCGCCACTCTTGTGCGCATTGCGCCTGGGTTTTCTTCAGATGAGCAGGAGCTGAATCCCGGCCTGTCAAGTGAAAGCATCCAGGCAATCAGGCAGGCGCGCCTCGCTGACAGCAATGTCCCGCGATTTTATCTCCACTACTTGTACGGTCTCCTGCATGGCGATCTGGGGAAGTCACAATCTCTGAACCTACCCATTCGTGAACTCCTGCGCGACCGGCTTCCTGTCTCGCTGCGAAACCTTGCGGTTGCGCTGCTGTTAGCGTGGAGCGTGGGGCTGGCGTTGTCAGTTGGCGTTTTTCGCTTGAGGTCCGGCTGGTTCGCTGTGGTCGCCGATGCCGGCGGGGGCACGCTTATCTCAACTCCGGCTGCGGTTCTGGCCTTGTTTTTCCTCATCATGCGGTGGCCGCCGGTTGTTGCCGTGGGGCTGCTGGTCTTTCCAAAGATCTACCGCTATTCGCGCAACTTGATACAGGACTGCCTTGAATTACCCCACGTGGTAGTTGCGCGCGCCAAAGGCGTAGGCCCGTGGCGGCTGCTGAGCTGGCATGTTGTGCCTGTTGCCGTTCCGCAGCTAGTTGCTCTTGTCGGTGTTTCCATCAGCTTGGGGCTCGGCGCACTCTTGCCAGTGGAAGTCTTCTGCGATCTTCCGGGCATAGGACAACTTGCCTGGACAGCGGCGCAGGCACGCGATCTGCCGCTTCTCGTGAACCTAACGCTGGTGGTGAGCTGCCTGACAATCGGCGCCATCATGTGTTGCGATCAACTGCGCCGTTTTGCAGGACGGGAGGCGGCATGAAGATTGTTCACAAGGCTGCGATTGCTGTCCTGCTCTGCGCTGTTTTTTCCTGCGTTTTTGCGCGCAACATCGCTCCGGCCGGTTACGAGCAGCAATTCCGTGATGAGGCCCAGGCTGGGCCATCCATTCATCATCCTCTTGGAACCGATGATCTGGGCCGCGACCGGCTTGCGCGACTGGTGTACGGAATGAGAGTTTCACTCTTCCTGGCCCCTGTTGCCGCTCTACTAAGCACATTTCTGGCGGCCGCTGTGGGGGGAATTGCCGGACTTTGTGGAGGCTGGGTGGAAAGAAGCGTCATGGCCGCCACAGATTTATTCCTCGCCTTGCCCTGGCTCTTTCTGTTGATCACGGTTCGAGCAGTTCTGCCTTTGAACTTGTCGCCGGCTTCTTCCGTGCTCATCACCTTTGCGCTGCTCGGGTTTCTGGGCTGGGCGCCTGCTGCGCGAGTGATCTGCGCCGGGGCCAAACAGGTGCTGCAATCTGATTTTGTCTGGGCCGCCCGCGCCAGAGGATGCGGAGGCCTGAGGCTGGTTCGAACCCACATTCTCCCCAGCCTGCGCCCCGCCTTGGCGGCGCAGTTCTTCCTTTCTATCCCCGTGTTCATCATCGCAGAAGCCAATCTGGGAGCACTGGGGCTCGGCGTGGCTGAACCTCTTCCGTCCCTCGGCGGCCTGGTTTCCGAGCTTCAGGACCTGGTCATGTTACGTCCGGAACCTTGGCGTTTGGCGCCTCTCGTGGTACTCATCGTGTTAATCGGTTCCTTCCAGGTCCTGCTCAGTAAACAGGAGGTACACGCGTGAGAGCCCGGGCACTGCTCGTCTGGTTGGTGCTTTTTTGCGCCTGCACAGGATTCGGTCAAAGCGGAGGAGAACTACGCTTCTGTCTGCGTTCTGATCCCAAGACTTTTAATCCGCTTCTCGTGAACGACGACGCGTCGGAGACTGTCCGCTACCTGACTGCGGGTTTCCTGCTGCGGGTCAACAGGCTCACGCAGCAGCCGGAACCGGAACTGGCCACATCCTGGAAGGTGCTTGACGGAGGAAAATCCATCCGCTTCAAGCTTCGCCCCGGAGTGCGCTATTCGGATGGCACGCCCTTTTCTGCCGCTGATGTCGCTTACACGATGCAGAAGCTGCTGGATCCGTCCATGCACTTGAGCACGAGCGACGCTTTCCGGTCGGGCGACGGCAAGCTTGTGACTCACATCATTTCGCCAACCCTGATCGAACTCACGTTTCCCGCCCCGCTTGCCAATCTGGCCAATCTTTTCGACTACGTGCCCATCGTCTCATCCAGCAGCCCGCAGAAAGAAATGGCTGCGTTGGGGCCGTTTTTTGTTGCTGAGCATAAAGCGGGAGCATTTGTGCTGCTTAAGCGCAATCCGAACTATTGGAAGAAGGATGCGCAAGGACGCCAATTGCCATATCTCGACTCCGTCCGGCTCGAGGTCGAACAGAATCGCGAAATTGAAGCCGTGAAGTATGAGCGGGGTGAGATTGATCTGATCAACTCAGTAACGCCCGCTATTTATGAAAAGCTGGCGAGCACGAATGCCTCTCTCGTGCGCGACGCGGGGCCATCCACGGATACTGAAGAGTTATGGTTCAATCAGGTTCCGGCTGCTCCTATTCCGGCATATAAAAAACAGTGGTTCGCTTCCACCGCTTTTCGCCGCGCCGTCTCGGAGGCGATTAACCGTCAAGACATGGCGCGCCTGGTTTTCCGCGGTCACGCTGTACCGGCGGTGAGCATCGTGCCTCAGAGCAACCAGTTCTGGTTCAACTCCAGCTTGAGTCCCTATCCGTATGACACAGCCGACGCATTGCGGCGGCTGGATGCAGACGGCTTTCACCTCGATAATCAACAGCTGCGCGATAAGGCCGGTCATCCGGTGGAGTTCTCCATCGTTACCAACGCTGGCAATCCTTACCGGGAAAAAATGGCCACCATGATCCAGCAGGACCTGAAGAAAATCGGGATCAGGGTGAGCGTAGTCACGCTGGATTTCAACTCCCTGCTGGAGCGGATGTTGCAGACCTTCAACTATGAGGCCTGCCTTCTCGGCAACGTCAACGGCGACCTGGATCCCAGCTCTTTGATGACCATGTGGCTCAGCTCCGGAGAGGACCACATCTGGAACCCAAAGCAGAAAACGCCGGCGACGCCCTGGGAAGCGGAAATTGACAAGCAGATGCGCATTCAGGCCTCCACGCTGAACTTGCACAAAAGAAAGACAGCATGGGACCGTGTGCAGAAAATTGCCTGGGAGCAGGCGCCGATGATTTACCTGGTGAACAAGGATTCTCTGGTTGCAATCTCACCGCAGGTGAAAAACGCGCAGCCCAGCCCCTTCCGGCCGCAGGCGTACTGGAACATTGAGGATTTAATGCTGGCGCGGCGATGAATAATCAAGACCTGCTTTCGGTCAATTTGAATGTCTCCTATGGAGCCCGCTCCGTGTTGCAGGAGATGACCTTCAGCCTGGAGAGCGGCGAGATCCTTGGGCTGGTAGGGCACAGCGGCTGCGGTAAGAGTTCCCTGGCATTTGCTCTGCTGGGACTGCTTGAATTCAAGGGCGGACAGGCTTCCGGATCCATCCTGTGGGATGGTACTGATCTGCTCACCAGGACTGAGCGCCAGTGGATGACAATTCGCGGCAAGGAAATTGCCCTGGTTCCACAGAGCCCACTCTCTTCGTTGAATCCTGCGCTCCGCCTCGGCACACAATTGAACGAAGCCTGGAAACTGCACAGCAAAGACCGTGAACTGGGGGAACGTGCGATCGCGGATGCGCTCGAAGCGGTTAGTCTGCCGGCAACTCGGGAATTTTTGCGTCGATTCCCTGCAGAGATCAGTGTGGGCCAGGCACAGCGGGTGCTGATTGCCATGGCCATCCTTCATCGCCCTCGTCTGCTGATTGCCGACGAACCGACGAGCGCCCTCGATGCCATCACGCAGTCGGAGATTCTTGCCCTGTTTGCTGATTTAAATAAACATCTCGGAATGGCCACGCTTTTCATTTCGCACGATCTGCTGTCAGTGTACTCCCTCTGTCATCGCGTGGCCCTGCTGCACGACGGCAGAATTGTTGAATGCAACACTCCCAAAGAAATATTCCTCCACCCCCGGCATCCGTTCACGCGGAAGCTCATTGCAGCCCTGCCATTTCCGTTGGCGGTCGCGTCTGAGATTGACGAAAGCCCGGTCTTGTTTTAGCTGCACAGCTTCCGGCTTGGTTGCCGAGCTTCCCTGTGACGCGCCTGACACATGCTTGTAACTCTCTGAAAATCATCTACTTGCAAGCCATACGCGTTCGGTGAAGCTTGGCGAAGTGACATTCATGTCGCAGTTTTGGTTTTGTGGCCGTCGCTAATCTGCTGCAAACAAAGTACTTATTCTTTTCCAGTCTGGCCGCTTACGTGCAATTTCCTGAGCGGTGAGGACGGAAGCGTCCTTGAAAGAGAGGGCAGGAAACATGTCTCGTAGCGCAATGAAAGCTTTATTGGCAGTCAGCATGGCTGCCTTGGCCATAACCGTTCTGAGCCAGTACGCACCGCTGGTTAAACATCTTTGTCCGACTGTGGCTTCAGCCATCTGGGGTTCCTAGTTGTCTGATCGACGGAGAAGAGATATGAAGTTCGTAAACACAAAAGGGTTGAGCCGCTGCGGATCCGGGATACACAAGTATGTCTCGGCTCGCCTGATCATGACGCTGGCACTGCTGCTGTTCGCGATTTCAACGCTACACGCGGCTCCGGCCCATCCATCGCACAAGATCGCGGCGGACTTGGCGAGCTATCCCGTAAACCCGGACGGCACGGTGGACGTGATCATCCAGTTCACTGAGAAGCCCCAGGCGCGCCATTTTGAAATGATGGCCTCTCATGGAGCCAGGCTGAAATTTGCTTTGGAGCACATCAACGGCGCGGCCTATCGCATACCGGTGAAATTGCTCCAGTTCCTTGAAAACCACCCTGATGTGGCCTACGTGAGCCCGGATCGCGTAAATAAGGCGGCTTGGGACGATGAAATTCCAGCGGTGATGGACAACGTGGTCCGGCAGCAATATACGCTGGATGGCTCCGGGATCGGCATCGCGGTGATCGATAGCGGTGTTTACAACCATGATGATCTGCAGAACGCAAGCGGAACGGCAAGCCGCATCGTCTACAGTGAAAGCTTTGTGCCGGGAGACTCTGCAACGACGGATCTCTACGGGCACGGCACGCACGTGGCCGGCATCCTCGCAGGGAACGGCCGTGATTCCGCCACCGGATATGCGCAACAGTACGTAGGCCTGGCGCCAAAGGCGAACATCATTAACCTTCGTGTTTTGGACAAGAATGGCGCCGGCAGTGACAGTGCTGTGATCGCTGCTATTCAGCGCGCGATTGACCTCAAGAACACCTACAACATCCGCATCATCAATTTATCGTTAGGACGTCCGGTTTACGAGTCGGCCGGCCAGGATCCTCTTTGCCAGGCAGTGGAAGCGGCCTGGAAAGCAGGGATCGTTGTGGTTGTCGCAGCGGGGAATTCAGGACGTGACAACAGCGGTGGGACTGATGGATACGCCACCATTCAGTCACCCGGAAACGATCCTCTGGTGATCACCGTCGGCGCTACTAAAACGAATGGCACGGCAACTCGCCTCGACGATTACGTGGCTTCATATAGCTCGAAGGGCCCGACTCTGTTGGATCACGTAGTGAAGCCGGACCTGGTAGCTCCCGGCAACCGGATCGTATCCCTGGTTTCGCCGTCCAGTTATCTGGCCCAGAATTATCAGGATTTGGAAGTCAATCCGCTTACCGTGTGCGTGACCGTTCTGGGCATCAACACGTGCAGCACCGGTCCGAGTAACAAATACATGCGCTTGAGCGGAACCAGCATGGCCACTCCTGTGGTTGCAGGCGCGGCAGCTCTCATGCTGCAAAAAGATCCCACGCTGACGCCCGACAGCATTAAAGCGCGCATGATGAAGACCGCGTGGAAGGGCTATCCGCAGGCGAGCTGGGGATATGATTCGTGGGGACGGGGCTATCTCTCTCAGTACGACGTCTTTACCATTGGAGCCGGCTATCTGGATGTTTACGCCGCACTGCAGAGCAGCGATGTCGCATCCGGCAGCACTGCTTCACCCACGGCCGTCTATAACAGTTCCACTGGGCAAGCCAGCTTGAGTATGAGTGGTCCGGTGTCATACGGAAGCAGCATTACGTGGGGCAGCTCCATTATCTGGGGCAACTCCATTGTCTGGGGCACGACTGCGGTGCTGAACGACTCCATCATCTGGGGCAATTCCATTATCTGGGGTCAATCGGGAGTATCAGGCAACACCATCATCTGGGGAAGCTGCGTGAATCAGAATCAAACTACGGTCAGCGCACTCAGTGATGGCGAGGATGGCGAGAACTAGATTCCAGCTTGAGGCATCTGCAAATCGAGTAGCGGGCCGTTTGACTGAAGAGTTGACGGTCCACTTCTTTTTCCCGCTACTTGCCAGTTCAGCGCTTATACACAACTCCGCCCTTCATCACGAAAGTGACCTTCTGCACCGCGGTGATGTCCTGCAACGGATTGCCGGACACCGCGATTACATCCGCAAAATAGCCCGGCTTCAGCTCGCCGATCTGTCCCTGCCAGCCCAGCAATTTCGCGCCGTTCAGCAGGCATGCCTGCAGCGCAGCCGGCGGCGTCATGCCATACTTCACCATGAGGACGAGTTCACGGGCTTGCGTGCCGTGCGGAAACGGCCCGACATCCGAGCCTGTCGCCATAGGAACTCCGGCGGCAAGCTGTTTGCGAAACTGCTGCGCGTGATAGTTAAGCAACTCATGCTCGCGCGCGCCTGCTTCGGGTGAAGGCGCATGATCGGCAAAGTACTCAAAAATCGTGAATGTGGGGACGGCGAAGATGTGTTTTTCCCGCATCAGCCGCATGGTTTCATCGCTGAGTTGGTCGGCATGGTCGATTGAAGCCACTCCTGCCTGCGCTGCATAGAGCGTTCCGGGCTCTCCTGTGGCATGTACCCCAACCACCGTGCCCAGACGCGCGGCTTCCTCCACTGCGGCTTTCAGTTCGCTCTCAGTAAACTGGTAGGGAGTTGAGAATTTGCCGTCGTGAAAGGAGTCGCGGCCGGTTTCGTACATCTTGACGAAATCGGAGCCCTCCTTGTGTTGTTCCCTGATCGCGCTGACCAGGTCGGCCGTGTTGTTCACCAGCGTGGCATTCGGCAACACATGCTGTTCCGGGTTGTAGCGGATGGCATCCTCGTGACCGCCAAGAATGCTAATGGCATTTCCACTGATGCGCATCCGCGGTCCGGGAATCAGTCCCTGGTTGATGGCATTGCGAACGGCAGTGTCCGCCGACCCTGCTCCTTCTGTCCCCATGTCTCTTTCCGCTGTGAACCCGGCCATCAGGTCGGCCTTCGCGGCCAAAGTAGCAAGGATGGTCCGCTGTGGGACCGATTCCTCCACGGTCTGCAAATCTTCTGCGCCAGGATGGAGAAACAGGTGTACGTGCGAGTCGATCAGGCCAGGCATGAGCGTGCGATCGCCTAAATCAATCACCCCGGCTCCGGCTGGATGCCGCACGTTAGTCCCGACCGCGGAAATCTTTTCGCCTTCAACCAGGATTTCTGCGGGAGCAACGATTTTGCCGCTAGCTACGTCAAGCAGACGCGCCGCGCGCAGCACCACAACATGAGGCGATGTTGAAGGCGTCTCTTGGGCAGATGACACGCAGATCAGAGTGAAGCAGAGAAGAAGAATGAAACCTGATATTGCAGGGGAAAGGTGTTTGTCCATACCCGCGACATAATAACATCGCGAGGAAGCGCGTTCCTTACCTCAAAGCCGGACTTGACGGCCTTTGCGCCTGTCAGCGTCCACAGAAAAGCGCAGCGCCATTGAGAAACTGCTTTTGTTAGGTGAACTGTTCAGTTGCTCTGTATTATCTGCTCGCAAGCGGCTCGCAAGATGGTGGTGGCCAGGGACGGAATCGAACTCCAAGGGGGTGTTGATAACACGCAAGTTGTTGATTTTGCGTTCTGCCAGAAGGGCTAAAAAGGCCACTCTGCCGGGTCGGGGGTACAAAATCGGTACAAAATTCATTGCTAATCGAACCACTGCTCAGCAGCTAGCATGAAAATACCAGAGGTAACTATAATCCGGCAACGAGGAACTCGGATGTTGTTCAGGAGCCGCCTCACAGAAAAAAGGCCGGATACGCCTTAAGATCCGGCCTCTTTGTTCTCCTGAGCAGAGCAGCAAAGAATTACTCACAATGGAACACTTTAGTTTGTGATTTGCAGCGGTATTGCTAGCCGTCTCCCTCCCTTCGTCGATTCCAGACTTATGGTGTTT
>DATNDP010000155.1:0-2205 GCA_035553195.1 Candidatus Acidiferrales bacterium
ATAACCGCGCCAAGATTTCCTATCAACCCAAAGTCCCGTAGCGTCTCCTCCGCCCTTTTTCGCCCGGCACTCGTAGCCACTGCAAGTCCCAAGCCAGCCGCCTTCGCCACCGACATAAACTCCACTACGCCGGGAATCAGCTTCACCTCATGCGCCGCACGACGATAGAACTCATCTTTCACCTTGCCCAGCCGCTGCGCCTCTTCCGCATCCAGATCGCCCAGAAAATGCCGCAGAATCTCATCTCGTTTCTGCCCTTCCACCACAAACTCCAACTCCGCCTCAGAGACTTCACGCCGCAAAGACCCCAGCACTTGCCTCCACGCCTTTTTGTGCGCCGCGTGGCTGTCCACAATCACTCCATCCAGATCGAAAATGATTCCCTTCAACATTGATCAGTCCGCAGATGCTGTCGCCGACGTAAGTCGCTTCTGCTTCCATTGCCACGCCGATTGCAGAATCTCCTCCAGCGACGAGTGCTCCGGCTGCCAGCCCAACTCCTCCATGATGCGGCGCGGATTCGCATACAGTGCCCCCGGATCTCCCGGCCTCCGTCCCGCGATTCGCGATTCAATTTTGCGGCCCGTGATTCTCTCCGCTTCGCCCACCACCTGCCGCACCGAATAGCTGGTCCCGGTTCCGATGTTGTAGCAGCGCATACCAGGACTCATGTGCTCCAGGGCCAGGATGTGTGCCCTGGCGATATCCAGCACGTGCACAAAATCGCGTAGGCACGTGCCGTCCGGCGTCTCGTAGTCATCGCCATAAATATTGAAGATGTCGCGCTCGCCTGCTGCGGCTTCCAGTACCAGCGGAATCAGGTGCGTTTCCGGTTCGTGCCGCTCGCCGTGTTCCACCGTAGCCCCAGCCGCGGAGAAATACCGGAAGGCAAACACGCTCCATCCGTAAGCGCTCGCGTACCAGCGCAGCACCTGCTCAAAGATCAGCTTGCTCTCACCGTACGAATTCAGCGGCTTCTTCGGCGCATCCTCATCGACCCGGCCGCTGCCCGTCACGCCGTAGATCGCGGCCGCCGACGAAAACACAATATTCCTCACTCCCACTGCGCGCAGAGCTTCCAGCATCGTGATCCCAGCGGCAACGTTCCTTTGAAAGAAGATTCCCGGATCGGTGACCGACTCCGGAATCAGCGCCTTGGCGGCAAAGTGAAAGACCACATCAAACCTGCCCTGAATGGCCAGGTCATACATGGCCGTCCCGTCGCCGATGTTCATCTCCACAAATCTAGCGCCCATGGGAACGGCGTCGCGAAAACCGGTTGATAAGTCATCCACCACCGTGACCGAATGCCCCTGCCGCAGCAACTCTGCTGAGCACACTGACCCCACATAGCCCGCCCCGCCGGTTACCAGCACGCTGGCCATCAACTCTCCCCCATCCCGCGCAACACCCGTAGTGGCGTTTTCAGCAGGATCATCAGGTCAAGGCCGAGTGACCGGTTCTGCGTGTACCACAGCTCTTTCTTCACCCTATCCTCATACCCCAGCTCGTGGCGGCCGCTGATCTGCCAATATCCGGTGAGTCCAGGTTTCACGTGGTTGAATATCCACGCCGCTTCGCCGAACTTTTTGAGTTCTGCCGGGCTGATCATTCTTGGCCCCACCAGGCTCATCTCTCCGCGAAGCACATTCCACAATTGCGGCAGTTCATCCACGCTGAAGCGGCGCATCACCGCGCCTGTTCGAGTGATACGCGGATCATTCCTTAACTTGAAATTGGCTTGAAATTGCTGGCTAAGCTGTGCGTCGCGTTCCAGAATCTGCTCCGCGTCTACTCGCATACTGCGCAGCTTGAAAGCGTCGAACGCGCCTGCCATTCCCACCACCCGGCGACGGTACAACACGGGCCCACCATCCTCCAGCTTAATGAGGCAGGCAAATACAAAAACTAAAGGCGAGGAAAACAGCAGCAGAACAGCAGCGCCCGTGAGATCGATCAGGCGCTTCACAAAACGTGAACTGCGGCGCAACGGCAGCAGCGCCTCTTGCGTGCTCAGATCCAGCCGCCGCGCTGCGGACGACGACACCTCACACTCCAGCAGTGGCCGGACGGCGTGGCGCTATGTGTTTAAGGGAGTTGAGATCAGACTCAACCATCATTTCGATCAACTGCTTGAATGAGACTTCCGGCTTCCAACCCAGCACCCGATGCGCCTTGCTGGCGTCACCGCACAGGTAATCCACT
>DATNDP010000156.1:0-6668 GCA_035553195.1 Candidatus Acidiferrales bacterium
CCACCGCTACCGGTTGCCGTTCGACTCCACTGAACGCATCCAGCTTTGCACGTTATCCAGGCGATGCACGCCGCTACGCCGCAGAGTATGCAGAATGCCCCAGACGAGTGCGGCAGCGGTGGACATACTCAGTAGCATCCAGACCAGAAGGGATAGCAGTGCACTCCAGGCCGATCCCAGGGTGCCGCCGGCAACGCTGCTCGCCTTCGCGATCGTGAGCATTACACCGGCCATGATCACTAGCATCAGGAACACGGTGGAGCGGGGAAAACGAAACTGTGCTTGCATATGGAACCTCCGAGATGAGTTGGCAGGATTAAACAGACGGTCAAAGTGCGCGCGCAGAGCGCCTGCCAGGAGTCCACAGAATTCGCGCCGGTAGAAGCTGATCTTCGCAGCCGGCGTGGGCGGAAGATCGCTTTTTGCATCGTGGAAGACTTGCGTCATCTCCTCGGCGAATTCATCGCGATAGCTCCCCGGATACAGGCACAACAACCAGCAGTAAACCGTAAGAATCACCTGTCACGCCTCCTTGCCGGGCATGCGCAAAGCAGCAACCCTGGTCAGGTGGCGCATGCGCCTGATTTCCATTTGCAGATTCCGCCGCCCGCGTGAGGTGAGCTTGTAAGTACGCCGGTCGCGCGGGGTGTTGTCCTCTTCCACGCGTTCGATCCAGCCGTGATCGAGCAGGCGCTGCAGCGCGCCGTACAAGGTGCCCGTGCTGAGCAGCACGCGCCCGCCACTCATGGATTCAACATCTTTCAGGATTGAATAGCCATGCCGCGGCTGTTCCGCCAGACTCAGCAAGACCAGTAATACGGGTTCACTTAGGGCGAATGTCTCCATAGTTCATTGACCGACATGTCGTACAACGCCATATTGGACCTGGAGGGTTGACCTTGTCAAGCACGTTGACTCAAGCCCGAATTTCCTGAAAATTTATTTTCGGATTGGGGTGACTCCCCGAATCGGGATGGGGGAGGACACAGCCTCAGGATGTTTCGACTCCCACCCCAGCCCACGAAAACCGCTGCATTGGGTCTCCGGACGCCGAAACTAAAACATGGCTGATAGCGGGTCCACCGCAGTCGCGGCAGCGACGGCATTTCTTCGGAGCCTCGGCGAACTCCCGTTTGTTGGCTTCGTGGATTGCCTTTAAAACATTCGTCCCTACCGCGACTTGAGCGTAGCATTCGGATCATGTTTGCAGCTTGTCACCCTGAGCGAGTGCGCAGGAGCGGAGCGACTAAGCGCGAGTCGAAGGGTCCCGAGGATGTGTCCTCTGCGAGGCCGATTCAGGGAGTTCTACCCGGGAACTATCCCTAACGCCGCCATTCATCGCCCAGTGCTCCACAACTGGAGAATTCAAGGGAGAGGCTTCTGGCGGAAATTCCCTGAAGCAGCATCGCGGACGACACATCCTCGGGATGTTTCGACTCGTTCTCAGTCGCGGTGCTCCTTCGGACTTCGCTCAACATGACAAAGAGGGAATGGATGATGTCGCACCCCGGCCATAAAGGCCGGGGCTTCCACCCCGAGAAATCACCTGCGGGTACGGTGGGTGACACCTGCGGTACGGTGGCTCAAATTTGAGGTGCAATTCCTGAGGGTGTCCGAAGGTTCAGGTGTCTAACCAGTGCTATATGAGTGTACCTGGCATTGGCCTTCTTCGTGATTGTTTCGGGCGAAGAAACGGGAGACAATTCAGAAGTGAGTACCCGCTTTTCCGAGCTTCGAGCCGCTAGGTCCTAGCTGCCAGCTCCAAGCCAATAGCGAAACCCGCCTGCAGCACTTGGCAACAGCAATTGGCATGAGCCAGAGCAAAACACTCGCCAGGAGAACATCGAGATGTCAACCCAGCCTTCTTCCGTTGAAACCACAATTCCAACACCTTTCACCACAGAGGACACTGAGGAACACAGAGAAGAACTGAAGTCACTGCTTGATGAGCCTTGGAAAGTCACGATCCTGCCGGACCCGCCAAAACTTCCGCCTGGAGTCCTGCCTGCGCCGGATCCGCACGCGGCGAAAAGTCTGCCATGGAGGAGAGGCGATGTCACGCGGCTGAAAGATGACTCGCCTAAAGGAATGATGGAGTACATCGCCATGCATACCAGCGGTTGGTGGCAGGAGCTGGCGGAGAGGGCGCTGCGAGACAACGACAAGGCCGAGCGCATGGCGCGCGAAGCAGGATGGCAGCCGGGCCAGTACTGGTCTTTGGAAGTAGACGCCGAGGCCAAACAGAAGCTCCTGGAGGCCGAAGAAGCGAAGCGGCAGCGCGAGGAAGCCGAAAGAGCGAAGGAGCAGGCCGAGAAAGAAGCGTTTATGCAGCGGCAGGTGGAGCTGCTCAAGAAAGCCGGCAAGGCCCCGCGATGCGAGTACGTCTACACCGACGGACGGGGCTGCCGGGCGCCGCAGGTGAAAGGCGAGAGGTGGTGCCACGGCCATGTCAGGATGATGAGCTATCGCCCGGAAAAGCTGGAGCTGGAGCCGATGGAAGACGAGCAGGCGGTGATGGTGAATCTGTACCGCGTGACCAGGAGTCTGCTGGCCGGGAGGAGATCAGAGAAGGTGGCGGGACTGACGCTGTGGAGTATCGCGATCGGGATGCCGGTGGCAAGCCGCGTGAGAAAAACCTACCACGGAGGCACGGAGACACGGAGGAAAGCGAGAAGAAGCTTACCGCGGATTCACGCGGATGAACGCGGATCAGAAAGGAAGCAAGCAAAGGCAAAACCCAAAACCTTTGAAACACGGAGGAACGGAGGAACCGGAAGAAAAACGGCAGAAAATCGGCCACAGATGAACACAGGCGAGCGCAGATCGGAAAAGAAGGTCAGCAAACACAAAACACACCGGGGAGGCGCGGAGACGCGGAGGAAGAGCTCACCCCTGATCAACACAGATGGCATTGATAAGCCCAAAGGCCACGCCGGGACGCCACCCCGGTCGGCCAAAATCGGGCCGTCTGGGGACCCCGGGGTGACGAGGCGTAAGTCGTTTAGATCCGGGGTGACGGGTGGGGGTACCCCGCCGCATCCGAGAGGACAAACGGCAAGTGATCGCGTGAACGGGCCATCGGCGAGCGGGCTATCAGTGAGCAGAAGAGAGGTTTCCCGCGGCCTCGCGACCTGTGATCTCGCCGCATCGCGAGCCGTCATTTCGCCGCCTTGCGAGCTGTCATCTAAGTAAGGAAAGGAGCTTGTGAGAGGGAGAAGGAGCTTGCGGCGACTTTAGAGAGGCTGCGGAGGTGACAGATGAAAAAACTTGGGATTACCGTGCTGGTGATTGTGGTGCTGCTGGTGGCGGCGGCGCTGATCATTCCGCACGTCATCAATATCAACCAGTACCACGCGCAGATCCAGGACCAACTGCAGAAGAAGCTGGGCCGCACGGTGACTCTGGGCCAGATGAGCCTGAGCCTCTTCCCGCCATCGGTCCAGGTGCAGAACCCGGTGATTGGAGAAGATCCGCGCTTCACCCAAAATGAGGACCGTCCCTTCGCCTCGGCGGAGAAACTTTCCGTGAGCGTGAAGTTCTGGCCGCTGCTGCACAAGGATGTGCAGGTGAAATCGCTGGAGCTGCTGCGTCCGCACATTGAGATGGTGCGCAACCAGCAGGGCATGTGGAACTTTGCCAGCCTGGGCCAGCCGGCGAACTCGCCTGCAACTAAGGAACCGGCGCCACCTGCTCAAACAGCGCCGGCTAAAGCTCCGCACAAGAAAAATGCGCCCGTTGGCAAAGCCAAGCCGGAGCCGAAGGTAGCAGCCACGCCCCAGCCGCAAACCGCCGGCAATCAGCAACCCTCGCCGGAAAAGAAATCTGCCGCGAGCGAGTTTTCGCTGGCCAACCTGCAGATCACGGACGGACAGGTGGCCATCACGGACCAGCAGAAGCACCAGTCGCGCGCAGTGTATGACCACATTGACGTGACGGTGAATGACTTTGCACCCAACAAGCCCTTCAGCCTCAAAGTCGCGGCGCATCTTCCTCCGGACACACAGAACGGCAAGCAGAATGGCAACGCCAGGCAGATCATCAACCTGGAAGGCACCGGCGGACCGATCCAGCAGGCAGACATGCTGAACACGCCGTTTGACGGCAAGCTGAGCCTGGACCAGGTGTCCGTGGCGGCAGCGCAGAAATTCTTGAACTCGCAGGCGCTGAGCGGCATTGACGCGTTGATCACGGGCGACGCCACGGTGAAAAATTCCGGCGGCAAGCTCACCTCCAACGGCAACATTCAGCTCGCGAACCCGCAGATCAAAAAGGTAAACGTCGGTTATCCCATCACGCTGAACTACGACCTGACGGACGACCTCACCAATGACGTCATCCAGATCCGCAAAGGCGACCTGCGTTTGGGGCAGACGCCGCTCACCATTGCGGGCACGCTGAACACAAGGCCAACGCCCATGCAGGTGGACCTGAAGCTGACAGCCAAAGATGCGTCGATTGAAGAAGCGGCGCGGCTGGCTTCAGCCTTCGGCGTGGCGTTTGGCCAGGGCATGGATGTAAAAGGTACGGTGAACGCGGACATCGCGGCCAAAGGCGAGGCAAACAAACCGGCGATGAACGGGCAGCTCTCCGCCAACAACCTGGTCATTACCAGCAAAGAGATTCCACAGCCGGTAAAAATCTCCGCGGTGAATCTGGCGCTGACGCCGGACACGATCAAGTCCAACGACTTCAGCGCCACCACGGGCTCGACCACGGTGAACGTGAATTTTGCCCTGAGCCACTACACGCAACCGAACAGCGTGATCGACGCGGCGCTGCGCGCGCCGAATGCAAAGATTGGCGAGCTGCTGAACATCGGCAAAGCTGCAGGCGTTTCCGCGCTGAACGATATGTCCGGCGACGGCCTGCTCACGCTGGACGTGCATGCGCAGGGGCCGCTGAAAAATACGTCAGCACTCGTCTTCAGCGGCACGGGCAAGGTGCAGAATGCCACGCTGAAGATGGCGTCGCTTACCAAGCCGATCCAGGTGCGCAATGCTGATCTGGCGTTCAGCCAGAACTCAGCCAAGCTCAGCAATCTTGCCGCTTCCGTCGGGCAGACGAACGCCACGGGCGCGCTGACGATAAAAAACTTTGCCGCGCCGCAGGTGCAGTTCACGCTGAATGCCGACAAGGTTGACGTGGCTGAACTGCAGCAACTGATGGCGCCCGCGCCGGCAACACAGCCGCAGAAGCGCGCCGCGGTGGAGCACGACTTCTGGCGCATCATTCCTGCGGCAGAAGCGCAGACGCGCGCAGCATCGCCGGCACAGACGCACGCGGGATCGTCGGGCCAGCCAAGTATTGTGAACAAGATGACCGGTGGCGGCACGGTGGCCATCGGCTCAGTGAAATACAACGATCTGGTGCTCAACAATGTGCACAGCAATGTGACGCTGGATCGCGGCGTGGTGAAGCTGAATCCGATAACGGCCGATCTCTATAACGGCAAGGAAAACGGCAACATCACCATTGATCTGCGCCCGGCGCAGCCGGTGTACACGGTGGCGATGAAGACCGAGCAGGTGGACGCCAACAAGCTGATCTCGTCCGTGTCTGATGTGAAGCAGACGCTCTACGGACTGCTCAACTCGAACGTGAACGCCACCTTCAGCTCGACTTCCGCTGATGCGATTGCACGCAGCCTGAACGGACAGCTTGCCCTGAACCTGACGAACGGCAGGCTGATGAATGTGAACATGCTGCATGAGCTCGCGTCGGTTGGCAAATTTCTGGGAGCGGCGGGCCTGCCTGCGGCAACGCAGAACTTTACCAACCTGGTGCAGCTCTCCGGAAATTTCAACGTGAAAAACGGCGTGGCTCAAACCAACAACTTGAAAGCCGTGATTGACGGCGGCACCATGGCGGCGGCGGGGCTGGTGAATCTGGCTAATCAGTCGCTGAACCTGCACGTGACGGCGGTGCTGAACAAAGCGCTCAGCCAGCAGGTAGGCGGAACCGGCGTGGGCGGCTTTATGAATACGGCGCTGGCCAACAACCAGGGCGAGCTGGTGATTCCGGTGATTGTTACCGGAACCTTCCAGCATCCGACGGTCGCGCCCGATGTGGAACAACTGGCGCAGATGAAGCTAAAGAACCTGCTGCCAACGTCAAAGAATCCGGGCGCGCTTACGTCAGGCGTGTTGGGAAAAATTCTGGGCAACAAGAGCCAGGGCGGCAATCAGGGCGGCCAGCAGCCCCAAGGCGGGCTGAGCGGAATCCTGGGTGCGATCGGGAAGCAAACACAGCAGCAGCCGCAACAGCAACAACAGCCGCCGAACGGCGCAGTCACAGGCAATCAGGGACAGCAACCGCAGGCACAGCCAACGCCCACACCGAATCCGCTGGGCGATGTGCTGGGACGCGTGCTGGGCGGCAAGAAAAAAGCGAGCCCAACGCCGACGCCGCAGAGGTAAAACGATGAACCACAAAGGACACGAAGGATCACAAAGGATCTGAAAAATTCATGAAAACCCTTCGTGTTCCTTTGTGGCCTTTGTGGTTAGGGCTTTCCCCAGCCGCCGCCGCCGGGAGATTCAACCCGCACGCGAGCGCCTTTCTTCAGGCGCACGCTGCATTTTCCGGGAAGCTGTTCGCGTGCCCCGTCGGGATGAATGATTTCTGTGCGCCCGGCGGCGCCGTCTTGGCCGCCGTGCAGTCCGTAAGGA
>DATNDP010000157.1:0-10119 GCA_035553195.1 Candidatus Acidiferrales bacterium
TTCAATCTCAAGCTGAAACTGGTGCTTCAGCGGCGACTGGCTGGTATCCACAAAGGCGAGATTCGTCTGCATCTGCTGGACCAGCGCTTTCATCCTCGCCACATCCTGGCGCATCGCCTGGATGTCCTGGTCTGACATCGCGCCGCTTTTCGGTGATATTTTCTGGCCCGTTTCGGCCTCAGGTTTTTGCGCCGCCCGTATGGGGCGATTCGTGAGCCCCAGGAATGTGAGTAGTAAAAGGATGAGTGAAAGAAGTCGCATGGTCCGAGCCTCCTTCCAGAAGATTACCCGAAATGAGATCAGTGACGTTACGGCCGCGGACTGCTGGTAATCGTGTTCCTGTGCTCCCAAACCCGCGTTCGCAGGTGGCCCGTCACGCCGGTGTAAATGGTCTTGGATCTGTTGCTCATGAAGTAAATGTAGTCTCCAATGCATAGATCCTTCGACTCGTGCTTAGTCGCTGGCGCTCCTGCGCTCTTCGCTCAGGATGACAACTCTGGGACCCGGACCAAGCTGAATGTCATCGTCCTGCCACATTCTTGTACACTCTTCCACCCTTCATCACGAACACCACCCGCCGCACGGCAGCAATGTCCTGCAGCGGATCGCCATCGAGGGCAATAATGTCCGCCTGCATTCCCGGAGCGATCGCGCCGATCTCATTTTGCATCCGCAGCGATTCGGCCGCGCGCGACTGCGCTGCCACCATGGCATCCATCGCGTCCTGGCCGGCGTGGATGCGGTCAATAAATTCTTCCGCGTTGCGCCCGTGCGCGCCGGCCACAGCATCTGTGCCGAAGACGATCTTCAGGCCTTTGGTCGCCAGCGCGCGCTTGAACATCTCCGCAATCACGGGTAGCACTTCTTTCATTTTGGCGAAGCCCTCTTCCGTGTAGGTGCCTCCGCCCAGGAACTTCTGTTTGTTCTCAAGGTAATTGTGAATCACCAGCCCGACCTGCGGATCGAAAAAGGTACCGTGCGCGGCCATCGCGTCCAGATCTTCCTGCGTGGCGTAAGTGCCGTGCTCCACTTCCGTGCAGCCTGCTTTGGCTGACGCGCGGACAGCATCACGGTATGCGTGCACCACGCTGCGCATTCCCAGCGCTTTGGCTTCGCCGCAGGCAGCCTGCAACTGCTCATCATTCAATGTGCGGGTACCACCCTGGCGAATGCTGTTGGAGGCGAAAATCTTCACCACGTCGGCGCCATCAGCCTTCAATTTGCGCACTGCCTCGCGGATTTGTTCGGGCGTGAGCTTTGCGTCTGTGATGGGATTCAGCGCGGTAAGGATTCGCGGCCCCGGCAGCGCTCCACTTGAAGTCGCCGCGCGCAGGTCTTTATCTTCGGGCGAGCCCAGGCTTTGTATAGTCGTGAAGCCTGCCATCAGCGTTGCGTAGGCGTTTTCTGCGATTGCCAGCGTCGCCTGCTCCGGCGTTTCCTTAGGATCGTCCATGTGGCCGTTCGGGCCGAAATGCCAGGTAATGTGATCATGGACGTCGATCCATCCCGGCATCACCGTAAGGCGGCCCAAATTGTAGGTCACGCGAGCGTGACCGCTCTGACCGTTCTGTTCAAACCGCAGGATCTTGCCGTTCTGCACAACAATTTGCGCCTTGTGCAGCACGTGTCCCTTGCCGTCGAAAACCGTTCCTGCCTGCAAAACAATGGGCTGTGATTGTGCCGTTGCCAAAGTTGAACTCCACAAGAGCGCGATGATCACTGCAACTCGATTGATCTTCATGTGTCCTCAGAAAACCGGCCTGCATTGTATCGAATGGCCGCAGGCCTGAGTACAAATTACCCAATCGGACCACAGGATCCATCCTAAGTTGCTGAAATCCAATACTCGCGGTTCTGGCATTGGCTTTGCACTTATTTTGGCTGCCTCGGCGCGCGGTTCAGCAGGGTGATTACTTTTGACCGTGCACCAGGAGAGATTGCTGATTTACCTGCGAAACGGAAGAATGCACAGCAGTGATGTTCCGAGGGAGGATTGAATGAAAGCATTTTCTAAAGCGCTCACTTTTCTTGCCGTGCTGGCCGCGTGTACTCCAGCCTTTTCGCAGGTTGATAGTCAGAAAGGCTTCACGGAATACGAAACATTTCAGGGTTCCGTCAACTCAGACAACCACGTTTTCAAAATTGACTCCACCATGGGTTGGGACTTCAACAAGCACTTCGGCGTGTATGGCGGCGTGCCGTTTTATTTCGCCAGCGTGCCTTCCAGCACCACGGCCACGGGAACAACCACGGCCAGTTCCAGCAACAACGGCATTGGTGACGCTTATCTAGGCATGTCGTTCAGGGCGGGCAATCCAAGCCTGGACTACGCAGGCTCGCTCACCGTTTCCGCACCCACCGGTGACACCAGCAAAGGCCTGAGCACCGGCCGGGCGGGCGTGGACTTTACCAATCGCATCTCGCACTCATTCCACCGCTTTACTCCATTCTTCACCGGAGGGCTCAGCAACACGGTGCCGGACGCATCCTTCACCACGCGGCCTTTCACCTCACTGGGTGCAATTACGCACCTGGAAGAAGGCGCGGATTACCAGATCATCCGCCATACGTATCTGGGATTTTCGGGTTACCAGATTGTGCCTTTTGGCAACCAGAAAATTTTCAGCAAGCTGGTGAATCAGGGCGGTCAGGGTGGCGGACAAGGCAAGAATCCGTTCGACAACAACGCCCAGACCACCGGAACCGGTATCACGCGCGAAAACGGCTTCAACGTGTGGGTTGGCTTCGAGCCCACACCCTTGTGGCGAGCTGAGCTCGGCTACAGCCGCAGCGCCACATTCGACTTGAACAGCCTTGCCTTCAATCTGCGCTTCAACGTGGGCAAGATGCTGCGCTCCAAACGGTCTTACTAAAGGGAACAAGTGTTCGTAAGAGAAGAGGTCTTCAGTAAGGGAGGTTACACAACTATGAAACTGAAATTCTCACTCAGCCTGGCGGCCCTGCTTGCCTTCATGGCGCTGCCTGTCTTTGCCCAGCATGGGCATGGCGGCGGCCACGGCGGCGACAGCATGCACGGAAGCGACAGCATGCATGGCGACGACGTGCATGGCTCAGACGCGAATGGCGATGGGCATGGCGATCACGGCAAAGAAGCCAACGACGATCACGGCTCAGGGCACGGCAGCGGACATGGTTCACATGGCAGCATCGCGGCCAAGCTCGCCCGCAACACGCAACTTGCGAGCAAGCTGCAGGCCCTTCTGCCTCCTGGAACTGACCTGCAGGCCGCAGCGGCAGGCTTCAAGAATCTGGGCCAATTCGTTGCCGCTGTTCACGTTTCCAAGGACCTCGGCATACCGTTCGATCAACTGAAGGCTGCGATGACGGGGAGTTCCCCGCTAAGCCTGGGCAAGGCGATTCAGAAGCTGGATCCCAGCGCCGATGCCAAGTCTGCCGTGAAGACTGCGGAAAAGGAAGCGCATCAGGACTTCAAGAGCACGAAGCACGACGATGACAAGGAAGCTGATGCCGGCGCCGGAACTCATGACACTGACACAGATGATAAGTAGTTAAGCTCTTTCATCCCGATGACTCCATCCTCAAATTGGCCCCGGCTACTGACCGGGGCCGCTTTTTTCGGAGACTTAAGGAGCCATTTCCATTCCGGTGGCGGTCTCCAGCACGCGTAGAGGCGCCGCCTCAGGGCTGACCAGGGCGGTGGCAGGAATAATGAAGGTCTGCTCAAGCGCGTACCGGCCGGACATTACGGCGTGGGGAACACCATCCGTGTAGACCATCCAGAAGCAGCCGGGCGGAAAATGCAACTCGAACTTGGTCGAGTTCTTCTGGAAGTCGTCGTTCTCCTTGAGCCAGTCGTGCAGGTAAAGCATGTATTCGTCATAACGCGAGCGGTCGGCCACCGGCAATCCCATCTTGGAAGCAACGCTCGCCATGGCTGCTCCCAGGGCGCCGCGATGCGGTGGGTTCAATTGATTCTTTCCGGCAACTTTCGGGAAGAATTCATGAAAGGGCTCGCCCACGTTCCAGACCCGCGAAACGGCAGGATTGATGTTCACGAATGCCCTCAGAATGCGGGCGCCCTTGGTAGGGCGGGTCGGAAACGCATCGACGTGCAACAGGTCGTTGCGTTTATGCAGCGGCAGGTCGCGCCCCTGCTCCTCCAGCGGACGGTAACTGGCATAATCCAGCTTGAACTTGCCGGCGTATGGCGCCAGATATCTGGTGACGAAAGCTGTGACTTGCTTGGAGAAGTCGCGCATGATGCCATGCAGGCGCTCACGGTCGTTGGCCGCTGAATCATCGCCTTTCAACAGGTCGGCCGCGGGACGATAGGAAACATTCTTATGAAAGCGCGATCCCGTCTGCTTCTGAGAGAGCAGGAACTCAATGTCTGTCTTAGGAAAATCAAAGGGAACAGCCCGGGAGAAAAGCACCTTGCCGCGCTCAAGCTGCTGGCAATACCAGCGGGCCTGCTCCGGCGCAAAGCCGGCGACTTCCACCATCGCCGGGGAAAGATTTGTGGCCATGGAGTAAATGATACCGCGAGTGCTATAACACTGGTTCCTAAGGGTTTTTCCGGCGGCAAAAACCGTCCTTCGCCTCCCCAAACGGGCTCAAAATGGATGTAACCTTAAGAGGTAATGGTTTCTCTATTTGTATGTACGCGGAGGTAAGCGGTGACTACCAGCCCAATGATCACGGCGGCGGCCCAGTCAGAGCTCAAAGATGAGGAGGTGGTGGCCCGGGTTTTATCGGGTGAAACCGCCCTTTTTGAGATCCTGATGCGCCGTTATAATCAGCGCCTCTATCGCGTTTCCAGGGTCATCCTGCGGGATGACGCGGAAGCCGAGGACGTGATGCAGGACGCTTATGTTCGCGCTTACGAACATTTGCATCAGTTTGCCGGAAAGGCGGCCTTTTCCACCTGGCTTACACGGATCGCCATCCATGAAGCCCTGGCTCGCAAGCGCCGCCGCGGGCGTCAGGAAGAACTTGATGCTTTACCCATGAACGGAGAATCCATGTCAATCATGAAATCTTCAGCCCCCAATCCGGAGGACGCAACTGCCACGTCGCAGGCGCGGGAACTGCTGGAGCAGGCAATTGAACGGCTGCCTGAAACCTACCGCACTGTGGTCGTGCTGCGCGAGGTGGAAGAGATGAGCGTGGCGGATACCGCCTGCAGTCTCGGCGTGACCGAGGCCGTGGTAAAAACCCGCCTCCATCGCGCCCATGCCATGCTGCGTAAGGAACTCTACTCGCGCGCCAAAGACCGCGCTACCGATCTTTATCAGTTCCATGCTGTCCGGTGTGACCGCGTGGTGAAAGCCGTTTTTGACAGGATCCAGGCCGGAAACAAAAATCACGGCCTTCTCCCAATCAACTAGTACGCTCCTCATTCCAATCCGGCCGGTGCTTTCAGCGCCGGCCATATTTTTTCCTGAGAAAGTTCTTATTGACGCAGCTCTCTCCCGAAGTTGTGAATACCCCATTGCCGCCGCCATGCGACTGAGATATAAGATTCCGGCAGCTTCTCACAACCAGATCTGATCGAAAGTGGGTGTTTTCTATGCGGTGTTTGCGTTTGACTCTGGGTTTCTGTGCCCTCTTGCTGGTAATCGCGGCAGCCAGGCCGTTACGGGCCTTCGATGACTGGCTTCCGATTACCGCCGAGGACCAGAAAATCACCGCCGAATCGGCGAATGGCGCGGACGCCATCATCCTTTATCACGAAGAGACTTCTGACGACAACACTCGGCACCACTACGTCTATGTGCGCATCAAGGTACTCTCGGAAAAAGGTAAGAGCCACGCGGACGTGCAAATCCCTTATGACGCAGCCAACGACGGCATCAGTGACCTGAGAGCGCGCACAGTCGCTCCCGATGGGACGGTCACGCCGTTCACCGGCAAAGCGTTTGATACCACCATCATCAAAGGGCATGGCATCAGCGTCCGCGCAAAGACTTTCACACTCCCCAACGTTCAAATTGGCAGCATTATCGAGTGGAAGTACACCGAGTTCTGGGATGACTTCCTGCACGAGGCGCACTGGACCGTGCAGGAGGACCTTCCTCAGAAGCGTGCAAAATTCGCTTTTATTCCCATTTCCCTCACTGGCATCGGGGAGTATATAGCGGCCGCGCGAGGTGGGATTGATGATCGCGTCTTCTACTCTCTCATCGGATTGCCCGAGTCGACGGCGATCAAGTCGCTGCCCAACAATCGCATGGAACTTGAGCTGAAAGACATTCCTGCTTTTCAGTCCGAACCTTTTTCCCCGCCGGAAAGCGTGCTCAAGTGGAGCGTCAACTTTTACTACGGTACAGACAAAATGCGGAAGCCGCAGGAGTTCTGGAAGGAAGAAGGCAAGTACTGGAGCAAAGACGTTGAGAAATTCATCGGCCGGCCCGACGCTGGAGTTTTGAAGGACATCGTCAGCCCATCCGACTCGCCCGACCAGAAGCTGCACAAGATCTACGCTTACGTCCAGAAATTCAAGAACCTGAACTACGATCAGAGTGACGCCACGCTGCGCGAACTCCTGGATTCGCAAAGCAAACAAAAACGCACCATTGAAACCGTGCTGCGCAAACAAGAAGGGTACAGGGATGAGCTCACGCGGACGTTCATTGCGCTGGCAAGAGACGCGGGCATTCAAGCCTTTGCCATGCACGTGGCGGACCGTGACCGCGTGTTTTTTCAGGTGAACGTCCCGAACCGCTCGCAATTAACCTCTGAGCTGGCTATCGCGGTGGTAGATGGCAAAGAAGTGTTCCTTGATCCCGGAACACCCTTCTGTCCTTATGGCCTGCTGCCTTGGCGGCACACCTCCACACACGGCATACGCCAGCTTCCGAACGGCGGAACTGAGGTTACGGCCACGCCACCTGCAAGCTACAAGGATGCGATCAGCAAACGCGTAGCCAGGCTGGCGCTCTCGCCCGACGGCAGCGCACACGGCCAGATCGCAATTGGATGGGCAGGGATGGAAGCCCTGGAGCATCGCTTGAATGGATTCAGGACCGACGACGCCGGCAGAAAGAAGGAGCTCGAAGATGAGGCCAAGTCCATGTTGCCGCCCGGCACGGTCGTGGAACAGTTGCAGGCGACCGGATGGGACACTCCCGCGACGCAACTCTCTGCGACGTTCAAAGTGGATGTTCCTTCATTCGCCAGCAGCACCGGGAAGCGCCTGCTCGTGCCCAGCAACCTCTTCGAGAGCACGCAAGCGCAGCCGTTCGCGCACGGCGAGCGCAAACAGCCCGTGTATTTCAACTATCCCTACTACGCCATTGATGACGTCCAGATCAGCTTTCCTTCCAATATGAAGCTTGAAAATCTGCCGCAGGACCAGCCGCTCAAAACGGATTACTCCTTCTACAGGGTCCAGCGTAGCGCCAGTGCGAGCTCGTTCAGCGTGACACGTGACTTTGCCATGGGCGGCATCGCTTTTGTTCAGAAAGACTATCCCGATTTGAAAAAATTTTTCAGCGGCGTCTTCAACGACGATTCGGAACAGGTGGTGCTGATAAGAGCCCAGTAGCTACTGCTCGGCAAGAACTTTCTTAAGCTGCGAGATCATCTGCCTGACCTGCGGGGCCAAGCGCCCCTGCGGATCGAGACGAAGACATTCCTCGAACTCGTGGAGGGCGGCCTCAGGATTTCCATTCTGGATATAGATGTTGCCCATGAGCGCGTGCGGGCCGGCATAATCCGGATTGAGGGCAATCGCGCGCTGCACGTGCGGGGCCGCCAAGTCCCATTTGCCGGTGGCGGCCAGAGTCCTCGCCAACTCGTAGTGGGCCTCGGCTGATTCCGGAGCCATTTCCAGGCTGTGCTCCAGCGCTTTCTGCGCTGCGGCGTACTCGTGCTGCTCATTGAGCGCCGATCCCACGCCCACAAAGGCCTTCGCGTTCCCGGGCTCTACCTTTGTGGCTTCTTCAAAGGCCCACTGGGCGTCGGCCCAATGCTGCAATTGCATCTGCGCCAGGCCGAGCAGCATGTATCCTTGCCCATACCAAGGATCCATTTTGATCACTTTTTTAAACTCGTCCACACTCTTTGCGGGATCGTGTGACTTGAAGAGCAGCCGCTCACCCGTGGCCATGATGGCGTCCCGCTCCGGCGACGGCTTGGGCTTATGGACCTGAGGAGCAGGAGTTGCCTGTGCTGACCGCTGTGCGGGCGTATCAGGTACCTCTTGAGACTGCCCGATTAGGCTTGCCGCGAAAACCAGCAAAAGCAAGGGACAAAGTATTCGGCTGCGCATTGCGAATATTGTAGCTGGATGGGCCAGCCGAGTCATCGCGCCTGCTTTTTGACTGCCCACGCCAGAGAAAAGAAAGAGCCGCTGCGGAAGTGCACAGCGGCTCGAAGGCGCACATGATTTACGGTTCACACTCGGGCGGAGCTGCAGCCGGAAGCGCAAAAGAGAACGTGTGGAAGGCGGTGTCCTCATAGATATCGACATGCTCGAAGCAGCCGACCGCGTCTGAGCCAAGGGTTACTGAGGCGCTATGAGCGCTTCCATTTTGGACTCCCTGGCTTTCACTCGTTGTAACGGTGAACGAATTAGTATTAGTGATGCTGAGCGTGAACAGGAATGGGATATCGAATCCGCTCCCGGTCGTGTACGAAGTGCTTGTTTGCAGGGACTCAGTATTGGTCTGAGATACTACGCTTGAATCGCTCTCCGTGAAGCTATTGAGCACCGGGCCAGCTCCGACTTGCTCGGGGCCTTCGAGTACCTGTGTGTTCACCAAGACAAAGCGGCTGGAGTCAATTTGACTTGGGGCAACAAGTTCAGAAACTCCGATGAGCGGATCTTGCGCCAGAATGGGGGCGAAGTCGCTTGGCACGCATCCGCACGCGTTTGCTTGAGTGCATTGATCAGCAGGCAAGGGGTGGGCACAGACACTTGCCAGCCCCGGCGCCGTCACTCCAGGCTCAAGAGTTTGCGGTAGTAGCACGGACAAGGGTATCAAGCTGGGGTTTTGAAGCCCAGCAGCATTGACGTTCACGATATCCATCGGATTATTGTTAACTGTAGTCACAGTGTAGACTGGCGAGAGATTTGGACGGGAGCTGAACGTCATTTGCGGATTTAGCCACAAAAAGAACTGATCCTGGGTGTGGTCAATAGGCTGAGCCACGGATAGCAACTGAGATCCATTGCCGCTCTCATATGTAACTGAATATGCTTGCGAGTTCCCTGTCGCCGCGGATACTCCAAAGGAAACGCCCGCGGAACTTTGACCAAAAAGACCGCCCCCGGCACTAAACGTGATGGAGTTCCCTTGTGCAAAATTGCTTCCCACTGAGTTCGTTGTGCCGGTGCTGTTCGAGTTCGCAAAACCGTTGCTGCTGCGGTCTCCCGGCGGAGAATATACTATCGATAGAATTTGATAGGTAGGATTAAAAAACCCGGTAATTGATGCCGAAAACAAGCAGCCCGTTACATTGACTGGAAACGTGATACGGCAGGAAGTGGCGATCAGGAAGTTTGAGCTTGCCTGCAGCGACATTGTGGTGGAGTTTCCACTCGTTGCTGTGCCGGTACACTGGACGGGAAAGCTGCTGGTCATTTGTGAGCAGAGCGCTGACGCCATTGAAGCCGTGGTAGACCCTTGGCTGCTTACCGTGCTCACAGTCACCCCATTTACTGTGAATGAGAGGGAACTACGGCCCCAAACGTCTGTGCAGGTGTGCGTCGCTGCCGAGCAATTTGGCAACAACTCTTCGCCTCCCGTGATCACTGCGGTGCCTTTGACAGTCTGGGCCGAAGCCGAACCGACCCACGCCGTCATCAATAATGCGGCAAGCATCAGCAATACTCCTCTTGCTCTCATACTTTCTCTCCTCGGTTTATAGTGGTCACCAGGGATCCGGCGAGACGAAATCCTATCTGCTATTAAGAGACAACCATCTGTCTATCTAGTTCGTCTCCGGAACTCCGGGTGAGGAGGAGCCTAGCATCCGTCTTAAGAGCGACCAATATCTTCCTGCATGTAGGTGTTACCTGAGTACATGAACCGGTTCCATTTTGGGAAAAATAAAACCGCTGTGCTCTATCTGAGCACAGCGGTAGAGATTAGCTAATTCTAATCTAAGCTAGAAGGTTAGCTTCAGTCCAAA
>DATNDP010000158.1:0-5940 GCA_035553195.1 Candidatus Acidiferrales bacterium
ATGCGTGCCTTTCTTCTTGGATTCCGGCTTGCGCATCCCCAGCGCGATATCAGCGAGTTCGAGGAAACGGGCGCTTCCTGGATTTCCAACCTGACGGTGGTCCCAGGCACGATCCCCGTTTTGCCCCTTGAGGGAAAAGCGCGGGGAAATCCAAAGGTCCTTTGAGAGATCTTCGTCGGAGGTTATTTTGGGTCTCTTGCGCGGCATGCAGGCGGAACTATTGTAACCGAACCAGAGCTGGATTTCCGCTTTTTTCGAGCATACCTTGTACTTCTAAGAGAACGGCGCCTGCGGGATTAAGGGGCAACTTTCCCTCCTGTACAATCGGGTTAGGCGACAGAAGCGCACCGGCGCAAGGCGTTCCATGATCAGGTTTTTCGACAAAAGAACCGCCCAGGCGTTGTTCACAGCCCTTATCTTCGTGCTGGTACTGCTGTTTCTCTACTCTGCCTGGCGCGCGATTATTGCCTTTCTTTTCGCCATCTTTTTCGCCTATCTGCTGGAAGCGCCGGTGTGGCGCCTGGAGAAGTGGTTCCGCGGTTCGCGCGGAGCTGCCATTGCCGCGGTTTACGCCATCTTCCTGGCTGGCCTCTCCATACTGTTTGTAGCCGTCGGTCCCACGGTGATGGACGAAGCGAACAGGTTACGGCATCAGGCGCCGGAGCTGATGGAAAGGATCGGCAGCGGCAACCTGGTGAGCCAGCTTGCCGCGCAACACGGCTGGAGCAAGGCGACGGCCGAACGAGTGCAGGAATTCATCAGCGAGCATCGCGGAGAAATCGTTACAGCAATCCAGAATTTTTTGTTTCGGGCAGTCAGAAGCATCCAGAACACCTGGTGGCTGCTGCTGGTCCCCATCCTGGCGGTCTTTTTCCTCAAAGATGGGCGGAAATTTGCAGAGGGCATCGTCGGCTCGGTGGAAGACCACAGCGCGCGCAAGATTGTTGCTGCCACCATAGAAGAGATGAATGCCATGCTGGGGCACTTTATCCGCGCACAAATGACTCTGGCAGCTCTGGCCATGCTGGTCATTACGTTTTCTTTATGGGCTTTCCAGGCGCCCTATCCATTTGCGGTGGGTCCCGCCGCCGGCGCGCTTGAGTTCATTCCGGTGGTCGGCCCGATTATCGGCGGTTTCCTGGTGCTGGTGGTCGCTTTTACAGCCGGATACGGCCACGTCTTTTGGCTATTTCTTTTCTTGCTGGTCTGGCGGGGAATTCAGGATTACGTAACCTCGCCTCGAATTATGGGAAGCACCCTTGAGCTGCACCCGCTGCTGGTGTTGTTTGGAGTATTCGCCGGCGGCGAGATCGCGGGAGTGATCGGGGTCTTTCTTTCCATCCCCGTGATGGCTACCCTGAAAATCCTCTGGCACACCTGGCAGCTTGTCCGCAAACCCCGTCTGACTCCCACCGTAGTCTAGCTTGCCGTTTTTCTGGCGCTCTGCCGTGGAAGAAGGGTGCTGACAGCGCGAAGCAACAATTCAGGCCCCGCCTTGAGGCCGAGAATCAGATTTACAAAGAAAGCTTGCGGTGCACCGGAATCCAGGGGTTCGCACAGCAGCAGTATGGGGGTTCTTGGCGCGGCGCTCTTCAACCGGACTGCCGCAAGTTCGCCCTGTATGCATGAGATCTCATTTTCGAGAACAATGAGGCTGACCGGGTGTTTGCGTACAGCTTCAACCCCTGCAGGAACGTCGGCTGCGGTGATAAGGTTGTATCCGCTTTTCTTGAGAAGCGATGAAAAGCCTCCGGACTCGTGGCTGGTGCCGATCCACAACAATGTGATGGTGTCGTCCATAAGAAAGAAATGCGCCCTGCAGCCGCCAATTAACAGAGTTCAAGGAACAGCCCAGAGTTGTCTGGGACGAAGGCGATAAAAGGAACAGCGCGTGCCATTTGGGACTTGGCCCTCAACCGCAAAGACCGCCGAGTCGCTAAGGTGAGGAGCCCTACCAATGAGCCCCCTCGCTGGAGTACATCCTCTATATCGTTTTATGCTTCCCTGACGGGTTATAGAGACAGGAAAGATCCGAACGCGTCCGGGCCATAACAAAACCAACACGGCGCATCTCACTTGCGACCGATATGCAGGAGAGCACCCGACGCAGCGCGCACCAGATCTTTGAGCAGGTGGTGCAGAATGCGCGTGAGGAGCTCTCACGAAGCACCACGGCGCTGATGTTTTCCGGGCTTGCCGGCGGGATCAGCATGGGGCTGACGGGGCTCGCGGTGGCTCTGGCCCTCAGCTATCTCGGCGATAAGCCGGTGCAGCAGTTTATTGCGTTTACCTTCTACCCAGTCGGTTTCATCGTGGTCGTCATCGGACGAGCGCAGCTATTTACCGAAAATACTCTCTACCCCGTGGTGCTGGTGCTCGACGAGCACAAGCATGTGCTGAACACGTTGCGTTTATGGGCTGTGGTCTTCGTCTCCAATGTGGTTGGAGCCGTTTTTGTGGGCTGGCTCCTGATGAAGACCGGGGCGTTGCCGCCGAACTTCGCTGACGCTCTCGCGGGTCTGGGGGTTCACGCCGCTGAAGGACACTTTACCCTGATCTTCGCCAAAGGCGTGATCGGCGGCTGGCTGATTGCGCTGGTCGCCTGGATGGTTTCAGCGAGCCACTGGACTATCGGCCAGATTGCCGTGACATGGCTGCTTACATTCATTGTGGGAGCAGGGCATTTTTCGCATTGCATCGCCAGCAGCGGTGAGATCTTCGCGGGCGTGATGTCCGGGCACATTCACTTCATCAACTACTTCCAGTGGCTGCTTCCGGCGACGCTGGGCAACATTGTTGGCGGTGTGGCCATTGTGACGCTGCTCAACTACGGGCAGGTGCGGCTCGGCGAAGGCACTGAAGAGGCATGATCTCGCTCGAGGTCGGGCAATGGAAGAGCATTTGCGCACTCTGACCGCCTCCACGCTATAATCAGACGTTTTGTAACTCTAAGTACATCAGTCACAGAGGCTTGCGATGGCCCAATCTGCGATGGCGGCGAACCCTGCTCTCAAGGACGTTTATGCCCAGCTCAAGACGCGCATGGACAAGGCGGTAGAGGATTTCCGCACTAACCTGGCGGCGGCGCGCACTGGACGCGCGACCGTGAACATGCTCGATCCCGTGCGCGTGGCGGCTTATGGATCAGAAATGCCTCTGAACCAGCTTGCTCAGGTGCACGCATCGGACGCACAGTTGCTCACGGTGCAGCCCTTCGATCCCGGAATCATGAATGATATTGAGAAGGCGATCCGCTCAGCGGGGCTGGGACTCAACCCGCAGAACGACGGCAAGATGATCCGCATCCCCGTTCCTCCGCTGACCGAAGAGCGCCGCCGCGAGATGGTTAAGCATCTCCATAAGATTCTTGAAGACCACCGCACCGCCATCCGCAACGTTCGTCGTGATGGCAATGAAGCCATCAAGAAAGCAATGAAGGAAAAGAAGATCACCGAAGACGACGAGAAGAAATCCCTCGACGAAGTACAGAAGCTCACCGACGCTGAAATTAAGAAAATGGAAGAGATGGCCGGAGCTAAAGAGAAAGAGTTAATGACGGTCTAGGTACTCCATGATGGCCTGCTGATCAAGATTAAAAAACTCTATATTCAACGCGGAACGCGCCCTTGCGTTCCGCGTTTGTCGTTATGCCGCTGCGTATGTCAATCTCATCGCCACCGTGCTGAGCCGCGAATTAAGCGGCGTTTTTGTTAGAGAATTCAAAGGTTCAACACCGGCAGACTACGCGTGACTCAGTCCAGAGCGCCGCGATGCGCCATACCGTAACTTTACAAAAAATATAACGACACGCTGTCCCATTCAGGAGCACCATACCTGTAAGCGAAGTACCCCATGCGCCATGCTGTAGCATCAAATCGGGTCAACCTCCTCGTACCAGGCTTCCCTCGGCCGCTCCGCTTTGCTTCCTCGCAGTGCCTGGTTCTGGAAACCCCACATCGAAGCCAGCGATGCACCTTCCTGGCTCGAGGCCGAATCTATGCTGTATCGCCGGTTGTGCTCTCTTCTGGCCGCTTTGACTCTTCTCACAGTCCTCCTTCCTTCAGCGCGTTGTCAGGACTTCAGCATCATCGTTTTGCCTGACACGCAGAATGAAGCTCAGTTCTTCCCTTCCGTCCTGGATTCGCAAACTAGTTGGATTGTGAACAACCAGCAGGCGCTGAACATCCAGATGGTGCTCGGCGTTGGGGACATTGTGAACGACGGCGCCGACCCCGCGCAGCAGGCGAATGCCGATGCGGCGGTGCGTCTCCTGGACAATGCCGGCGTGCCGTACATGCTTGCCATAGGCAACCACGACTATGATGGCGCCAACCCGAAAACCAGTCGCAGCGTGACCGGGTTCAATCAGACATTTGGACCAGCCCGTTACTCGACTTACGGCTACTACCAGGGCATGTTTCCCACAGGGAGCAATGAAAACTTTTACGGCGTGCTCACCATCGATGGCCAGCAGTATCTCTTCCTCGCATTGGAGTATCGGCCGCGCAGCACGGCGCTGAGTTGGGCTGAATCAATCTTGAATAACAATTCGACCATGCAGGCCATTGTGTTCACACACTCCTATCTGCTGCAGACAGGGAAGCGCGAGGACCTCTGCGACACGCAGGACATGCCCTTGCCCGCCAACGCGGATGGCGAGGACATGTGGGGACGACTCCGCAAGCACGCAAACGTGATCATGGTGTTGAACGGCCACTTTACCGCCGGGAACAGCTCGCATCGGACCGACATCGGCGACAACGGCAATCTCGTAAACCAGATCTTCACCAACTTTCAGACGGTCGCCAACGGCGGCGATGGCTGGCTGCGGATCATAACGTTTCATCCGGCGACGAACAGCATCTCCGTGCAGACCTACTCGCCGTTCCTCAACCAGTTTCAAACCGATGGAGCGCACCAGTTCGCGCTGGCTTTTCACAACCCGCAGCCGGCCACCGGCGCGGGAAGCATCAGCGGACGAGTCCGCAATCGTTCCACCTGCGCTGCGATTGCAGGCGTCACCGTAAGCGCCGCGGGCGCTTCCACTACAACAGCTTCCGACGGCACGTATCATCTGCCGATCGCGCCGGGCAGTTACACCTTCAACGCATCGGGGACGGGCTGGAACCCAGGCAGCACTCCTGAGACCGTGAATGACAGCCTGGATACGCAGCTCAATTTCTATCTGACGGCATCATCAGGCGGACCCTGCACACTGAATACCACCTCGCCAAGCGTGACCATCTGTACGCCCGCGCCGAATGCCACAGTGCCGTCGCCCGTGCATGTGGTGGCCGCAACCACGGATTCGAGCGCTGTCTCATTCCTGCAGATCTATGTGGATGGCAAGGCCGTGTTTACGCAAAACGGCGGCTCCCTGGATACGCAGGTCACCATGACGACAGGCGCGCATCGCCTGACCGTGCAGGCCAAGGATGCAGCGGGGACAATCTTTAAACAAACTGAAACCATCACCGTAAGCAGTGCCTCACCGACTCCGACTCCTACGCCAACTGCAACGCCGACGCCAAGTCCAACGCCAACCCCAACTCCAACGCCGACCCCGACTCCGTCGCCTTCGCCCGTTGTATGTACCGCAGGGCCCACATCGCCTTCGGTGAACATCTGCTCGCCCGCGAACGGCAGCACGGTCAGCTCGCCCGTACATGTAGTGGCCGCCACCAGAGACTCAACCACCGTTTCCTTCGTCCAGATTTATCTGGACGGCAAAGCGGTATTCACCAAGACGGGAGGCTCTCTCGATACCACGGTAGCAATGACAGTTGGTGCTCACAGAGTCACAGTTCAGGCAAAAGATGCTGCAGGAGTCATCTTCAAGCAGACGATCAACATCACCGTGCAGTAGAGTTACTCGGATCCGACTTCGCCGTTGTGAAGCCAATAAAGACCAAACCTCAGCTCTCGGCACCCCGGCTTTCG
>DATNDP010000159.1:0-25205 GCA_035553195.1 Candidatus Acidiferrales bacterium
GGGAGAGTTTTTGATCGGGTGATCCGGTGATCGGGAGATCGGGTGATCGAAAGGCAAAGCGCCGCTGATAAACGCAGATGGACACAGGTGAAAACCCCGGCTTCGAAGGTGGTTGAATTTACGTGCATCCAGCGTGCATTGGGGTAGGTCTGGTTTCCGATCACCGGATCACCCGATCGCCAGATCACCCGATGCCCTTGCCGTCTCAATTTAAGACGCGTGGTGGGTTTGGGGTCGAGTTGATAGGTGAATTTTGCGAATTTTTGTAAAGTTCCCCCTTGACTTGGCATCAGGACACTGCAAAACTCACTCCTGTCCAACCAGGCAGGTTGGGAGGCAGGCTCGGATTATTTTAGGCGCTCGAATTTTTAGCAGTCCAGGTTTTATAAAGAGCTGTTCCGCAGATACCGCAGTTTTAAGCAGTAAACACGGTCATTCCGGGCCGTGTGGGCCGAACCCATGGTAGGTATCACTCAAGGTCTTTGGGGTACGTGTCTTCCCTGGTCTCCTTGGAGTGATTTGGAAAGGGGAAAGTCTCATGGAGTTCCAGGATAAGGTTCTGAAGTGTGTCGATTGCGGAGCCGACTTCATCTTCACAGCCGGCGAACAGCTTTTCTTCCACGATAAGCAGTTCAAAAATGAGCCAAAACGCTGCAAGACCTGCAAGAACAAGCGCGCCCAGTCGCTTGGCCTGTCGCAGGGCGGCGGTAACACGCAACGGGTGGAAACCAGGGCGATCTGTTCCGGGTGCCAACGCGAAACTACAGTGCCGTTCAAGCCCACACAGGGCCGGCCGGTGTTTTGTCGCGAGTGCTTCCAGGCACGCAAGACAACTGCTGCGTCTGCATAATTTTCTCTGGGTCCACATGGGACGGGACCAGGGGATATTTGTGCGCGGTTGAAAGCGGGGATGGAAAAATTGCCTGCCTTGGTGGGGCGATAAGCTCTACGCCGGCCGCTTGGCTACGTTGGTTTTGCCGTTTTTGGAGCTGCCGGCTCTGGCGGATGTCTTGTGCTTCTGGTCTTCATGCTGGATAAGCAGGGCCTCGATCTGCCGCAGGAGATCGTCAGTATTCATGGGCTTGACCAGCATGGACTGCGCGCCTTCGTTCTTCCAGTCGCCGCCGAGCAGAGGATAAGCGGTGAGGATGGCCACAGCGGGGTTGTATTCAGTCCGCTTGGCCGCGCGGATTACGTCGTAACCGGCGCGTTCGTGTTCCATCTTCATGTCGGTGATGACCATGTGGTAACTGGCCGCCTTCAGCTTTGAAACGGCCTCCTTCCCGGAAGCAGCGGTCTCCACATCGAAACCGTGGATCTCAAGGACGGCTTTCAGCGTGAGCAGAATGGCGAGTTCATCATCGACAAGCAGTATGCGGCGTTTCATGGTAGCTCCCGGCAAAACAAAGCTTCTGGCGCTTCCGTTGGATGCAGGCAGCAGCTCTGCACGTTGTAAGCTGCTGCACAACACGCCTGAGACACGCCAATTATAATGGAACAGTGCCCGGATTCATCGTGCAGAATTTTGGCTGTCGCGCTACCCAGGCCGACGGCGCCGCCATTGAGCAGCAACTCTGCTCCAGAGGGCTGGCACGGGCTGAATCTATGTCCCATGCCGATATTGTAGTCCTGAACACCTGCACGGTCACAGCGGTCGCAGATCATGACGCACGCGCCGCTATAAGAAAAGTCCATCGCGAAAATCCCGGCGCGCGCATCCTGGTCACCGGCTGCTATGCGCAACGGGCTCCGCAAGAGATCTCTGGATTGCCGGGCGTAACGTGGGTTGTAGGTAATTCCCACAAACACCTTGTGCCCGATGTCGTGGCGGGCACAGGCGACGGCAGCTTTGTTGCCGTTGACCGCCTTGCGCTCAGCTCACCTGCGTTCACCCTGACCGGCGATATCTTCGCGCATACGGAACTCATTGCTGCTCCCGTTTTTCCCGGGGACGAGATCGCAGGACGCACGCGCCCTAACCTCAAAGTCCAGGATGGCTGCAATAACCGCTGCTCGTTCTGCATCATCCCCAGCGTTCGTGGCCAGAGCCGCTCCATGAAGCTGGAACGGGTGATCGCGGAAGCTAATGCACTGGTCCGCACCGGATATCGCGAGATCGTGCTCAGCGGAATCAACCTGGGCCAGTGGGGCCGCGATCTGGAGTCGAGCGGCGAACCAAATTCGGATTTCAACTCGGCTTCCAATTTTTCGGGTTCCAGTTCGAAGCCGCGCTTCGTGCATCTTCTGCGCGCGCTGCTGGAACACACTGACGTCCAGAAGATCCGCATCAGCTCAGTCGAGCCCATGGACTGGACTGACGAGCTCATCTCGCTGGTCGCGTCCTCGCCGCGCGTCTGCAAGCACGCGCACGTGCCGCTTCAATCCGGCAGCGATGGCATACTGCGCCGCATGCACCGGCGCTATCGTCCCTGGCATTACGCTGAGAAGATCAGGAAACTCCGCGAAGCCATGCCGGATGCGGCCATCGGCGCTGACGTGATGGTCGGCTTCCCCGGCGAGACGGACGAGCTGTTCGAAGAAAGCCGCAGCTTCATCGAGCATCTGCCGTTCACGTATCTGCACGTGTTCACGTATTCCTCGCGTCCGGGTACGGCATCGGCGGCCATGGCAGACCAGGTGCCGGTGAACGTGGCACGTGAACGCAATCGCATGCTGCGCGAGCTTGCAGCGGAAAAGAACCTTGCCTTCCGCAAGAACTTTATCGGCCGCTCGCTTAACGTGATCACCTTGCAGACCGGGGGCGATAACTGGGCTGAGGCGCTGAGCGACAACTATCTTCAGGTCCGGATCGCTGGACAGCGCGCGGCAAATCAGATGTTAACGGTTGCAGTTACGGGCTGCAGCGATGAAAGTCTCGTCGGTGTACCCATGCTATAATTTTCTCTGCTGCGTGCAGGCTCCGCAGCATTCCCCAGAGTACAAGCTGCAAGGGAACGTTTGCCTCCCATTCGGCGGAATGGGTACAGGAGGATTGAATCGACAAGCGCTTTATTCGCATGAATGACCGCATCCGCGCGCGGGAAATCCGCGTGATTGATGCCGACGGCAACCAGCTCGGAATCATGGCTCCCTACGATGCGATCAGAAGGGCCCGAGAGCAGAACCTTGACCTGGTGGAGATCTCGCCCAACGCGGTGCCGCCTGTGTGCCGCATCATGGATTACGGCAAGTTCCTCTACGAGAACGAAAAAAAGGAACGCGCGGCCAAGAAGAACCAGAAGCAGATCGTCCTCAAGGAAGTTAAGTTCAGCGTGAACGTGGACGAGCACGATTACGTGACCAAACGCAATCACGTTCTCCGCTTCCTGGGCGAAGGCGACAAAGTCAAAGCCAGCCTCCGCTTCCGTGGCCGTGAAATGGCCCATCAGAACCTGGGACGCGAAGTGCTCGACCGGCTGGTGAAAGAAGTAGGCGACAAAGGAATTGTTGAGTTCCGCCCGCGCATGGAGGGCAATACCATGCACGTGATCCTGGCGCCGCCCAAGCAGGTACCTGGCGGCAAAAAACAGGAACAGCGGACGCAACCGGCGCAGCAGCCCCAGCAGCAGGCTGCTCCCGCAGGCCGTACCCAGACCGGATCGTAAGAAAAGCAGCTAGCAATTAGCAACTAGCCGCCAGCCAAAGTTGGTCGACGCGGTCAAGTACGGTTTTGCTAATTGCTGAGTGCTAATTACTAAGTGTTGAGGGGTGAAGCGCGGAGCGAGCGCCGACTAGCGCGAGCACAGCGCGAGGGCGAAGCAGCGTAGCGTTGCGGAGGCCTCAGGAAAGCCGGGTGAAGCGCGGAGCGAGCGCCGACTAGCACGAGCAGAGCGCGAGGGCGTAGCAGCGTAGCGTTGCGGAGCCCTCAGGAAAAAAGACATGCCTAAACTGAAAACACACAAAGGCGCAGCCAAGCGGTTCAAGAAAACCGCCACCGGGAAAGTGAAGCGGTACAAGGCTTATAAGCGCCACATCCTTACCTCGAAAGACACCAAGCGCAAGCGGCAACTGGGCGGGTCAACCCTGGTCAGCGACGCCGATCACGCCAAGGTCTCGAGGATGATTCCTTATTAGCACTCAGCATTCAGCAGTCAGCATTCAGCGCCGATACACTACGGCCGAAGGCTGACAACCTGGATGCGGTGATTAGTCAGCCTCGCAAGTTCACGTTTAGCCAATGCAGTTCAGGAACTAAATGCTGAGTGCTGACTGCTAACAAGGAACGCGATTCCAGCCCGCCCGCTTTCGCCGGCGCTGAGGCAGGACGCGAAAACCAAGCGCGCGAAAAGGGAAACCTTCCCTTCAGCCGCTCAACCGCCGGGAAATCCGGTCCACAAAAGGAGCATTCATGCCTCGCGTAAAACGTGGTACCAAACGCCGCCAGCGCCGCAAAAAGATATTGGAGCGCGCAAGCGGTTATTTCCTCACAAAATCCAAGCTCTACCGCGCCGCCAAAGAGTCGGTTGAGCGCGGCCTCAAGTTTGCCTACAGCGGCCGCAAGCAGAAGAAGCGCCAGTACCGCGCCATCTGGATTGTGCGCATCGGCGCCGCGGCCAAGCTCCACGGCATCAGCTACAACCGCTTTATCAGCGGGCTGAAGAAATCCGGCATTGAGCTCGATCGCAAGGTGCTGGCCGATCTCGCTGCGAATGACCCGAAGGGCTTCGCGGCCTTGGCTGAAACCGCCAAGCGCGCGAACGAAAAAGCAGCCTAAACTCTCAACCACAAAGGACACAAAGGTTCACGAAGGATTCTATGGCATGACCTTTGTGCTCCTTCGTGTTCCTTTGTGGTTATATTTTCGATGGCTTACACCGTTCCCAAACTCGACGATTTCTCGGCGGCCAATCTCGACAAAGCCGTTCGCGAACTGCTGGACGCGGTGCGGCAAGAGGCGGCCGCCGTCAACGGCGAGAACGACTGGAAAAACTTCCGCGACCGCTGGATGGCTCGCAAGAACGGCATCCTCTCCCAGGTAAATGACCTCTGGTTGAAAGCCGCGCCTAGCCCTTCTAAGCGTGACGTGGGCGCACGTGTCAACCAGCTCAAGGCAGAGGTCGAACAGATTGTTGATGCTGCGCAGCAGCGCGCAAGCGGCCAAACATCAAAAGCTCACCTCGAATCCGAGCGCCTCGACATCACCCTGCCCGGCATTCACAAAGCGCTCGGCGCCGAGCACCCCATGCTCCGGACCATGAATGAAGTCGTAAGCGTCTTCCGCAACATGGGCTATTCCGTTGCTGAAGGGCCGGAGATCGAGACCGATTACTACAACTTTGAAGCGCTGAATTTTCCGCCTAACCATCCCGCGCGCGACACGCAAGACACGCTGTTCGTCGCCGGGCAGGAGAAGAAGCCGCAGCGTGATCGCCTGCTGCTTCGCACCCATACATCGCCGGTGCAGATTCGCTCCATGCTCAAGCAGCCGCCGCCGCTGCGTGTGGTGATTCCCGGGAAAGTCCATCGCGCAGACACGGCCGACGCCACGCACTCGCCCATCTTCCACCAGGTGGAAGGACTGGCAGTGGACACGAACATTACGTTCTGCGATCTCAAAGGCACGCTTGACCACGCCATGAAAGCCCTGTTCGGGTCCAATGTGAAGACGCGCTTCTTCCCTTCCTTCTTCCCTTTCACCGAGCCGAGCGCAGACGTCTCGATTACCTGCTTCAAGTGCGCCGGCAAGGGCTGCCGCCTGTGCAAGATGAGCGGCTGGATCGAACTGCTGGGCTGCGGCATGGTGGACCCGAATGTCTTTAAGTTCGTCGAGCACAACGGCTACAACCCGGACAAGATTAGTGGCTTCGCTTTTGGCATGGGCGTAGAGCGGATCACGATGTTGAAGTACGGAATCGATGACATCCAGCTCTTCTATCAGGGCGATGTGCGTTTCCTGGAGCAGTTCGCGTGATTCCTAACCGAACAACATCTTTGAAACACAGAGGAACGGAGGAAGCGGAGGCAATGATTGTGTCTCATGCATCTCTCCTGCTTTTCTCCGCGTCTCCGTGCCTCCATGGTGAGAATTAATGCGCATTGATCCACAATGGCTGCGTGAGTTCGTCAACATCACGGTCCAAGAGCGCCAGCTCGCCGACGATCTCACCCTCGCCGGCATCGCGGTGGAGTCTGTCAAAGAGATTGACGGCCGGCTGCTCTTCGAGATGGAGATCGGCACCAACCGTCCCGATGCCATGTGCCACTACGGTGTGGCTCGCGAATGCTCCGCCATCTACAACATTGATCTGAAGCCGATCAAGCCGACGCTGCCCAATCCCAAACCCGCGGCAAAGTCCTTCCCTATCGAAATCGAAGATCCTGAGGGCTGCAAACGATACACCGCGCGGGTAGTCCGCCACGTGAAGATCGGGCCATCTCCTGCCTCGATTCTTGAGCGCCTCAAGATTGACGATCACGGCGGCGTCAGCAACGCCGTGGACGCCAGCAACTATACGTTGATGGAAATGGGCCATCCCACGCACGCTTTTGATCTCGACAAGCTTGAGGGCGGCAAGATAGTTGTCCGCCGCGCCCGTCCCGGCGAGGTTCTCACCACGCTCGACGGCATCGAACGCAAGCTCGACGCCGAAGACCTCGTCATTGCCGACGTGGTCCGCCCCGTGGCCCTAGCCGGAGTCATGGGTGGCCTCGACTCCGCGATTTCCGCTGCCACCAAAAACATCCTGATTGAATCTGCATGGTTCGATCCCGTCAGCGTTCGCAAGACTGCCCGCCGTCACGGCATGCACACCGATGCTTCTCACATCTTTGAACGCGGCGCCGACTGGGGCGCCACTCTGCTGGCGTGCAACCGAGTCGCCGAACTGGTTCTTGAAACCGCAGGCGGCGAACTTGAGGGCGAGCCGGTGGACGCCATTGCCGGGCATGTTCTGCGCCATGGTGTGTGGCTGCGCCGTGGCGAAGTGCTGCGCCATCTCGGTCAGGACATATCTGAGAAAAGCATTGAACAGATTCTTCACCGGCTGGGGTTCCAGACCGAGCCCATAACCGGTGAAGTGCCGGAAGAGCTGCGCAGCGCCGCAAACCTGCCGCGAGAGAAGAAGGCTGCGACCATTGAGAGTATCTCTCAAGCCACGGGTCTGGCTCCGGCGAAGATAACAGAACTGATGGCCGCCAGTAGAGGCTGGGGCCCCGGCTGGAAGGTGACTCTGCCCACCTGGCGCCTGGACGTGGAACGCGAAATCGACCTCATCGAAGAAATCGCGCGCATCCACGGCTACAACAGGTTTGAAAATCGTCTGCCGTCATTCTCCGGCGGTGTGGTTGAACTGCCCAACGCCGCCAAAGAGGCCCGCGTCCGCTCTGAGCTTCTGGCGCTCGGCTACAACGAAGCTGTTTCGTCGACCTTTATCTCGCCCGCGGAAGCGCAGGCTTTCTCCAGTGCAACTCCCGTCATCCTCGCCAACCCATTGAGCGAGGAGCAGTCGGCCATGCGCACCTCACTCCTCCCCGGTATGCTGGCTATGGCGGCGTGGAACCTGAACCGCGGAATGAACGATGTCCGCCTGTTCGAAGCAGGACACATTTTCGAGTTGAACGGCGACAAATCAGAAGAGCGCAGAATTTTCAGCATCGGCGCCACGGGAAATGCCATGGCTCCCAACGTGCACACTTCAGGCCGGGCGTATTCATTTTTTGATCTGAAGGGCGACGTTGAAACGCTGCTCGGCGGCTTTGAGCTGCCCAACGCCTCCTTCGATGCACACACGTCCTCGTACTTTCATCCCGGACGCTCTGCCCGTGCTCTCGCTGACGGCAATACCATCGCGCAGTTCGGTCAACTGCATCCCGATGTCGCGGCTGCGCGCAAATTGAAGCAGGAAATTTACATCGCTGAGATTTACGTTGACCGGCTGTTCGCGCTTCCCTTGCGCACGCCGCGCTATCAGCCGTTCTCGAAGTTCCCCGCCGTGGACCGTGATTTCTCCTTCCTGTTTCCGGAGAGCATCACGTTCGCGCAGATTGAGAGTGCGGCGCGGGGCCTCAACATTGCCGACATGCAGAACTTCCGCCCTGTCGAGATTTTCCGAGGCGGGTCTGTGCCTGCAGGGAAATACTCCGTCCTGCTGCGGGCCGAGTTCCACTCTATCGAGCGCACGCTGCGCGATGATGAGGTGGCGCACTGGTCGACACAGATCATCAAGGCCCTGGAACAACTGGGCGGCGCGCAGCGCGCCTAGACCACCAATGAGCCAGCCGGCAAATCTCGATCCTGCCAGGCTTACCTTTGATGAGTTCGTGCGTTTCTTTTTCGATCACCCGAAAGGCGAGCAGTTCTGGTACGCCGATGCGCGCTACGCGCTCAGCGACTTCGCCTCCTCCGCTCCTCAACTGCTGAATCACATGATTGAGCTGCTCTCCGATTTCGGTACTGCGGTTCGCCCGTACTCTCCCGAACAGATCAGCCACGGCATCTGGGCCATGTTCAGCCCTTCATTTTCGCTGAGCGACGCGCTATGGGATGCGAATCTCCCATTGGAGAAGCGCCTCCAATCCATTGGCGCCATGGGCACAATGTTTACAAGTTATGTGGTGGAGCAGGATGCAGAGCCACTCCAGAAATCCTTTTACATGTGGTGGCACATCATCGTCACTGGCTTCTGGGCGCATCAGGGCCAGTTTGAAACTCCCGATCTTTCGCAACTCGATGCTGAGTCCACAGCTCTTCTGCAAGCCGTGTTTGAGACGCTGAAACAAATTCTCTCAGTCTCTGATCCGCGAGTTCAGGGCTATGCCCTGCACGGGCTCGGCCACCTCCATCATCCAGGCGTTCGCGAACTGGTCCAGTATTATCTCGACAATAACAAGGACCGCTTTACTGAAGAGCACGTGCAGTGGATCGAGCAATGCCGCGATGGGATCGTGAGTTGATCTGATTAAAGCAAGCGCTCTTTTTAGAGTAAAATCCCCGGCATGATCTCTCGTCGTTCCCTGTTCAAAACGGCGGCGCTCGGCGCCGCTGCCGCGGCCACTGCAGGCTTCCCTTCTGACCTTCTGAGCTGGGCGGAGCCCCCGCGTGCGCCGCAGCCTGGCGGTCCCATCCTGCTCAACAGCAATGAAAACGCTTACGGGCCGTTCCCCGGCGTCGTGCGACTTCCGAATCCGTTTCAGAATGCGAATCGGTACCCCGACCGCAGCGTGGATCTGCTCAAACAAAAGCTCGCAAAAATGCACAATGTCGGGACAGATCAGGTGGTCCTCGGCTGCGGTTCCACGGAGATTCTTCGCATGGCGGCCACTGCCTTCACCGGCCCCGACCGGAAGCTCGTCATGGCAGCTCCGACGTTTGAGGCAATCGGCTACTATGCCGACGCCGTTAAAGCTCCGATTGTGCGGGTGCCGCTCAGTTCGGGAAGCTTTGCCCACAATGTTCCCGTGATGGCGGCTGAAGCGGCAAAAAGCGGAGGTTTGGTTTATATCTGCAATCCCAACAACCCTACCGCAAGCCTCACACCTCGCCGTACACTGGAAAATTTCCTCCGCGATCTCCCCAAAAATGTTTATGTCGTGATCGATGAGGCTTATCACGACTTTGTCCCCGTCTCGGCGGACTACATTTCTTTTCTGGCGACGCCGGTCAATGACGAACGCGTGATCGTGGCCCGCACCTTCTCCAAAATTTACGGCCTGGCAGGCCTGCGCCTCGGCTATGGCGTGACCTCGCCGCAAACCGCCAAGCTGCTCGCCCAGCAGAAACTCGACGACAGCGCCAATGAGTTTGCGCTCCGGTCCGCGCTCGCCTCGCTGAACGATACGGACGAACGCGAAATGGCCATCATGCGCAACGCCAACGACCGCGCCGTCTTTCTGCATGAAGCAAAATCGCGCAAACTACCGGCCATCCCTTCCTGGACGAACTTTGCCATGATGGATACTTTCCGGCCGGTCAAGTCCGTGATCGATTTCTTCAAGACGAATGGAATTCTCATCGGGCGCCCCTTCCCTCCCATGGACACATGGGCCCGTATTTCACTGGGAACACCGGATCAGATGAAGGCGTTCTGGGCCGTGTGGGACAAGATGCCGAAGAACGGCAGCAGTTAGCCATTAGCATCTAGCAATTAGCACTTAGCCGTTAGCTTGCTAACAGTTAACGTTAGGAGTGCTTGGTCAAAGTTGCTTAAGCAGGATCAGGAGAATGGCGGGCAGTAGGCGTCCGTCATTCGTGGCACGTCATCCTCAATATTCAGCGCACGCATCCTGAGCCGAAGCCGAGAGTCCCGGCGGTCGCACCCCATGCACTGCTCTTGGCGAAGGCGAAGGATCTGCTGCGCTGCTGCCGAGCGCTAGCCGACATGAAAAATCTTAATTACTTGCAGGGCTGCTGAATCTCCGCTTCGATCAAATGCCGTGCCGGCAGGATTCAACCAGATGACGATCGCTGGTATAACCTGCTGTTCCGATGACCCGATGCCCCGATACTTCGATGGACGATCTCCCATTGATTGCTAGCTGCTCGTTTCGGACAACTAGGCCCATCTTTCTTCCATCCCTTTATCTGAGCGAGCACGCCGTTTTAGCAAATCCAGGAGAAATCGTATGCCAGTTCTTGAGCAGGCCACCAAGTGGGCCACCAACAAGATGCCCAAAGTCATCAATCCCACCGTCCACGCCATCATTGATTACGCAACCGCTGCTTCCTTTTTCAGCATGGCCGCCTTGTTTTGGAGACGCAACAAACGCGCTGCCATCAGTTGCCTTGTGTGCGGAGGAGCGGAAACTCTCACCGCCATCCTGACGGACTATCCTGGCGGCGTGACCGATGCCATCAGCTTTGAGACTCACGGCCGCATTGATTTCGGGATGTCTGGCATGATTTCCAGCATGCCCAACCTGCTGCGTTTTTCTGACGAAAACGAATCCACCTTCTTCCGTATGCAGGGCCTTGCCATGGCCGCTGTCACCGGCCTCACTGATTTCGCCGGCACCGGCGAACCGCATCAGCGCGAACTGTTGGACGAGAGAGCGGCGTAAGAACATCAGGTGATCAGGTGATCGGGAGATCGGGTGATCGCGGCAACGGAGCGATGGTTTCGCTCACCCGATCACCGGATCACCCGATTGCCGAGATTGCAAACCTCTTTCACGGACTAAACCCTCATTTCCACAGCTCGCTGATTTATACTGCGCTCATCCTGGAAAAGTGGGTGAGTCTATGTCGTTAACAGCAATGCGAGCGGTCGAACCGGGCGATGAAAAATCTGCGGGCGAGGATTTCCCCGCGCTGGAAGAAAAGATCTATAAAGCTATTGAGCTGCTGAAATCGGCGCGCGAAGCCAAAGCCGCCGCTGAACGCGACGCTAACCGCCTGCGCGACCAGCTTGAACAGCGCGAAGAAGAGCTGGAGGTGGTGCGCGCTGAGGTAATCTCTTTGCGCAAGGAGCGGGAAGAGGTGCGCGGACGCGTGGAAAAAATGCTCAAGCAAATTGACACACTGGTCGAGCAGGCCTGAGAACATTGTTCTGAGACTCAGCTCGTGAGGAGGCCAGCGCGTTGATTGCCCACAACATGACGTCCACAACCTTTGAACTCTATGGCTACCGCGTCACGCGGACGCTCGGAGTTGTTCGCGGAATCATTGTTCGTTCCCGCTCGGTGTTTGGGACCATTGGCGCAAGCCTGCAAACTCTCGTCGGTGGGAACATCAGCCTGCTGACGGAACTCTGTGAAAAAACCAGGAATGACTCCTTCGATCTCATGCTGCAGCACGCCGAACAACTTGGCGCCAATGCAGTTGTGGGTGTCCAGTATGACGCCACTGAGGTGATGCAGGGCGTCACTGAGGTGCTCGCCTATGGGACGGCGGTCGTAGTAGAACGCCAGTCTTGACGCTTCGCTCTTCCGTGAGGACAGGAGAATAATTTTCTTGACCCTGAGTAGCGGCAGACGATAATCATCTCAACAGAACTACCGTGAAGGAGAGCACCTTGGCATCTCAGACCGCAGCAGCAGCGCCAATCAAAGTTGAAATTTACGATCAGGTCTATAACCTTCGCGGCGTGGATACGGAGTACATCACTCGTCTGGCCGAGTTCGTCGATTCCAAGATGCGCACGGTGGCGGAGCAGACTTCCACTGTGGACTCCTTGCGTCTGGCGGTGCTTGCCGCACTCAATATCGCCGACGAATACCATATTCTCAAGAAGAAGTATGACCTGCTGGCCGGGGAATACAACCGCCGTGCCGGCGTTCTCTCCGGCGCCCTCGATGAGGTGCTGGAAAGCGAACGCAAAGTAGGGTAGCCAACCCTGCGATCTCCCTGCGCATTGCAGGAAAAGAGTATTCTTGTAGTAGGCACATGTGGGACTTTCTCAAAAGCCTGAAGACGCCGGAGTTGCGCCTGGCGTGGGCCGTCGCTATTTGCGCTGATGCGTTGCAGATTCTCGCCTTGCCCGTGTTCGCTGCGGGCGGGCTCTCACCCGCCGACGATGTCCTCGACCTGGTAGTGGCCGTGGTGCTCATCCGACTGCTCGGCTGGCATTGGGCCTTCCTTCCCACTCTGCTGGCTGAAGCCGTGCCCGGCATGGACTTGTTTCCCACCTGGACCACCGCCGTTTTCTTTGTCACTCGCCAGCTTTCGCGCAACAAAGAAGGCGAACCGGAGATCCTGCCTCCCGGGCCGGCACCCGCGCCACGAAACTAACACTGCTCGATTGGCACAAAATAATTTGCAGCACCCCCTTGACAAATCCTGCTAATCGATTAGCATGTGCTAGTGAGTTAGCACGCAGCCCCGGAACTTTCAAACATGACTAGTGAAAACCATCTTCAGCTCGGACGCCGGGAACGCCAGATCATGGACGTGATCTACAGGTTCGGCAAAGCTTCGGTTAGCGAGGTGCTCGCCGAATTGCCTGACCCTCCCAGCTACTCGGCCGTACGCGCCATGCTCGGCTTTTTGGAAGATAAAGGTTATCTTCGGCACGAACAAGAAGGCCTGAAGTACGTCTATATGCCTGTGGAGGACACGAGCCGGGTTCGCGCTTCAGCGCTGGACCATCTGGTAAAGACCTTTTTCGGCGGCTCTCCTGAGAGGGCCGTGGCCGCATTGCTGGAGATGTCCGATAGCAAACTCTCGCCGAAAGAAAAGCAGTACCTGAACCAGTTGATCAAGAAAGCGCAGCAGGAGGGCCGATAATGAACACGCTTGCCGCAATCTCCTCAATTCTCGTCGCTACAGCCGCCAAGGCGACCGTGGTCTTCTTGCTGGCCTGGTGCGCGGCTCTGCTGCTGAGAAGACTCTCTGCCGCTACAAGGCACATGCTGCTGGTGTTTGCCGTGGCCGCCGCGCTGCTTCTTCCCTTCTCTGCGTTCCTTCCTCAGTGGCATGTTCGCGGAGTTCCTGATCTGCTTCCACAATCTGCTCCTGCAGCAGCAGCGCCCGCTACCGTGCCGACAAGCCCGGCTGCGGAATCGGAGTCAGGTTCAGCGCCGCAGTCGCCGAATATTGCCGCACGACTTCAGGCGAGGCGGGTAGAGCCCGCGCGGCCAGCCCGCAGTAATTCCCATGCCCAAAGAGATCAATCGGCGACGATTGTTTCCGCTCCCGAGCCGAACCCGGTTCAACCGCCAGTAACTCCCGCCGCACAGCCTCATCCCAAAGCTGTCTCCTGGCCGCTATTGCTCGGAATCGTGTGGATAGTGGGAACGGCAATTTTCCTGCTGCGCTCTATGGGCAGTCGTTCGCGAGTGCGCTGGCTGGTTCGTCGCGCATCGCTCCTTGCTGATTCAGGGTGGAATGCACAGGTGCGCGCCATCTCAGGCGCTATGGGCATCACGCGCCACGTGGGCCTTTTAGTAAGCGCCGATACCGCAATTCCCCTCACTACCGGCATTTTCTATCCCGTGGTTGTGCTGCCGCCTGAGCATTGCGAGTGGTCGCCAATCCGTCGTGAAGCGGTGCTGCGCCACGAGCTGGCACATATTAAGCGGCTGGATGCATTCACGCATTTGCTGGTTGATTTTGCCGCCGCGCTGTACTGGTGGAACCCGCTGGTCTGGCTCATAGCCCGTTCCATGCGCGCCTATCGCGAGCGCGCATGCGATGACACCGTGCTGGCGTCGGGGACAAAGGCCTCCGACTACGCACATGAGCTGCTGGATATAGTTTCCAGCCTGCACCAGCCGGAGTTGCGTTCCGCGCTGGCCATGGCTCGCCATTCTCAGCTTGAGGGCCGCATTCTTGCTGTACTTGATCCCGCGTTGCGCCGTGGGTCGGTTTCGCGTACCACTGCGGGGCTGGTCGGCGGTTTAACTCTCGCCATTGTCCTTCCGCTTGCTGCCATGGGGCCGGCCCAGCAGGCGAGCACGCCAGGCAGCAATGTTCAAAAGCAATCTGCCGCCAAGCCCAGCCCGGCTTCCACTCCGGCCACTGCTGCCCCCGCTCCTGCATCCACAGTCACACAGCGCTCTGAAGATGATCAGGAGGCTGCAGACGCGCCTGAGCCTCCTGAAGCTCCTGAGGCGCCCGAAGTTCCCGCAGCTCCCGAAACACCCTCAGTTCCTGAAGTATCCGTCAATCAATCAGCACCCGCCGCTCCTGCAGCGCCTGCGGCCCCTGCTGCTCCCGCCGCGCCCTCTGCGCCAGCCGCTCCCGCTGCGCCTTCTGGTCCATCTGGAATGACTCTGGATGGATGCGGTCGCGTGCAGACGCACAACATCATGATCAACGATGATGGTGGCCGCCGTACGTGGAAGGCATCGTGGTCTGGAGACAACTGTGACCTCAGCCTGCATGCGGAAGGTGACATCCGTTTCAACGCCGATTCGAATGCGATTGAGAGCATCTCGTCTGGCGGTTACTTTGAAGTCAACGAGCGCATGAACGATTCGCTCAAGCAAATCCGTGTCACGCCCGGCGCTGCTGGCCTGCAATACGTTTACAAGATCAACGGCAAGGAACAGCCGTTTGACGCTGCAGCGCGCCAGTGGCTCGCAGGATTGCTCCTCGGGCTCGAACGCACCACCGGCTTCAACGCCGACGCGCGTGTGGCGCAGATCCTGGCCAAAGGCGGTCCCACAGCGGTTCTGGACGAAATCAATAATTTGCAATCTGATTACGTGCGCAGCATTTATTTCCGCAAATTGCTTGAACAGCCCAAACTGCCTGCGCCTGTCATTCTGCGCGTTATCAACCAGTCATCGCAGCAGATCCATGGTGACTATGAGCTCGCCCGCGTTCTGATGATGGTGGGCGGGAAATACGAACTGCCGGACGAAACTTCGCGCACGGCCTTCCTGAGCGCTGCCGGAAAACTTAAGAGTGACTATGAGCACTCGCGCGTGCTGATCGAGCTGCTGAAGCGCCCGAACATTTCACCTGCGAACGTGGAGATGGGCTTGAACTCTGCGGCTACCATGAAGAGCGACTACGAAAAATCCCGCGTCGCCCTGGCCCTGATCGGCGAGAATTCCTTCAGCGCCAAGGACGTCCCCAACTACCTGAAACTCGTTTCTTCCATCCATTCTGATTACGAGAAGTCGCGCGACCTCATGGCAGTCTTGCAGCGTTATCAGCTCCCGCCTGCTGCGGTCAACCAGATCATGGATGCGGCAGCCAACATGAAGGCGGATTACGAGAAGTCGCGGCTGCTTACGTCTCTGAGCGAAAAAGGTAAGTTTGATGAATCGCAGATGACCAACTACCTGAAGGTCGTCGACTCCATGAAGGCTGATTACGAACGCTCCCGCAGTCTGATCGCGCTGATGGCGAACAACACGCTCAGCGCGGCTTCAGTGAACCGTGTCATGGAAAATGTGGCACACATGACTGCAGACTATGAAAAGTCCCGCGTGCTGCTCACGCTGATGGAAGGCAACAAGTTCAGCGAGGAGGATATGACCAACTTCCTCAACGTGGTGGACTCGATGAAGGCGGACTATGAGCGTTCGCGCTGCCTGACCACGTTGATCAGCCGCAACAAGCTGAGCGATACGAGCCTGGGCCGCGTAATTGATGCCGTTCCTCACATCGGCAATGATTACGAAAAGGCGCGCGTCCTCACCGGCGTGGCCCAGGCCTATCATCTTGAGGGGCCGCTCCGCGATCGCTACATCAAGGCTGCGGACTCCATCCACAGTGACTATGAGCGTGATCGCACTCTGGCCGCGGTGGTACACAGAGCTTCTCTGTAAAACTCCAGGGGCCGGGAGAAATCCGGGCCCCAACTTAATTTCTCGCGCCTACTGCCTTCGCTATGACGGAGCTCCGGAGCAAGCCTTTCTCTTAAGCTATTACTTTTGCTCCTGGCCATTTGATAAGCCCGCCAGTTCCTAATTCTGTTGCTTTTTGCTACACCCACCGGGTATTTTGTACACAATCAGCTCTGGATTACTTCCTGAAATCCTGCTCTTTTGCTAATCAGAGTTGGTATGCCAATTGCCCCTCTCGACGGCTGGCCTGCGAACAGGCAGGGACACGTGTCTATGAAGTTCAGCTTGATCTTCGGCATCTGGGCTGTCTTGCTGTTGCCGGCCGTGGCGCAGCAACCGGCCAATCAGCCAATTTCACAGATCGTCGCGCAAAGCCAGCAGGCTTTGAGCCGGGGCAAGCCGAAACTGGCGCTCCAACTGGTAACAGCAGGCTTGGCTTCCTATCCGGAAAATGACGAGTTGGAGCTTCAGTTGGCTCGTATCTTGGTGTACGAAAAACACGATGCGCAGGCGATCGCGAAGATTAATGCGGTACTACATCGAAGTCCCTCCAATCGCGAAGCCAGACTCGCTCTTGCCCAGGTTTACGGCTACCGCGAAGACTACCGCAAATCTGACCCGATCTACCGTGAGCTGCTGCGGCAGGACCCGGGCGACGAAGCCGCCGCGCTTGGGCTCATCCACAATCTGGTGCTCGAAGGCAAACGACAGGAAGCGCGTTTGCAGCTCGATGCGGCTCTAAAGCAGAACCCTGACAGCCTGCTCCTGCAGGAGTACAACGATTTTCTTACTGCATCGGCCGCACCAGTGCAGGAGACGCGCACGTCGCATTATGGACGCATCCAAAGCGGCGAATCTTTCTTTTCTGACAGCTCCGGCAACCGTTCTCTGTATTCCTCGCAAGCCCTGAGTTATCAGATCACGCGCAACCTCTTCAGCCGCACCAGCGTGGATGAAACGGCTTTGTGGAAAACCGCCGTCCCTTACCGCACCGTAGTTTCAGGATGGGAAGATTTGCGCTGGCGCTTCAACCGCTATGTTGCAGCGCGCGCGTCCGGCGGCGCGGTGCGCTTTGCGGACTCGGTCAGCAACGCGCTCTATGCCGGTGATCTCGAAATCTATCCATTTAAAGGGGCATCTCTCAGCGGCGGTTATTCGCGTTTTCCCATTCTGCCCACGTTTGATGCAGCGAGTTTCGATCTGCTGTCGACGGGATGGCACGAACGAATTGAGTATAGCGCCAGAAATTTCTCTCTGAACGCTAACGGTTATTTGACGCATTATTCTGACGGCAACCGCTCCGAGCGCGAGTTCGGCGAAGCCATGCAGTGGTTCCCAATCGGCAAAGTATCCATTGGCGCCGGCTATGCTTTCCGCCATATCCATTTTCAACAGGAGCTGGACCACGGTTATTTCAGCCCTAACCAGTACTGGAGCCACCTGGGAGCGGGCGGCGTTCGCTTCAACATCGGCAAGTTCTACCACGGTGAATACCTGGGCTATCTAGGCGGAGAAAAGATCAATGCCGGCACATTCACCAACGCAGGTGAGCTGCTGTTGCGGAACGAGTTTTCTTACCGGCGCTGGAATTTCGAAGCCAACTACTCGCACTACCAACTGGTCCAGAGCACTGCGGCCTTCCGTTCGGATGTGGTCAGCGGTGTCGTGGGCTATCGTTTCTGATCGCAAAGGATGGAATGAAAATGTCTTCCGGCAAATCAAATTCGCGCTTCCGGATCCTGATCGTGGATGATGATGATTCGACGCGCAGTTTTCTTTCCTCAGTGCTTACCGCGGAAGGCTACCAGTGCCTCGCCGCCAACAACATTGGCGCAGCCGAGGCGCTCCTCAGACAGGAACCTGTCCAACTGGCATTCCTTGATCTCTACCTGGGCACTGCGAACGGACTGAATGTCCTCGACCTCATCAAGGTCCTGCAACCGCACTGCGCGTGCGTGATGATGACCGCCCATATGAGCGTGGAGACAGTAGCCAAATCCATGACTTCCGGCGCGGTCGAGTATCTGGCAAAGCCTCTCCTGATTGATGATCTTCTGGCCGTTGTGCGTAAAGTTCAGGCTACTCAAAAACCTGCCGAAGAGTCCGCAAGCAGCGAAGATGAAGGGCCGGAGACCTCAATCATCGGCCGCACTCCAAAAATGCTGGAGGTCTACCGCGCGGTCGCGCGCGTGGCGCCCACCGATGTCAGCGTGCTGATCCTCGGCGCCAGCGGTACAGGAAAAGAGCTGGTAGCACGAGCGATTCATGACCACTCGAGCCGGGCGAAGATGCCGTTTGTGCCGGTCAACTGCGGCGCGCTGCCGGAAAACATTCTGGAAAGCGAACTTTTTGGACACGAGAAAGGGGCATTCACGGGCGCTGATTCCAGCCGTCCGGGATTGTTTGAGGCCGCTCACGGCGGGACACTTTTCCTCGATGAAATCTCGGAAACAAAACCGAGCTTTCAGGTCAACCTATTGCGCGCGGTGCAGGAACAGCAGATCCGCCGCGTGGGTTCGCACAAGTACACGCCCGTGAATGTGCGCATTCTGGCGGCCAGCAATCGCGATCTGACCAAGATGATGGCGGCCGGCCAATTCCGTGAGGACCTGTATTACCGGCTCAGCGTGGTTGAAATCAAATTGCCTGGCCTGGAAGAACGCCGTGAAGACATACCACTGCTGGTGCAGCATTTCCTCAAACGCTCGAACCATAAAAATAAGCGCAGCGTGAAGATCACAGATGAAGCTGTACGCGTGCTTTCGGCTGCAACATGGCCCGGCAATGTGCGCGAGCTGGAGAATCTGGTCGAGCGTCTGGCCATCTTCTGCACGTCGGGTGAGATTGGTGCGTCCGATGTGGAGCACGAACGCCGCGCAGCGCACAGCAACGGCACTACGCCCGCTGTTGAGTTGAACGCCGCCCGGACTCTGGAGGACATGGAACGCCAGCACATCCTGCGCGTGCTCCAGGAAAATGCTGGCAACAAATCCAAAGCCGCCCGGGCTCTGGGTATAGAACGAAAGACCCTGTACCAGAAGGCGCGGCGTCTGGGCATTGATTTGCAAGTAGAACCCATGAAGCAGTGACTGACTTCAATGAGATGGTTCAGCAAAAGCCGGAACGCACAGGCGATGCCTTTGGGCCGCTGGGTGCGTCTCAACCTGTCACTGCTCGTACTCGTCCTGGCTTTCAGCATGACGTCGCCCGTGACCACTCTGAGCATGAAATTGAGCGACTTATATTTCCGCCTGCGGCCCGCGCAGGCACCCTCGTCCAAAGTTGCGCTGGTTCTGATCGACGACGCTGCTCTCAGCCGAGTTGGACGTTGGCCCTGGGCTCGGCACGAATTGGCGCGGCTGCTTCATGCCGTAACTGCACAGCAACCAAAAGCCATTGGCCTGGATATTCTGCTGCCTGAGCCGGAGGACCCGAGCGATGATGCTGATCTTGGAGCAGCCATCGCCGCCGCGCCCAACGTGGTGCTAGCAACCAAAATCTCCGGTTCTACCCAAGGCAGCATGTGGAGCGATCCGCTTCCGCTGTTCGGCAAAGCGGCAAAGGGCGTCGGACACGTGCAGGCCATTGTGGATGATGATGGCCTATGCCGCAGCATTCCCATCGAAGAACCAAGCGTCGATGGCCCGCGTCCTGCATTCGCGCTGAGATTGGCAGAACTCATCGATCCACAACTCACCAAATTGGAAACTCATGACGCTTCGAGTTCGGGTGTGGAACGGTCGGATTTGCGCCCCCTTGCCATTGATTACCGCCGTCCGATCGCCCCCGGGGAACCGCCGCCCTTTATCACCGTGTCCGCCGCTGATCTGCTCGCAGGCAAAGCCATCCCGCAACTGAAGAACAAAGTCGTGCTCATCGGTTTTGGCGCTGTGGACATGAGCGACCGCATGTTTACTCCGGTTACCGGGCAGTTGCCGATGCCGGGCGTCGAGGTAAACGCCAATGCGGTGGAAATGCTCCTGGACGGAACCGTCCCACAGCGACTCGGCCTGACGTGGCAGTTTCTGCTGCTGGTAGCAACGGGAGCACTCGCGCTCTGGCTGGTGGTTCGTTATCCGGGCACTTTTGGACTGCTGTTGCTGACGGCCTCCCTCGCCGCGGGCTACTTTGCCTGCTACCTCATTTTTGTTGACTGGCACCGGATTGTTTTCTATGGGCCTCTCCTGCTGGCCGGAATTTTTGCGGCGCCCATCGCACAACTTGAGAACCTGCTGCTGGTGAATCGCGAAATCACCGCCCGATTGCAACAGCTTCGGCAGACCATCCGGCCCGATCTCCTCAAAAACGAGCAATCCGTCACGGCAGGCGCCTCCCGCAAACCCTCGCGCCTCCACTGGAAACTTGCGGCGCTCAGCGAATTGCAGGCCGAACTCTCTTCGCTCTATGCCTTTCAACACACGCTGCTTGAAAGCATGCGGGAAGGCCTGGCCGTCTACGGAGAAGATGGAAAACTTCGATTCGGCAATCCCACCTGGAAGCAGTTCTGTGACAAGCAGTCTTCCTCCCCCGATAATCTCTCGGCGCTCACGCAACTGAACTCCGCCTGGCCTGAACTGGCCGCAGTGGCGCAGACCGGGGGATCGTGGGTGGAAACGGAGCTGCCGCTGGGTGATGAATTGTGGCATCTCTACGCGGTTCCCCTTCCCTGGACATCATTCGCGCAGGATGGGGCGGTCATGTTAATCGCGGAAGATATCACCGCGCGCAGGCAGCGCGACCAGGCCCGCTCGGAAGCGCTGAGCTTTGTCACACATGAGCTACGCACGCCGCTGATCGCCATTCAGGGATTTTCGGAACTGCTGATACGTTATCCCAACTCGCCCGCCAGCGGTGATGCTCCTGCCACCATTTTCCGCGAGACGAACCGCCTCGTGGCCATGATCAATACTTATCTTGAAGTTCTGCGCCTGGATGCGGGAGCGCGTCCTTTGCGCATGACCAGCGCCAGCGTGCGTTCTATGGCAGATCACGTGGAGAAAGTGGTACGCCCCCTCGCCGCGGCTGCTCATATCACCGTCTCTGTACAGATCGACTGCCCGGATGGAGACGAGCACGTCGTATGCGATGAGACGCTGATTTCCGGCGCGCTGCTTAACCTCGTCAGCAATGCCATCAAGTACGGCCAGCGGGGATCTGCGGTTCCGATCCGCGTGAGCGTACGCGAGAACGAAGTGGAATTTTCCGTCCACAACACCGGCCCGGCGATTCCCGCTTCGGATCTCAAACAGATTTTCGAAAGGTTCTACCGCCCGTCACGCAGCGAATCGATTCCCGGCTGGGGCCTGGGACTCAGCTTTGTGCGCCGTATTTGCCAGCAGCACGGCGGGCGTGTGGAAGTAAGTAGTGACGAAACCTCGGGTACCTCGTTCACATTTGTGCTGCCGCGAGGTGTCCGGGAAGCCAGTGAGGTGGCTCCATGAAAACCCGTTTCACTCTAACCATGTTGTGGGTCCTGCTCTGCACCATGTTTGCCGCAGCCCAGGAACCGCAAAATGCACCCATGAAGGCGCCCTTTGCCGGCGCGACTGTTTCCGATTTCAAGGGCATAATTTCCATTCAATTACCGGGCCACGGACTTGCCACGCCAAGCCGCGGACTGGTCTTGCCCGCTGAAACGCTGATCTCCACCGAAGACGGAGGGCGCATGTTGCTTCGCCTCTCTGACGGCAGCGATCTGCTGGTGCGCTCCAACACCCGCCTGGTGCTGAAGGCGCCGGAGCCGGGGACATGGCGATATCTCCAGCTTATGATCGGACACGTGCGCGCAGAGATCCAGAAGCGTCTGGGCGGCGCTCCTGGTTTTCAGATCGGTACTCCCAGCGCCGTGATTTCTGTCCGTGGAACCAGCTTTGACGTGGAAGTGAATCGCACCGGCATCACCGAGGTTGACGTTCACGAAGGCGTGGTGCAGCTCGACTCCGCCAAGGGTATGGGAGAGTCGGTCCTGATCCGCGCCGGATACTCCAGCCGTGTCGGATTTGAGGCCGGTCCGGAATCGCCGCGGCCGACCCGCGACATGCGTCCTGACCTCGACAGGCCCGGCAGAATCGATAAGCATCACGACCGCGATGACAATGACGATCCGGTCAAGCGTCTGCGCGCGTCAGGTGGCGACGAGCACCACGATGGCGGAGGCGAAGCGCACGACTCCGGCAGCAACAGCTCCGGCAGCAGCACGAGCGGAAGCAGCGGCGGCAGCGGTGATTCCTCCGGTAGCTCCGGCTCGGCGTCAGGCTCTGATAGCCACGATTCTGACACCGGCCGAGACGGCGGCGGGCACGATAGCCACCGCCCACCAGAATGGTAGCTCCTTCATAGAACCGAGGTAGAGACGTGGCATGCCACGTCTCTAAGTCGTGTTTCCCCTCCGTTTCCTCCGTTTCTCTGCGTTTCAAAAATTTTGTTAGAGCTGTACCCCACCTGTATCCATCTACCACACACCTGTTCCCTAATAACCCAGCCCAATCTGTCGATCCAAACGTAAGTATCTGACAATAAGCCGTTTACACCGTCAGGAGCTTTGGAACCATGGCTGCTTTAATCCTTGGCATAGCAGTCTTCGCGAGCAAAGCCCAACGAACCGGCGATGCTGACGGGGCTTGCGGGAGGTGCAGATATGAAATGCACTTTGAACATCCTGAACAAAACCAGTTTTCTGCCGTTGCGTGACGCCGTTCTATGCAGGGACTGCGAGTTCATCTCGACCGATTCCGGCGAAGTTTGTTCCGTTTGTGGCAGCCGCAGCCTGTTCCGCCTCAGCGAACTGGTGAGTAGCACCGAGTCAGCTTCCATTTCCGCGCGAGACATATTCCAGTTTTTTCGGTTGCGTCTTAGCCGGGAGATTTCATAAGCACGAGGAATACCTCGGCTTGGAAGAATAACGACACCTTGAAGGGGGACAGAAATGTTTACAGCCTCGAGCAACAGAATCAAGTTTGAGCCGCACACAAATGCTCTGTTTGGAGCAATCGTGTTCGTCGCGCTGGCATGCCTGCTGGTAGCCACGGGTTGCGGCAGCAGCAGTCAAACACCGAATGCAACGGCGGCGGGTACGGTCATCAATTTCGGCGATGCGCCCAACGATCAGATCATCGCCTTTGAGCTGACGATCAACTCTGTCACGCTGAACGGCGGAAGCAATCCCAGCGTTCTGCCCAAGCCTACGGAAATCGAGCTCACGCATGACCTGGCGAGCTTTGAGCCGCTTTCACTGGCGACCATTCCGAACGGCACATACACCGGAGCGAGCCTCACGGTTTCAAATCCTGAAATCGTGATTGTGGATCCGACGACCAAAGCCGTAACTAAACTGACTTCCACGCTCTCCTCCACTACTGTTAATGTAACGTTCAACCCATCGGTGACGATCGGTTCTGGCGCGTCCGTGATCAACTTTGACATGGACCTGGCTTCGTCCGTGACGATAAGTGGAAGCAGTGCTACCGTAACCCCGACGTTCAACGTGACGACGTCTACGGTCCCTGCCGGAGAGGCAGGAGAGGATGACGACAACGGAGAAATGGGCGATCTGCGCGGCACGATCACCAGCGTTGCCTCGCCGAAGTTCACTATTCAACCGGCGCAGACGGCCCAACCAGTAACCATCACCACCGATGCGAACACCAAGTTTGAAGACGGCATTACCAGCTTCAGCAATCTGACGACCGGAATGATCGTCTCCGTCGACGCGGTGACGCAGACTGACGGCTCTGTCCTGGCGAAGAAAGTCGAATCGGAAACCGAAACACCCGATGGCGAAGAAGTGGAAGGCATTATTACTGGCGTGACCTGTACGGTCCCGACCGCTTGCCCCAGCGCGGCCAACACCGCCACCTCCATTGCCATCACTACGCACAAGGTTTCGGCGACTTCGTCAGCGAACGCTCCGGCGACGGCGACCACGGTTAACGTTCCCATCACCTCCGCTACCCAGTTCAAGATCCATAGCAATATGAGCGGCGGATCCTTCCCGGCGTTCGACGCCAGCACCATCGGCAAAGCGCAGCGGGTGGAAGTGGACAGTGAGAACGAATCCGGCAACTCAAGCACGTCGGTTGCCGCCAACAAGATCAAGCTGCAGGAACAGGGCTTTGTCGGAACAGTTTCTGCTCTCAGCGGCGGCAACTTCACCCTGACGGTGGATGCCCAGTCAGCGTTCGCGTCCCTGACAGGCCAGACCACAATTGCAGTACAGGCCGGCAGCGCCGAGAACAAAGGCGTCACTCTGGCCAACAATGCGACGATCCGGGTACGCGGCCTGCTGTTCTTTGACGGCACGTCGTACACGCTGATCGCATCACGCGTTGCACCGCAATAAGTTTGCGTTGCCCTAAACGCAGGCTGTTCATTTGCGAGGGGGTTGAGTCCCGCAGTTCACCTTCGTGAGTGAAAAGCCAATCGCTCGCGCCGGATCGCTCGGCGCGGGCACTCCTGGAAGGCGTCTGCCGATCCGCGCGGGATTGGCAGGCGCCGTTTTTCGCTTCGCACGAAAATTTCGGATTCGCCAAAAAAAAGCGAGTCTTCCGCCCGCCACAGCGCGAAATCGCAGCCAAGTTTTGCGGTTCCCGCTAACGCTGGTAAAATTATTCCAGTTCTTCCCTTCCAATGTGGGGCTATAGCTCAGCTGGGAGAGCGCATCGTTCGCAACGATGAGGTCGTCGGTTCGATCCCGACTAGCTCCACCAATAAGCCATTGAAAAATAAGTACTTACGTACCGGTTGCGGATGCTGTGGTGGTGACCATCATCTTCTAGGTCGCTGAAGAAACAACTATTTCCTAAACGCCACATACAAGTGGCGTGACTAACTACACCGCGAGGGTTTGTCACATTTTGACCGCGGCACGGGGAGAATAGAGACAAGCGTGTTTTAATTCACATTGATGAGGTTGGCTGGTCGCCGCACTCAGACGGTTGGCGGCATTCTCATCTGCTTTGTTCTCTCGGTCCGGTCATTCATACGCGAAGCTGCGCTGATTATTGTCGCGGGAACCCATTGGGCTAATCGGTCGG
>DATNDP010000160.1:0-2736 GCA_035553195.1 Candidatus Acidiferrales bacterium
GGCATTGAAAAAGTGATTCCGCGGCTCGAAAACCTGGCGACACTCTGGCCCGTCCTGGCAACATCGGGCACAGGACAGCCGGTTACGACCTACGGAACGTTGGTCGGCGGGGCAAGACGCGCCGGGGAAGTGGATGGCCCGGAAGAATTTCACGTAGTGCTGGTGGATAACGGTCGCAGCAGCCTGCTCGGCCATCCTGAAGAGCGGGAGGTGCTGCATTGCATTCGCTGCGGCGCTTGCCTGAATATCTGTCCGGTGTACCGCCATATCGGCGGGCACACGTACGGAACCACCTATCCGGGGCCGATCGGCGCGGTGCTGACGCCGCATCTGCGCGGTCGGCAGTTTGAGCACCTTTCCTACGCAACCTCGCTTTGCGGCGCGTGCACCACGGTTTGCCCGGTGAAGATCGATTTGCATCATCACCTCCTGCACAACCGTCGCGATTTCATGAAAGCCGGGCACGGCAAGACAGGCGAGAGATTGCAATTTCGTCTGTGGCGCGCGGCGATGCTGAACCCAAAGTTGTATGCGATGGGTGGCTGGCTTACGCGCAAGGGGCTGCGCGCCATTTATGGACTGGGCCTTTCCGGATCACCGTTCGATCCGCTGCGTGCGTGGAACCGCAAACGCTCGACTCTGCCGGTGGCCAGACAATCATTCCGCGAGCAATGGAGAAAAGGCCTTGGCAACGGCAGATAATCCCAGTCGCGAACTGATCCTGAGACGGATTCGCTCAGGCCTGCAAATGCCGGTAGCGGCGCCGCATGAGCCAGCGCCGGCGCGGCCGTTCTTCGCGCCAATTGAAAATTCGCTGGGGAGATTTGAGCAGGAGTGCGAGGCCAATTTGATGGAGCTGTCGCTTACCAGCAATCCGGACGAGAGTGCACAGCAACTGGCGGCAATCCTGAGCACCTTGCCTGACGGCGAAATGTTTGTCCAGGACCATCCCTCCTTGCGCTCTCTGGTTCAAGCCGCATCCGTATCGCGAGAAATTCGCTGGTCCACCCAGGGCAGGCCCAGAGAAGTTGCACAGGCTACCGTGACGTTGGCGGAAGCTCTGGTGGCGCAAACCGGCTCGATTTTCGTCAGTGCCGCATGCGGCGGACGCGGAGCATCTGTCGTGGCGCCGTGTCATATCGTTTTCGCCACCACCGATCAGCTTGTGCCTGATCTGAAGACAGCGCTTGACAATGCAACCAGAAACGGGATTCTTGCGAACAACTCCTTTGCCTGCATGATCAGCGGATCGAGCCGCACGGCCGATATTGAGAAGATTCTGGTGCAGGGAGCGCATGGGCCGATCCGGCTGGCGGTGATTCTGGAGCGAAGCTAGTCTCAGAGATGAATTACGCCGCGCAGAATCAGCAGCAGTGAAATGCTCGCCACTACAAACCAAAGCAAAATTCCCTGCAACAGAGGACGGAAGCCCACCTGTTTGAGGGTCTGCCTGGACACGCTGGCGCCGATCAGGAACAGAGTGACGGTCAACCCGATCCTACCCAGCTTGAACAAAAAGGAATAGGCGGAAGCCGCGGGCAGATAGGTATTCAAGGCCGCGGCCAGGCAGAAGAAAGCGATAAACCAGGGCCATTGGATTTTCGCACTGCTCTTGCGGAACATTGCTGTGCCGAGAGAGACCGGCACAATCCACAGCGCGCGCGCGAGTTTTACTGTTGTGGCAATGGCCAGCGCGAGTGTTCCGTATTTCGCAGCAGCGCCGACGACTGAACTGGTGTCATGGATAGCCAGCGCAGACCACAAGCCAAATTGCGCTTGAGACAAATGAAGCCAGCACCCGAGCGGCGGAAAAAGAAGCAGAGCCACGGAATTGAGCATGAACACGGTTCCCAGAGAAACCGCGATCTGTTCGTCACTGGCTTCCGTGATGGGAGCCACTGCGGCAATGGCGCTGCCGCCGCAAATTGCCGTCCCGGTGCTGATCAAAAAGGAAGATTTGCCGGGGACCTCGAGCACGCGTCCCAGGATGTACCCGAGCACAAGCGCCCCGCTAATACCGGCGAAGGTGTAAACGAAGCTGAGTTTTCCGGTGCGAATAATCTGCTGGAGATTCATGCCGAACCCGAGGCCGACGACAGAGGCCTGCAAAAGGAATTTGGAAGCCTTTCGGGATGGCTTTGCATAAGGATGGATGAAGATCAGGCCAAAGGCGAGGCCAATACAAAGCGCCACCGGCGGAGAGATGAAACCGGTTGCACACACGAGCGCGCAGATGACAAATAAAAGTTTTTCTTTCATTCTTTGTGGTTTTGGGCTGGTGAACTCTTTCCATTGTACCGGAATCAAGTCCGCGATCAGCGCTTCAGCTTCCAGACGATCTCGCGCATCATGCCCAGCCAGACCTGCGCGTCTTCCGCGGGCAGGTTGAGGCGATGCAGCATGCGGCGCAGCTTTTCTTCGCTGGCTGCTTCTGTTCCTGGCTTGAGGTAGCCGCTGGCGTGCAGCGTTTCCATCCATAACACAGAAAGCCGATCCAGGTCGGCCATGGTTGCAGAAGCATGTTCCTGCGGAGGCGACAGTGATGCGGCCGTTTCCGCATCATCGCGCCGCACCAGTTCGTAGAGACAAACAGCAACGGCCTGCCCCAGGTTCATTGAGACATGCTCCTCCCGAGTAGCAATGTTCAGCAGCCAGTGGCAATGGCTGAGATCCTGATTGGAAAGCCCGACTTTCTCCGAACCGAACAGCAGGGCCACTCGGCCTGACTTCAGAGAA
>DATNDP010000161.1:0-32296 GCA_035553195.1 Candidatus Acidiferrales bacterium
GGATCATGAATTCAATACTGCGTTCTGGCTGTTGGGCAGTCTGTTCATTGCGGCTCAGATCCTGCTGCTGCTTTTGATATTCCGTTCCTCGCGAAGCCGGAAATCCAGTTACATCCTGGGCGACTGGCGGATGGAACTGGGGTGGACCGCAGCAATCGCTCTGCTGTTTTTCTGGTTTCATTTTTCCGGCGGAAAACTTTGGTCGCGGATGGAATTGCATGAGCCCGAGCCTGGGGCCCTGAAGGTGGAAGTGACCGGTGCGCAATTCCAGTGGTATTTTCGCTATCCCGGAGCGGATGGAGTTTTTGGCAGGACCGATGCACAGAAGTTCGCGAGGCCGGACGAAGGCAATGGACTGGGCATTGATCCGAATGATCCTGCGGGAAGCGACGACATTGTTTCCACGGCCTTGATGCTCCCGGTTGGGCGAGACGTGGAACTGGATCTGCGCGGACAGGACGTCATTCACAGCTTATTCATCCCCGCGATGCGGTTTAAGCAGGACGCGGTGCCAGGCATGACAATTGTCACGCGCCTGCACCCGACGAAAGTTGGCAATTACGAGATCGCCTGTGCGGAGCTGTGCGGCACAGGACACTATCGCATGCGCGCGCTGGTGCGAGTGGTGACTCCAGAACAGTTCGCCGCCTGGCTGAAGGCGCGCGAAGCGCAACAATAGTTTCAAGCCCATGCAGGAACGCCAGCCCATTACCGCCGCCCCCGCGAGCCAAACCTTCCTGCGGCGCTATGTCTTCAGCACAGACCACAAAATCATTGGGTTGCAGTACTTCTTTCTGTCGTTGACAGCAGTGCTCGTCGGAACAGGGCTATCACTGCTGATGCGAATTCATCTGGTCTGGCCCAGGGCGGTAATTCCCTTTCTGGGCGAGATCAAGCCGGAAGATTATCTGGGTTATCTGACGATCCACGGCACGCTGATGGTGTTCTTTGTACTGTCGACAGTCCCGCAGAGCGGCTTTGGAACGTACTTTCTGCCGCTTGAACTCGGAACGTCAGAGATGGCATTCCCGTGGTTGAATATGCTGGGATTCTGGACGACGCTGGTGTCATTCTTTGTTCTGATCTCAGCGTTCTTTGTGCCTGGAGGCGCATCCGTTGCCGGATGGACACAATATCCTCCGCTGAGCGCGATTGCTGCTGCCGGACCGGGACAGGGATTGGGCACGGATCTCTGGCTCACGAGCATTGGGCTGTTCTGCATCGGGACGGTGATGAGCGCGATCAATTTTGTAACCACGACGGTAAAACAGCGCGCCCCGGGGATGCGCTGGCTGCGCATGCCACTTCCCTGCTGGAGTTGGTTCATTACGGCAATACTGAGCCTGCTGGCATTCAGCGTCTTGCTTGCAGCATTGCTGCTACTACTGCTCGATCGCAACGCAGGAACAAACTTCTTTGTTCCGGGCGGGTTGATCGTGAGCGGTCATGCGGTGCAGCACAGCGGCGGCTCGCCTCTGCTGTGGCAGCACCTGTTCTGGTTCTTCGGCCATCCGGAAGTGTACATCGCCATTTTGCCAGGGATGGGCGTGACCTCGCACCTGTTGTCGGTCTTCAGTCGCAAACCGGTCTTCGGCTACAAGGCGATGGTCGGCGCAACGATTGCGATTGGCGCGCTCGGCTTCATGGTCTGGGGCCATCATATGTTCGTCAGCGGTATGAACCCTTATGTGGGGTTTGCATTCTCTACCCTGACGACGGCCATTGCTGTGCCTTCGGCGATCAAAGTCTTCAACTGGCTGGGCACGATTTACCACGGCAAGATCCGGTTCACCACGCCATTTCTGTTCTCCGCGGGCTTTGTGTCACTTTTCATCGCGGGCGGGTTGACGGGGCCCATTCTGGCGCAGCCCTCGCTCGACATTTACCTGCACGACACTTATTTCGTGGTCGCGCATTTTCACCTGATCATGGCAATGGCGGGACTGTTCGCCGTCTTTGCCGCAACGCATTTCTGGTTTCCCAAGATGTTTGGCCGCATGATGAGTGAGCGGCTCGGGGCCCTCCATTTCTGGATTACATTTCTGGGCGCATATGCCATTTTCATGCCTATGCATTTGCTGGGAGCGGCCGGGCATCCGAGACGCTACTCGGAACTGACAGGCGTACAATATGTCTCTGCCATGGAGCCGCTGCAAAGGTTTATCACCATCGCGGCCGTGGTAACGATTGCAGGGCAGGTTCTTTTCCTGGTGAATTTCTTCTGGAGCATGTTCAGGGGGCGAGTCGCCGGTCCGAATCCGTGGGATTGCACCACCCTGGAGTGGACGCTGCCTTCACCCACTCCGGCTTTGGGCTTCGGCGAAAACAAGCCTGAAGTCACCCATGGGCCGTATGAATACAGCGTTCCCGGGATGGAAGCGGATTTCCAGCCGCAGAATGCACCAGCCACCCCACAAGGGTGAATCCCATCTGACCTAATATGCCTATCGCCGGCGAACACGTAGATATCGAGCGAAAGCCCAGGCTGGGAGGCGGTGGGCCGGGCAAGATCCCGCACCGTCGCGGCTACGGCGGGGGCGATGACGGCGACCACAATGAACGGGGCGGATGGCCATCTCGCAGAGAAAAGCTGCGCCGGTATCGCGTAGGAATGATGCTTTGCATCATCTCCGTCTCAACTTTATTTATCTGCCTGACGGCAGTGTACGTGATGCGGCAAAGCATGGGACGCTATGATCCCAGGCTGAGGGAATTCGTCAGCGACTGGCGGCCGCTTCATCTGCCCTATCCCCAGTTGTGGACCAACACAGCGCTTCTGCTGCTGAGCAGCGTCACTTTGGAGCTGGCGCGCCGGAAGATGGTGCGCGACTCCGAGTTTCACAGCCTCGGAATCCAACCTCCGCACAGGAGAGGTGATCTGCCATGGCTTGGTATTACGCTGTTCCTGGCGTTTGGGTTCCTCGCAGGGCAGGTGCTGGTATGGAATAAACTCAGCTTGCAGGGTCTGTTTACCCGAGCTAACCCGAGCAGCTCATTTTTCTTTGTCCTGACGGGAGCGCACGCGGTCCATCTGGCAGGCGGACTGATAGCTTTGATTTTTGCTGCTGGTGGAACATGGATGGCGCATAGGTTCGAGTCGCGCCAACTCATTGTGGAAGTAACAAGCTGGTATTGGCACTTCATGGGAGTGCTCTGGCTGTATATCTTTGGCTTGCTGCATTTTGCGAGGGGATGAAGCGAAGCCGCGCGCTCGCAGGTGGCGTTTTGGCTTAGCCATAAGTGGGTCTTTCAGATGACAGCCCGTTAATCTTCGGCGGCTTCCTGGCCGGTGGACTTTTTTACGCGCACAACTGTGATCTTGCCAAATCCCTCTTCAAAGGCAGGAGGCTTGAGTTTGGTAGCCAAGCGCTGAACCACTTCCTCCTTCACCTGCCGGTCCCGGCGGCGGTTTCGTTCCAGGCAAACCTCAAGTGGTACATCAAAAAATACTGCATGTACCTCATATCCAAAGCCTTTAGCCATCTTGATCCACTGTCGTCGCTCGTGCGCCGAGAGATTGCTGGCGTCAACATAATTCCAGGGCATACGCGCGATTAAGCGGGCGCGCAGGAGGGAGCGCAGTGTGGAAAAAACCAGACCTTGGTAGCGCTGTTCTGTAATGTCGTCGAACAGGATTGACCGCAGCATGTCGCTGGAGAGGGGGGTGACGCCGCGGCGGCGAAACCAGGTGCTCTTACCGGATCCGGGCAATCCAATGGCCAGCACAACAACGCCTTTGGGCGGCCTCGTGCCCTTGACGGCTTGAATTGGCCGCTGTTCGGGCGCCGGTAGCGAAGGCTGATCCGGCTGAATTTCAGTTTCTAAGCGGCTCTCTTCTGCTGCTGACCTGGGTGGCGCAGCTTCAAAGGTGGACGACTGGGACTCGGGCTCGGTCTCCTCGTATGCAGGAACAATTGGCTCAGGGTGGTGCTCGTCAACAGGCGGCTTTTGCTGGCCTACTTTGCCTGTAGCCTCGGTTTCATTTTCGGTCTTTTTTTTACGGCGCCTCATGCGCTCGCGCATCCAGTTGCGCATGACTCGTGTGTAACACACGAATGTAACAAGTTGCAACTTCAGGCTATTTTACAATCCGGTACGATGTCCAGGCGCAACTGGGCCGCTCAGATGCCTGCAGGGCAGCAATCCCAAGGCAGACTCAGGCTTAGAACTACTTTTTCTATTGCAGTCGTAAGGTAAGTTGCTATAATTCGCGACGCAACCCTCCCCCAAGCCACTTCGTCAGTCCCGGCAGAGTTTTGTTCCTGCTCGTGGCATGAATGGGTTCGTCAGGAAGCGCGCAGCATGGGACTTGCGCTGCCGCCGCTGTGAAGGACTTGCCGGCTCGATTTGTTCCTGCCCAAGGCCTGGGTGAACTCCCCTCTGGAGCGCACTTGAAACAACACAGTGGATCAACGTGCGCCCATCATGCGTAACGAAACGCAGTACGAACGAGAAGAAGCGCAGTACGAACGACAATTAGTTCAAGTGCGTGCCGGCTCTGGCCGGAGCCTGCCGGCCGCAAATGGGAAACCCAGGGGACTCACAGCACAGCAACAAAGGCCAGTTCGGCAGAGGCCTCCAAAGAACAAGTGCGGAACCAGCCGCGAAGCTGCGCCGGGAGTCGTCATTCATTTGGAGCATAAAGGTTACGGTCGCGAGTCCAGGCGGGGGCGGTGATCGGGCCGCATGCGAAACGAGCAAAACTGTAAGGCGCCTCCTTTGTTCGTAGTACAGCGGGTATCACGAATGCCGCGGGAAAGCGGGTCCCGCGGCACGATTTTCATTCTAGAGTTCACTCATCGCCGGCATTCAACCGTGCGCGACGGCGGTCGGATTGTTGTCCGCCGTATCGCAGAGCCCACAGCGTTGCACCCATTAAAGTTTGTTTGCTAACCTGAAGAGTTAGAACGGGCATCCGCGCGTCTCCTGTCTCCCATCAACTCACTTTTGAAGTCGCGGAAGCGGAGGAATTTCTGCATGGCAATCAAGGTTGGCATCAATGGGTTTGGCCGGATCGGGCGCAACATCCTGCGCACAGCAATCGACGACCCGAACATGGAATTTGTGGCTGTCAACGACCTCACCAGCCCGGCCACGCTGGCACACCTTCTGAAGTATGACTCGATTCTGGGCAATCTTAAGCATGACATCCAGGCAGGCAGCGATTGCATTCGTGTGAATGGGAGATCGATTCGCGTGTTCTCAGAGAAGGACCCGGCGGCGCTGAACTGGGAGTCGATGGGCGCCCAGGTGGTGGTGGAATCCACAGGAAAGTTCACCGAGGCGGAAAAGGCCAAAGCGCACCTTCGTGGGACGGTGAAGAAGGTCATCATTTCCGCTCCTGCCAAAAACGAGGACATCACGATTGTCCTGGGAGTGAATGAAAACAAGTACGATCCGGCAAAGCACAATGTGATCTCGAATGCGTCATGCACCACCAACTGCCTCGCCCCCGTGGCCAAGGTTATCCATGACACGTTCACGATCAAAACCGGCACGATGACCACGATTCATTCGTACACGAATGACCAGGTCATCCTCGACTTTCCCCATAAGGACCTGCGGCGCGCCCGGGCCGCGGCCCTTTCCATGATCCCGACGTCCACAGGAGCCGCCAAAGCACTACATCTGGTGATTCCCGAGCTCAAAGGCAAACTGGATGGTTTCGCCATGCGCGTGCCCACGCCAAATGTCTCGGTAGTGGACCTGGTGGCATTCGTGGAAAAGAGCACAACTGTCGATGAGGTGAATAAGGCTTTGCTATCGGCTTCCACGGGCGCGATGAAAGGCATTCTCGGCTACGAGACGGCCGAGCTGGTTTCAGTAGATTATCGGGGCGACGAGCGGTCGTCGATTGTAGACTCTTCCCTCACCCGGGTGGTCGGCGGCAACTGCGTCAAGGTGATTTCCTGGTATGACAATGAGTGGGGGTATTCCTGCCGCGTGCGCGATTTGATTCAGTTCCTGGCGAAGAAAGGCTTGTAGGTATGGCAAATGTAACTGTAGAAACGGCCAAGCTCACGATACAAGACCTTTATCTGGATGGTCAGCGCGTCTTCATGCGAGTGGACTTCAATGTCCCGCTCTCGGACGACGGTCGAGTGACCGACGACACCCGAATCAGGGAGACTCTGCCCACAATCGAATACGCTCTGCGCAAGGGAGCGCGCCTGATCCTGGCATCCCACCTGGGCCGTCCTAAAGGAAAGTTCAACGCCAAGATGAGCCTGAAACCAGCGGCGGAGCGGCTGCGAATTCTGCTCGACCAGAATTTGGGTCGGAGCTGCAACGTGGGCTTTGCGCCCGACTGCATCGGGTTGGCGGCGGAAGAGATGGCCAACAGGCTGGAGAAAGGCCAGACCTTGCTGCTTGAGAATCTGCGCTTTCATCCGGAGGAAGAAGCCAATGACGAGAAATTTTCGCGCTCTCTGGCGGCTTTGGCGGACGTTTATGTGAATGACGCTTTCGGCACGGCGCATCGCGCGCACGCTTCCACGGCGGGAATCACGAAGTTTGTCGACAAAGCGGCTGCCGGACTGTTAATGCAAAAAGAGCTCGAATACCTGGGCAAAGCAGTGGCGGACCCAGAAAAGCCCTTTGTAGCGGTCATCGGAGGCGCGAAAGTTTCCGACAAGATTGATGTAATTCGTAATCTTCTCACCAAAGTAAATGCTCTGCTGATTGGCGGAGCGATGGCGTACACCTTCCTTAAGGCCCAGGGCAAGAAGGTGGGCAAATCACTGGTGGAAGAAGACAAACTTGAGTTGGCAAAAGAGCTTCTGTCCGAGGCACAGCGCAGGAATGTTCGCCTGATTCTGCCTTTCGACCACGTTGTGGCGGAGAAAATGGACGGCGCTGCGGCAACTCACACTGTCAGCACCGATGCGGGGATTCCCGAGGGTCGCATGGGACTGGACATTGGACCGGAAACGGTGACTGCGTTTTCCAAAGAAATTGCTGGTGCAAAGACGATTGTATGGAACGGCCCCATGGGCGTTTTTGAGATAGCGCCTTTTGCCAAGGGAACCATGAAAATCGCGGAGGCCATCGCGAACTCCAAGGCAACTTCGATAGTGGGCGGAGGCGACTCTGTGGCCGCTATCCATCAGTCCGGCGTGGCGGACAAGATTACGCATATCTCCACCGGAGGCGGCGCTTCGCTGGAGTTTCTTGAAGGCAAGACGCTGCCCGGAGTGGAAGCGCTCAGCAACAAATAGAACATGGCAGCACATTCGCGGTACCGAATCAACGATCACGCCAGCCTTGAGCTGGTGCAAGGGAACATCGTTGAAGAAGAAACGGATGCGATTGTGAATGCAGCCAACTCTTCGCTGCTGGGCGGCGGAGGCGTGGATGGAGCCATCCATCGCGCAGCCGGGCCGCAACTGCTGGCGCAATGCCGCCGTGTACGCGACCTTCGCGGGCCGTTGCCGGCGGGACAAGCGGTGAGCACTTCCGGCGGCAATCTGAAAGTCCGATATGTGATCCACACAGTGGGTCCGGTCTGGCAGGGCGGCAAGCGCAACGAGCCACAGGTCTTGGAGAGCTGCTATTGCCATTGCATGGAGGAAGCCCACCGGTTGCACTGCAGCAGCATAAGCTTCCCTTCCATCTCCACGGGAGCCTTCGGATATCCGGTTGAAGATGCGGCCGCTATTGCCCTGCGTACCGTGGTGGAGCATTTGCATGCGCCGCATCGGCTGCTACTGACCCGCTTTGTACTGTTTGATCCCGTCACATTCTCCGCGTACGCACGGGCCGCGCAGAAACTGGAATCAGTGTTTCCGCACTTGCACGTCAAGACCGAAGCCATTCCATGAGAAAGAAATTGATCACTGCCAACTGGAAGATGTACAAAACACCGCAGCAGGCACGGGAGTTTGTGGTCGGCTTCCTGCCGCTGGCCAAAGGACACACGCGCGACGAGATTGTCTTGTGCCCGCCATTCGTTGATATTCCGGCTATGGTTGAAGCCGTGAAGGGCAGCGACATTGGCGTGGGCGGGCAGGACATGTTCTGGGAAACTGAAGGCGCGTACACGGGCGCGATTTCCGCCGGGATGCTCGCGGCAGCAGGCTGCACACATGTGATCATCGGCCACTCCGAGCGCAGGCAGTACTTTGGCGAGACTGATGCCACGGTAAATCGGAAATTACGCGCTGCTCTCGCGGCTGGTTTGAAACCAATCGTGTGCGTAGGAGAGGTGATCCAGGAGCGCGAAGCTGGACTGACGGATGAAGTTTTGCGCCGGCAGTGCAGCGTGGCTTTCCGTGAGATCTCCGGCGCGGAAGCGGCTCCCATCATTGTGGCTTATGAGCCCGTATGGGCGATTGGCACAGGAAAGACGGCCACGCCCGAGCTTGCCGTAGAAGCACACCAGGTGATTCGTACGGAGGCGGCCAAGGCTTTCGGCGATGGCGTGGCCGCGCAGATGCGCATTTTGTACGGCGGAAGCGTGAAGCCGGAGAACGCGAAGGCGCTGATGTCCCAGACGGAGATTGACGGCGCGCTGGTGGGCGGAGCAAGTCTGGACCCGAAATCGTTTGCGGCGATAGTGAAATACTAGCGGCTGGCTCGTAGCTACTAGCACAAGGACGCGGAATCCTGGTGAGATGCAAAGCCTTCATCTTGCGAAAAGAAGCGTTACTTACGTAAACGCAATCACAGCCGGACCCTCACGATCCAGCACAGTAAGCCGAATCGCAGTTACCGGGTCTCTCATTCAAAAACGCTCATCATTGGCGGCGCTCGGGATGAGGCGAGACAAAGCGGCTAGCAGCTAGCGGCCGCTCCGGCTCACCTGAGTCTTCGGTTGCGCATCGAATCTATGATGGCCTTGACGCGCAAAGGATTGACGGTGCGCGGAGTGAGAGCCGCGCTGTGGCGAACCGTGGAGGGTGTGTCGCGGAAGCACACATTTCAGATGGCCGCCGCCATGGCCTACTACTTTGTCCTGGCGCTGTTCCCTGCTCTGGTCCTGCTTTCGGCGGTTGTGTCCTACCTGCCGATCAACGATCTACTGAATCAGGTTGTGAACCTGGTCGGCGGTGTTGTTCCACCGGACAGCATGAAGATTGTCCGCTACTTTGTAGACCACGTGATTGTGCCTAACCGCGCGACACTGCTGTCCTTTGGCATACTTGGGACGCTGTGGTCTGCATCGGGCGGCTTCGCCTCCGCCATCGAAGCATTGGACATTGCCTATGAAGTTGAAGAGGGGAGACCCTTCTGGGTAACCAGGCCGCTGGCAATCGGACTGACCCTTCTTGTCGGCGTGTTGTTCCTCATAGCTTTTGCCGTAATGGTTGTCGGTCCCGAGTTCGGGAAAAAGTTAGCCGAGCATCATAAACTCTCATGGATGTTTGCCGCGGCGTGGCCGTACATCCATTGGGCCGTCTCGTTCGGCTTTACCGTGCTCGCGGTGGAGTTTCTGTATTTCATTGCACCGAATGTGAGGCAACGTTTCTGGAACACTCTTCCCGGAGCGCTGATCTCAGTCTCCTGCTGGGTTGCACTTTCCTATGTGCTTGGCGTTTACTTCCGCAGCTTTGCCCACTTCAGCAAAACCTACGGCGCTTTGGGAGCAGTGGTGGCGCTGATGGTGTGGCTGTATTGGAATGGCTTCATCATGCTCCTGGGCGCCGAACTGAACTGCGAGCTGGCCAAAGAGACTCGTAAAGGCAAAATACAGCAGGATGAAGACAAGAGTGGGCTGACGCAGTTGGACATTGCAGCGTGAGAATCCATTCGCTTTGTTATCAAGCAAATGAAACAGGCCCGCTGGCGAAAGCGGGCCTTTTCTCGAACGAATTACGTGGACCTAATTACGGCACAGCCTGATTTCCGGATGTGCAAATGGAATATGTGAGACCGTTCGGCGCGACCCCACGCAGATCGGGGAGGCGGAAGGTGGTCTTGCCGTCGCCGCCGTACCTCGTGCCGATGGCCTGAAACAGCGGGCCGAATTGAGAAATCAGCATAAGCTGACCGTCGGCGGGGGTTCCGCCGGCGACTTGGCCGGAGCTCAGAATAATCTCACCCAAGAAGCAGGTTCGGCCGATTCCCAGGAGCGCGGTGTTGGTGTTGGTTCCGAATCTGGGGTCAGGCCCAGCAGGTCCGGTAGGACCAGGCACACCTTGCGGTCCCTGTGGGCCCTGTGGCCCGGTAAAGCCCATTGGCCCCATGGGACCAACAGGTCCTGGAGGTCCGACTGGACCAGCCGCACCGGGACTGCCAGCAGGGCCTGCTGCTCCTGCGGGTCCCTCCGGGCCGGCGGGTCCGGCACTGCCAGCGGGCCCCGGAGCTCCTGGCGGTCCAGGAGGCCCTTGGATGCCTGCTGGACCTTGCTCGCCGGCTGGACCCGGATCGCCTTTGGGGCCGGCGGCGCCAATAGTCAGATAAAACTGGGCAGAGCTGCTTCCGCCAGTGTCATTACTGTGATGGCCATTGCTCACCACTTTCAGCCTGTAGGCCCCGGATGAGATACCCGCAGGCGCAATCGCAATGTGATTATCTGTAAACATGGTTACGGTCTGCTGCAGCCCATCAATGAGAACTGTAGGCGGCACGCGGGTTCCGAAACCGCTCCCGAAGATGTCCATTTCCACTGGGGCGGGATTCCCCGAGTCGTATGTGAAGGTTACTTTGTCGATTTTGGCCGCTTTGTTGTCCTCGGCCAGCAGGGTGGAGGCCGCAGCGAGCGCTACAAGCAGCGCAATCGCTAGTGAAAACCAGCCCCTCGTAGGTGTGTTTCGATTCATCGTGGTGTCCTCATTTCGGCCTATACAACGGGTCATTAGTCTGCCGGGGGAGGCACGTTCCACAACTTCAAGAGGGTCACATCGAGTAAATCACCTAGGTGGATTGTAGAGGCCATGGGGCAGAATGCAGTATGACGGAGGTCGCATGGCTTTGAGGCCATGGCCGTTGGTCACCAGGACCGCCTGCTGAGCAGAATAAGAACTGCGCTCGAAAAGCCCGCGGATAGCAGGTAGGATGCAACTCGCCGTTTACTCCGCCGGAACCGCTTCGCGTGCCGATGCCTGGTGCTTCAAAACGTCAAGGTTCTCCAGCAAGTGCTTCCAATCCGATTTATGTTCTTTCGTCTCAAACGGTTGATTGAGGTCGCGATAGTAGTTCAGGATATTCTGCCGCAGCTCCGGTTGCAGGCCTGCAAACCGATTACGCACAAGTTGCTTGAGCAGACGTGCATATGCGCGGTCGGCTAACTTGTACTCCCCAGGGCGAGTCGGGCGTCCGGTATCGAGATCGTCGTCCGGTAAGGCCAGCCGCTGCTCTTCTGCAAGGTGTAGTTCTTTGCGATACGACGCAACCGTCCGTGCCACGCTGGCGAGGTACATCTTCTCTGTTGCCGGCGTGGGCGGCTTGGGATCAACGGCCCGCAAAGGACCGACTTTGGGCAGGATTTTGACGATGATAGCCAGGAGCTTTGCCAACAAACCCGGGCGGTAATACTCCTTGCCCCATTCTCGCTCGTAGTCCGCGCGCTTCAACGTATAGCGAAACGCCTTTGCGTTGAAATTTGGGATGGCTCGCAGCTCATCTTTCTTGGTGATGAGCGCCGCTTCGGTGAAGCGCGGCAGCCAGACGCTGATGGCGTGACGATAGCTCCCGATCGCACGGTCTTCATCCTTGAGCACCCGCCGTAGATCAAGATCGTACGTGCGATAGAATGCGCGCTCCAGCAGAGGCTGGGCAACCTTGAATCCAATAAAGCCGTGATATGCGTCTGACGTGTAGCGCTGCTTGTAGACCTCGAGCACATCGAAACCAAATTCAGTTTGAATATGCGAGACAGGGTCATCACTGTACGTGATGACGTCGCCGAACTTCTTCCGCAGCTTTGGAAATTCCCTGGGAACGCAACTGTTTATAGTTGGATGGCCATTCGTATCGGAAACCCAGTGCGCCAGCGCTCCCAAGGCAAAAGCCAGTTCGTTCGGATCGCGGGCTTCCCTGATCATCTCCGCCACAAAGTCGCCGCTGCGGACGTAATGGACCAGGTCACTAAAGAATTTGTTGCCGCCCGGATAGTAGCCCATGTCCTGAATCAGGCTGCCGCCGTACGCATAGGCATGCGCCTCATGCAGTTGTTCGCGCGTGATACCTGGAAAACGCTCCCGCAACATTTTCGAGATGTCCGGCTGCCACAGGAAGTCAACGATCTGCTCGTGCGTTAACACGGAGTACCCGGACAAGGGCGTAGTCGAGATCAGAAGAAAACATACCAGCAGCCACACCAACGCGCTCTGGAATCTTCCTCTTCGGTAGAAGGCGGGCATCACCAGCTTAGATTCTGCCGTGACGCGAGATGTTGACCAGCAGCTCGGTTTCAGATTTCATTTTGGCTGCTCTTGCGGAACGCCGTTCGGAAACAGCTTCTGAACAAACTCTTTGTCAGTGGCCATTGCTTTGAATGGATCGTCGCTGACGCCTTGCCTCCAAAGCCGATCGAATTGCGCAGGGTTGAGAGTTCGAGCCCTCCCGAACTCATCGAGGGATGCCTGTTTGTCGCCCGCCAGATAATCGATGAACGCCAGGTTCATGTGCATGAAGGCGTTCTGGGGAGCATAGGCCGCAGCTTTCTGCGCGCCTGCCTGTGCCCGCTTTACGTCAACCGGTGAGCTTTCCAGCGCCTTGTACATCTGGTCGGCATAGTTGTAGGCCAGATTCAGGTCGAGCAGCCGCCTCAGTTCTTTGAACGGATCCGGATTGTCATCGACATTGATGTAAATGTATCGATCGTTGTTGATGTTGCGCCCGCCGCCCTTGCGCACCACCAGCATGGAAGCCGATTGGCGGCCGCGCGCATCGCCTCCGGCTGCGTCGCCCGCCTTGAGAGCGGCGTAGAGCCTTTCCGCCAACTCTCCTTGCGTCGATTCGAACGCCTTGCCCATGGCTTCTGGTACCTGCGGCCCAACCAGGATGTTTCCCTGCGCGGACCATGTCTTGCCCTGGCGATCGCCGGCCCAATGCGGCGCATTCGGTCCTGTATAGGCAGCGATATTTCCTTTGGCATCGACAATGGCCACCTGCCGGCCGTCTTTGCCTTCGAATTTGTCGTCTGCCAGGATCTTCTTCAGCACCTCAGGCGCCATCATGCCCTGGCGCAGGAGATCAATGGCCTGCTGCCCGTAGCCGACATTGACGTTGGCCTGTGTGGCTACAGCACCCACGTTGGCCATCGCCCACGGCACCACTGATCCCACAGAGAAGTAGCGCGAAGCCACAGCCACTCCCAGATCGCCATTCTGAGGATCAATGGCAACAATCGAGAAAGTCGAGACCGGTGGAAGCGACGGGGGCTGAGCAAGCAGCGCCACAGTGGACAGCAACATGATTACAAGTAGTCTCTTCATAGCCTTTGTTCTCAGTTTGTGAACTTAGAAAAAAGCAACAGCCTTCATTCCTGCACCAGCAGGATCCTGTCCGTATTTTTCTGTTCGTTGACGCCGGCCAGCAACACTGTTCCGACGGAGCCAAGAACTATTGCGATGGCGATCACCATCAGAAATGGAATAGGCTCCTGCGCAAACAACGCCCCCTCCAGCACGGCTACCACCGGCGTGATCAAACTGATGGTGGCCACCTGGTAAGGCTGCATCTTTTTTAGCAGCCAATAGTAAATGACAAAGGCGGCACACGAGCCAAACAAAACCAGGAACGCCATCGCCAGCACAGCGGTCCGGTTCCACATGGCATGGCGATGAGGTTCAAGAGCCCAAGTAGCCCATAGCAAGGCCAATGCCCCAAAAAACAATTGCAGTCCGGTTGAAACCACAGGATCCAGACCATGAAGCCGACGCTTGGCATATACGACAGACCAGGCGCTAAGAACAACCGCTAAGAGAATGGCAAAGCCACCCAGCAGGGACCGTCCGCTTGCGTTCAAGCCACTTGGAAAAAGTAGCAGCAAGCCGCCACAGCCGATTAGGAGCGCAAAAACCGCTCGCCTGGGCACAGTTCGATGCATCATCAAGGGCGTAAACAGCGCTACCAGCAACGGCATGGCTGAGAAGAGTACCGCCGTCATGGAAGAGGTGACGTACTGCTCCGCCCAAAAAAGCAGACCATAAGGGACAGCCATGATGCTGAGACTGAGCACCAGAATGGCCTGCCACTCTTCCCCGCTCGCAGGCCAGTCACGCTTCTGTGCTGCAGCCATTGCCAGCAACAGGACTGCGCCGGTAAAAAATCGAACGGCTGCCGCTTCCAGAGGAGGAACATCATGCACAACAAAGCGAATCGCCAGCCATGTGCTGCCCCAGATGAGACAAAGTGCCAAATAGCCGAGCAGTTGCCCGCGTGTGAGTGAACCAGGCATGAGTCCATAGTCTAACTGGTCAGATCAGTTCGGACGGATGATGCCCAGCAGTTTGGGCCATCAATTGCTCTCCTCATGAGCAAAGAGACTCATCATCAGTTCGCGAATACGGCCTATTCAACATCAACTGCGAGAGTTAGGGCCATTGCAGTAATTCAATGAGTAATTCTTTGATGGACGTCCCGAGGCTTAAATTTGGCACATAAATTCTTATATTTTGTATTGGTTCCAACGAGAATGAACCGGAAGGGGCGAAAGTGAGCGACGTCAGATGAAAAGGATCTGCCGAACTTTTTCAATGTTGTTGATGATGGCGGCAAGCGGCTTTGCGCTGCCCACTCGAAACCAGCCAAGGGTCGTGAACCCAATCACCAGTCAGTGTGTCATCCTTTTTCAGAGCTCGCCTTCTGAGAGTGGCGCGGCGCTGCTCTCCGTCATCGGCGCGGGCATGGCCCTGGGAGGCCTGATCTCAGCGCGTTGGGGCAAGCGCGGGGACAAGTAGGCGACTAGCTGCATCTAACCTTGTATGGATTTCTTCCGCAAGCTGCGGGCAGGTAGGATTGCGTCCGCTTGGCGCGGCCGTCGAGCCCTTTCGTTCTGCCTGATAGTGATTGGCATGACGCTGCTCGTTTACGTGGGCTTGCAGTATTGGGGCATGTATCGCAGCCAGCAAAAGCTTGAAGTGCAGTGGGAACACCAGGCGGCTGTCGCTAACGTGCCAGGTGTGCCCAAGGTCAATGCGGATGACCTGCTCACGCGCGTCGTCATTCCAAAAATAAATCTCGACGCCATCGTGGTGGAGGGAGTCTCGCGCAAAATGCTTAACGAAGGCCCTGGCCACATCAAAGACACTGCCGCGCCCGGAGAACCAGGGAACGCCGTCATTTCCGCTCATCGCGATACTTTTTTCCGTCATATCTACGAGCTCAACAAGGGCGATGAGATTCTGGTCAAGCGCAGCGGGAAAGTCTTCCACTACCAGGTCACGGGCAAGAAAATTGTCATGCCGGACGACGTAGCTGTCCTCAAGCAAACTGTTGATCCCCAGCTCACGCTGATCACCTGCTATCCGACTTACTACATTGGTCCTGCTCCCAAACGGTTGGTCGTCTTCTCCAAACTGGTACAGAGTGAAGGTGACACCCCCAAGCAAGCGATGGCGCAAGGCGCGCAGTGAGCCCGGCACCAAATCATCATAAAATTATAATGTGACGTCCTGGGATGCAATCGTCGCGGGAGCAGGTCTGGCCGGCATCTGTACGGCACTGGAACTCCGCGAACGAGGCGCCAATGTGCTGGTGCTCGATTGCGGCGTACCGGGGGGTGAAGCTTCTTCCGCGGCTGCGGGAATGCTAGCGCCGGACGACCCCGAAACCCCACTTCCATTGCGCCCTATGGCCGATGAGTCTGCGCGTGTTTATCCGGAATTCGTTCGTAAACTGGAGCAAGTATCCGATTGCAGAGTTGACTTTCGTCGTCAAGGCACAATTGTGCTCGGTGAAAAAACTCCTCCGCAAAGTTACCGGCTCTTAAATCCTGACGAACTCCGTGACATGGAGCCTGAACTAACACCAGGCGATCACCAAGCCTGCTTTGTAGAGGAAGATAGCGTAGACCCGGTTCTTCTTATGCGCTCAGCGGTTCGCGCTGCAGAATTGGCGGGAATCGAACTGCGTGGTGGCGTCACTGTTCGGCAAATGCGAGGCGCAGTATCACAAGCGGAGGTCGTGACCGATCAGGGGCTATTCACGGCCAAGACCGCTATCAATTGCATGGGAGCGTGGTCGGGAGCGCCTGTTCGGCCCCGAAAAGGGCAAATGCTGAATCTGCAGCCATCCCGGCGCAGGCTTCTGCAGCACGTGCTCAGAACGCCGGAAGTTTACCTGGTGCCGCGCGGTTCTGGAAAGATTCTTGCAGGCACCACGGTGGAAGATGTTGGTTTCGATAAGTCTGTCAATCCGGAAATCATTCGCAACCTCCACCTTGCGGCGGCGAGGTACATTCCTGAACTTGCGTCAGCGACTGTGAGTGAAAGCTGGGCTGGACTGCGGCCGGGCACGCCGGACAACCTTCCCATCATAGGCCGGATGGAAGAGAGCAACGTGTTTGTCGCCAGCGGTCTGTTCCGCAATGGGATTTTGCTGGCGCCACTCACAGCCAAAATCGTCGCTGACCTGGTGATGCGCCGGCCATTGCCACTCGATATCAGCGCGTTCTCTCCGGCCCGCTTCATCTCTGCCAAAACATCGCCCTGACGCAACGCGAGAAGTATTCCATAACGCCAATGCTCCAATTCGTGAAAAAATAAGCCCGTGGACCTTCAGTATCTGCTCATACAGCTTCTGGTAAAGCTGGGCGTGGCTACGGCCGTTGCCAGCGCCCTTGGCCGCTCGCGCGAATTCAAGAAGCTGCTTTTCGCGCATCGCCGAACTGTGCGCCAGAACCTGATCTTTGTTCTGTTCACGTGCTTCCCTTTTGCACTGGGGGTCTACATCCGCTTCAACGTGAAGAATTTTCTTGCTGCGGATATGGGCTTTGAGGCCTCGATTCTGGCTGGAGTCATAGGAGGCCGAGTAGCCGGAAGTATGGGCGGCGCCCTGATGGCTCTGCCTGCAATGTTTTACGGAGAATACCTAACACTGCCAATCAATGTTCTTTCCGGGCTCTTGGCAGGGTCACTGCGGCACTTCTGCCGCAATGAAGAAGAGATCTGGACGTTTTCGCCCTTCATTGATTTGAGCGTGTACCGTTGGGTCAAGCGCAATCTGCGCCATCCCCGCATCGACTGGCAAACAGCATTTTTCCTGATCATCATCGCCCTGCAGGCCGCCCGCCTGGAGACGCAGTACGCGGCGCCAAAATGGCTCTGGGTGCTGTATCTTCCCTCTCCCGCCGCCATGCTGTTTGTGTTTGCAGCTACGGTGGCCACCATCGCCATTCCCATCAAGATCTGGAACAATGCCCGCATCGAAATGAAATTGGAAGAGCAGGAAAAGCTCCTTCTGGAAGCTCGCATGGACGCCCTGCAGAGCCAGATCAACCCACATTTCCTGTTCAACACGCTCAACTCGATCTCGTCTTTGGTGCGTTTTGATCCTGACCGCGCCCGCGAGTTGATCCTTAAACTCTCCAAGATTTTGCGGCGCTTGCTTGGAAAACATGATGAGTTCGTGCAACTGCGGGACGAAATCGAGTTTGTGGACGACTACCTGGAGATTGAAGTCGCTCGCTTTGGTCGCGATAAGCTTCGCGTATACAAGCACCTCGATCCCGATACCCTCGACGTCGTGGTTCCCTCCATTCTTCTTCAGCCTCTGGTCGAGAACAGCATAAAGCACGGGCTTTCCCCCAAAGTTGACGGCGGCAGCATTACCATCCGCAGCCGGCTGCAGGAAGGAAAACTCATCATTCAAGTGGAAGACGATGGTGTTGGGATGAGCACTCCCCCAGCCATAGCGGCGCAGAGAATGTCATCAGGTCGCGGCATCGGAATGATGAACGTGGCAGAGCGACTTCACGTTCTCTTTGGCGATGAAGGCAGGATGATTGTGCAGAGCCGTGACGGCCACGGAACACTGGTGGTGCTGGAGGTCCCGGTTCTGCAACAAGACATGCTGGGCGAGAGTGCGTCTTCCTCCGTCTATGCCGCGCGCTCCAGCACGCGCTCGTAGAATCGCTCGTATTCGGGGATGATTTTCGTCGAGCAGAAGCGTGATTGTGCTTCCCATCGCGCCAGCATCCCCATTTCCCGCAGACGTTTATCATCCGAGAGGATTTCAATCGCGCAGCGTGCCATGGTCTCCACGTCTCCAACTTCAGCCAGATAGCCGGTGCGGCCATGCTCGATGACTTCAGGAACGCCGCCCACGCGCGTGGCAATCGCGGGAACCTCGCATGCCATCCCTTCCAGCGCCGCTAAGCCGAAGGATTCAAGTTCGCTTGGGACCAGCATCAAGTCGGCGATGGAGAGTTTTTCATTCACGCGATCTACTTTACCCAGAAATTCAACTTTCTTGCGCAATCCTTTTTTGCCCACCAGCCACTCGGCCCGAGAACGCTCCGGGCCATCGCCCATGAGCAGCAAGCGCGACGGAATTTGCTTTTGCACGCGGTCAAAAATCTCAATCACATCGCAGACGCGCTTAACCGGGCGGAAGTTCGAGACGTGCACCAGAATTCGCTCGCCATTGTCAGCAAATTCACCACGGCGTTCGGCGGCCTTCGGGTCGCGCCGATAGGTGTCACAGTTTACGAAGTTATAGATCACTTCAACCGCATTTTTGATTTCAAACTCCTGCAACGTCCTTTGCTTCAGCCAGTTGGAGATCGCGGTTACGCCATCACTCTCCTCAATAGAATAACGAGTCACGGGAAGATAGGAGCGGTCTGCTCCCACAATGGTAATGTCCGTTCCGTGAAGCGTGGTGACAAACGGCAGTTTGCGCGGCATCTCCATGGCGGCGAGCATCTGCCGCGCCAGCAGCGCACTCACCGAATGCGGGATGGCATAGTGAACGTGAAGGATGTCCAGGTCGTAAATCTCAGCCACTTCGGCCATGCGAGTAGCCAGGGCCAAGTCGTAGGGCGGGTACTCAAAAAGCGGATACTGTGAAACCGTCACCTCATGATAAAAAATCTGCGGATGTTGCGTATTGAGCCGGATCGGCGGCTGATAGGCGATGAAATGGACTTCGTGGCCTCGGGTAGCGAGCTCAATTCCCAGCTCTGTGCCGACCACGCCACTGCCACCGTAAGTTGGATAACAGGTGATTCCTATTTTCAAACGGGTGTCCCCTTGCTGCTCGTTGTTCGATTTTCGGCGCGCGGCTGCGGATTCACATTGTTTTGTTGAGGACCTTCAGGAGTACAGGTCGGCATAGGAGATGAGCTCAATCCCGCGGCGGGCAATCAGGTCCTTTACGTTGGGGGAAGTAAGTGCTTCGAGCTCGACCTCACGCGATTGCGTCAGGCGCGTGCCTGCAGCCTGGAGATCGGAGTCGGAATATCCCGGATGGCACACTAATTCCCAAGTCCCTTCCGGAAGACTCTCCAGGAGGGAATGAAGCACCCACAAATCCAGCTTCCCCGTCGCTACGATCCCAATGGTTCCATCCGTCGTGATCATATTTTCCTCCGCAACCGCCTTTCTGAACGCCGAGGCAAACATCCCAAAGCACCCGACGCCGGCTGCACGAAGCCACATGGCGCCACCGGCAAAGATTACTGACGCCGGCCAGCATCGCCGGGGCTCAAAAGGGTTGCGCACAGCCCGCACGCCGCATGTCTTCGCGGCGCGCAGCACGGGACGCAGTACATGCGGAAACATGTGCGTGTGCTTGTGACTGTCGACGTGGGTCACGTTGAGTCCCGCGGCCTGAAGCCGGCAGATCTGCGCCTCAGCTTCCTGCTGGATTTCTGCCGGAGAAATCTGTTTGCGCACAGCCGCCGCCGCAAACCCCTTAAGGCTGCTGCGGAAGCGCCGGAAGCTGTTGGTCAGCGTGGGCGCTTGCTGCGTAAGCGCCTCGCCATCGATGAGAACGACGTGGCAGCCAGTCCCCAGCGACGCCTGTGATTTGGCCAAACGAACCGCCTCTTCGAAGGCGCGGGAATTCGCCATGACCGTGGCGGAGGTGATAATCCCCTCACTGTTCCCCTTCGCGATTCCGCGGTTCACACCGGAGGTCAGGCCAAAATCATCTGCATTCACAATGAGCCGACGCACGCAGAGAGTCTAACAAAATGAACACTCATCATCAGAAAGACTCTTCTGCTGCACCGGATTGTTGCTGGAAATAGAAAACCTCCCCGCACTTCACCAGAAAAACTTTGCGAGTATCCCAGCGCCACCGATTTCCTTCGGAGCCAATAGACTAAAATCCCGGACTTCACAAAAAGAGATTCCGGGGAGTCCGGGATTACGAGATGAAATCAGAAGATGAAGGTAGCCTTCAGTAGAAAGCCCGCCAACGTCAGCAGCCGGCCTCAAAGGGACGCTGATCTCCGTCAGGAGAAGGAGCGGCGGTACACACTGACAAGGTGATAAATCCACCACTGGTCATTTCCATTTCGGCCGGCGTCAACTCACGGGCGCCCTTACGGCCCAGGACTCTGTTCTGCTCGTTCATTGCTTTTCTCCTTTCATGAATGAACCGCATTTTCGGTGCGGACCAAACACTATTCTAAACAGAACAGTGGCATATACTCCGGTGTTTCGGTTCACTGAGTGCCGTTTTGGAACTATGCTGTTTTGGACACCGGCTGGGGGGCTTTTTCTTCGAGGAACATTTTGATTTTTTCGAGCAGCGTGGGGAAAAGGTCCTCTTTCTGCAAGCAGGCCACCACGTCTTTGCCTCCGTCGACAGGGCCGTAGCCGGTAACGATGATGACGGGAACCTCGGGATGTTTTTCATGAACCTTGCGCGCAAGTTCCACGCCGTTCATGCCTTCCATGCGGAAATCCGTGACAAGGATGTCAAAATCTTCCTCGTCGAATTTGCGCAAAGCGTCCGCTCCATTGTAGGCGCTCACCGCACGATAGCCCTGCATTTCCAGAATTTCGCAACTCAGGCGTGCCAGTACTTCATGGTCGTCGACGAACAGGATGGCTCTCATGAAACCTCCTCCGGAGTACCGGGTGGAACAAAAACACTACCGAGAGGCCGTGAGGGAGACGAAGCCGGCCTTTCTCTTTGGTTTCCTACCAAGCCAGAAAAGATGCCTCTATCGCCGCTAATTTTACTCCTTCCCGACGAACCAAAGGGCATTTTTCGCCCTTTTGCCCACTCTTTAATCGCCCACAGGCGGCAGATACAGGGCCGGCACATCACTGTTGTGGACCAGTTGATTGAAAGCCGGCACGTCACTGGACATAATCTGCTTCCACGCAGCAAGCTGCTGGTCAAGCTTGTCCCGCAGCATCTTGAATACTTCATACTCCTGTTTTGAAGGGGCGCTGTCGCCCGCCTGGACGATGCCCGCGAGGCTATCCAACTGCTCGTTAAGCATATTGGGAAACGCCAGGTTGGCCTCTGATCCTTTCATGTTGACCTGGATCAACTGCTCTTCCACCGGCTCCATCTTTTTGTCCAGCACGCCCGCCTGCCCGACCAATGCTTTCAGCTTTGGATCGTCTTCGAATCGCTCCTGGATCGCCTTGAGTTCAGCGCGCATGGTGCGGACTTGATTGACGGCGACGTGCAGGGCCTGGTTGGCATCGCGTACCTGCATGGCCAGGTCAAACTGCTTTTGCAGGTCGTCGGCGGTCACATTCTTCACGCGAGGATCCATCACGATCTCCAGCGGTTGCGTCTGCGTCTGGTTTCCCACGATCAGCTTGACCGTATACTCGCCGGGCGTTGCAATGGGACCCTGCGGCCCCTGGTCGCTATAAAATGCTCCGGGAATCGGAACGGGCGCTTCCCAGCGAAGGTTCCAGGCATACCGATTCATACCTGCTGATGCCGGGATGGTGGTTACCTCTTTGACCTGGTCAGGCCACTCTGGCGGCTGCTCAAAGCCTTTCTTCTCCTTGCTGGAGAGGCTCCTGACCAGTTTTCCCGATTTATCAAAGATTTCAAGTTTTACCTCATCTTTGGGCGACTCTTTGAAGTAATAGTTGATGATCGCTCCCGGTGGTGGGTCGTCACCGACAGGCCCGCGCCGGTCAATCTGATCCGGCAGGTGCAGCCGCAGGGCGGTTTCCGGTTTGAACAAGACTATTTGAGCGTTGGCCGAGGCAGGCTCAATCTGGCGCAAAGGCGTAATGTCATCGAGGACCCAGAATGACCGGCCATGAGTGGCGACCACCAAGTCATCACCATGCATAGCCAGATCGTGAATTGGCACCGTGGGCAGATTGAGCTTAAGCGGCTGCCAGTGTCCGCCATCGTCAATGGAAAAGTACACACCCAGTTCCGTGCCGGCAAAAAGCAGGCCTTTGCGTTTTGTGTCCTCGCGCACCGCGTGCACATACGCGCCCTGAGGAATTCCGTTCGCCGTCAGAATCCAGGTCTTTCCCGAGTCCCGAGTGCGAAAGATGAACGGCCGGAAATCGTCAAACTTGTGGCGATCCACGGCGATGTACGCGGTTCCGGCATCGAAGTGTGACGGCTCAACGATGCTGACCATGCTCCACTCGGGCATGTCTTTGGGAGTCACGTTGTTCCAGTGCTGGCCGCCGTCGGTGGTCAATTGCACAAGGCCGTCATCGGTTCCCGCCCAGATCATGTCTTTCTTTACCGGCGACTCCGCGACTGCGAAAACTGTGTCGTAGTACTCCACACTGGTGATGTCCAGCGTGATCGGACCTCCGGATGGCTTCTGCTTGGACTTATCGTTACGCGTGAGATCCGGGCTGATCGCGGTCCAGCTCTGCCCCATGTCCGTGGATTTGAAAATGCGCTCCATTGCCGTATAGAGGACGTTGGGATCGTGTGGGGAAACAAGCAACGGAGAGGTCCAGTTAAAACGGTGAAGAAGTTTATCAGCCCCGTTTCCCGAAACATCGAGCGGGTAAACCGAAATGTCCACGAGCTGCTCGGTGCGCTTGTCGAAACGCGACGCGAAGCTCTCGCCATTGGCAAAGACGATGTTGGGATCAGGAGGATACGGCGCGATGTAGCCGCTCTCGCCACCACCCACGGCGTACCAGTCCTGACGGCCGATCACGCCATCGTCATCGTAACTCTTGATGGCGACTGTGCTGTTGTCCTGCTGCGCGCCGTAAATGTAGTACGGCCAGCGATTGTCTGTGATGACGTGATAAAACTGCGCGGTGGGCTGGTTGTACTGAGTGGTCCAGGTAACGCCGCCATCGGTGGAAATAGTTGCGCCGCCGTCATTGCCGTTGATCAAACGGCGCGGATCATCCGGATCAATCCACAGTCCGTGATGGTCGCCGTGCGGGGCGGGCAGCAGATTGAATGTGCGTCCGGCGTCCGTGGACCGCAACATGCCCGTGTTCAGCACGTAAACGGTATCTGCTGATTTGGGATCGGCGAACACGTGGGAGAAGTACCATGGCCGCTGACGCAAGCGGCCGTCCTGATTGATGCGGATCCAGTTCTCACCTCCGTCATCGGAGCGGTAGAGCCCACCTTCCTTCGACTCAATCATGGCGTAAACACGATTCGAGTCGGCCCCCGAAACACTTACGCCAATACGGCCCATAATCCCGGCCGGAAGCCCGTGCCCTTCCAGTCGCGTCCAGGTTGAGCCGCCATCCGTCGACTTGTAAAGGCCGCTGCCCGGTCCGCCGCTGTTCAAACTCCAGGGGTTGCGATAAACCTCCCACAATGAGGCGAACAGCGTGTTGGGATTGTTCGGATCAAAAACCACGTCAATAGCTCCGGTCTTATTGTCTTTGTAAAGGACCTTTTGCCAGGTCTTTCCGCCATCAGTGGTGCGAAACACGCCGCGTTCTTCATTTGGACCGTAAGCATGGCCCAACGCGGCTACGAACACCGTGTTGGGATCTTTCGGGTTGATGATGACAGCCCCGATGTGCTGCGAGTCCTTGAGGCCGACGTTTTTCCACGTTTTACCGCCATCAACGGACTTGTACACTCCATTGCCATAGCTGATGTTGCCGCGAATGCAGGCCTCTCCCGAGCCTGCATAGATAATGTTGTGGTCAGAATCGGCCACTGCGATGGCGCCGATGGAAGCGATATCCTGCGCATCAAAAAGCGGCTGCCAGTTGGCGCCGGTGTCGGTGCTCTTCCAGACGCCTCCCGAAACAGCGCCAAAATAAAAGATATTCGGCTCACCGCGCACGCCAGTAACCGCCAGCACACGTCCGCCGCGAAACGGACCTACTTGTCGCCAGCGCATTGCGCCAAAAAGCTTCTCGTCAACAAAAGGTGCGGCCCCATAGGCAGCAGCTTTTGGGGGCACCACCTTTTGCGGCTTGGCCTGCGTTCCTGTGGAGGATTTTTTCGCGTGCTTCTGTTCTGAAGAGGCGCTTGGCGTTTTCTGGGCCTGCGAAAAAGCTGGAAGTGTAAAACAAAGGGAAATGATCAAAGAGAGGCCCTGTTTCCGGAAGGTCATAGGCGGCAGTCAGCTCCTGCGAAAAGGAAATGAATGACGGAACATCATACACGGAGCAATTAGCAATTAGCAGTTAACAATTTAGCTCCATTACGAGCAGCTCTTTTCAAAGAGAAGCTCGTTCAGGAACAGAGCTACTCGCTAATTGCTAGCTGCTAATTGTTATTTGCAGCGCTCACGGCTTGTAATCAAAACCCACCAGACCATCGCGGTAGTCGATTGTGATGATCATCTTTTTGAGAGTGGCAAAACCGATCAGGCCGGAAATTTCTGTTCCCAGGTCCTTGCTGAGGCCATGAAGGTCAAAGGTGATCATGTCTTCGTGCGGCTGACGAAAGCGGGAAAACTGCAGCACAGTCTGGTCCGTGGTGAAGACATTACTGACACTGCCGCTCATCCCGTTCACCGGGATATCAGAGCTGCGGACCGTGCTGACGCGGCGGGCAATCTCCGGCGACATGGAGTTGGTGGAAGACCCGGTATCAAGTGCGAACAAGCCGTGGGCAGTATCTCCCACGCTCGTGGGCATCAGCATGATGTGGCCGAAGCGATAGAAGGAAGTAAACCCGCTATTCGCAGACTCTGAAGCTGCCGGCAAGGACTCTAAGCGAAGCTTGCGGGCGGGAAAATCGATCATGACCAGGTACTGTTCAAAAACGTCGGCGCCGATCAGGCCGTCGTAATCGGGATTGTCGCGGGGCGAGACATGAACGTGGCAATCATCGAATTCAAGATCGCCAATGGCTACTTTATCAACCCACGCCTCATAGCCCTTTGCGGGACCTGAATTGCCCACGCCCTCAAGCGAGTGCTCAGATAAGAGGCTCGCATGCGCTTTCTCCGCCAATTTCTTTGAGATCGTCAGTCCTGAAGCACCAGTGTCCAGCATGACTGTAGCTGTGGTGCGATCGTTCAGCTTGACTTTGAACGCGAATGCGCGCGGGCCATCCTGCAGCCTGGAAATGATTGGCTGCAATTTGATTTCAGTCCGCGGCACCTGCCGGGCAAGGTTCCATACCTTGCGCCCGTTCAAGGCGCGCAGAAAATCAATGTATTCACGCTCGTGCCGTTCCTTCTCCGGGTCATCGCGGAACTCGGCCATGTGTTTTTGGAGTTGCGTCACATTCTGCGGGAAAGGCAAACCGACCGCCCAGTAGTAGAGCGCATCTCCATCGCCTGGATCCAGGTCGTGAGCGCGGGCGAATGCTTCGCGAGAGGACGCCCGGCGCGATTCCGCCGCGTCAATGCGTCCCATTCCCAGCCAAGCTCGCGCGCATTTGGCGTCAATGTTGATGGCAGATTGATAGCTCTCCTGCGCCTCCGGCAGAAGGCCGCGACGAAACTTCACGTCACCATCGGCAGCAAGCATAAGGGCCGACTTGGGTAAGACCTGGAGCGCATTTCTGGCCGCCTGTTCAGCCGCGTCAACTTCATCAAGCTTTAGAAAGCTGCGCACCAGGCCGGCTTGAGCTTGCGCTAGCAGCGGATCCTTTTCCGCTATCAACTGATAAGCAGCCGCTGCAGCTTGAAACTTTCCTTGATTGAAATTTGTCTGAGCGGTGACGAGTGCAGGCGTGGAACGCGGAGGCGCCTGGGCCACGGCGAACGTTGCCACAATGAGGAATACGATAAGACGCAGTGGACCCACCTGAAAAGAACGAGCCTCAGCCACGATTTTGCGCGCTTCTCGGGCAGGAAGCAATCAGTTTAACCGACAGGCAGCTCCAGCGCCCGAGGCGCGCAAGGCGCCCCGGGCGGGCACAACCTTCAATCAACCTTGGTGGCGGTTATTTCCACCTGCATGCGCTTGGTGCTGTTCACGTCATCCATACTGGTGACAACCTGCGGTTTGCCAGGGACGAGAACAGTGCGAACCCGCTCGGTCACACCCCGAAGCACCGGCCTATTCCCCGCTGAGCCTGGGTTTGCATTCTGCTCAGGAATGGCAAAATTGGTGACCGTGATATCGAGACGCACCCCGACTTTGTTGTCAGCAGTCTCGACAACTGAACACTCCATATCAAAGCCCACATCCGCGTAGGTGATTTTGCCTTCTCCAATATCAATGGGCACCCGCGTACCGATCTTAAGCTTGTTTGAGTTGTTGTCGGCCCGGAGAAGCACGCTGTAATCGCGCTCATTGATTTTCTTCCCAGCTTGCAGTTCATAGATTGCGAAGGCCAGCTTATAAACAGGAGCAGCTTGTTCCTTGAAAGTGGAGGACTCAGCCGACGGTTTCTCCTCTTTTTTCGACGTCTGCTGCTGCCCTGATAATGTGCTCCCGAAGGCCGCAAAAATTATCATCAGCATAAAAAGTCTTTTCATTTCTTTAGCTCCTTGTTGAGTGGTTACTGAGCCTTGCGTTGGAGCAGCGGCTCGCCTGCCGCCCAAAACGCTCTGGCTTCTTTCTGGTCGTCACTTTTGATCTGCGCAACAACTTCCGATCGCGGAGTATTTTCCACGTACGTAAACAGCAATCGTTCCTGTTCGGTCAGCGGCACCGGCGTGGGGAATACAGCCGGTCGCTCGGCCAAGGCCGTCTCCTGGGCTTGGCTGTCAGCTTGGCGGAGGATTCGCCTCGGAAGCGATTTCCGGACGAGAGCCCGCTTCTTTGCCGGATTATTTTCTGTCTGTCGCGGTACAGTTTTCCCCGTGTGGGCCAGCGGCTGAATCTGGCCATTCTGCGCTACTTGCGGCGCGAGGCGAGGCCCCTGTGCTGTCCGAAACACGAGCAGCAGCACCACCACCGCCACAGCAGCGGTTGCCAACCCCGTGCCGGCGATCAGCCAGCGCAGACGCCCAAGGCCTTGCTTCTGCTTACGAAATTCTCCAATCAGAGCGAATACTTTCGTCTCCAGCCCTGGACGTGGCTCCGCGGCCGCGTAGTGCGAAAGCATGGAATCCAGCATGCGATCTAGCTGTTTTTCCCTGTCTTGGTCAGCCATGGTTCTGTACCTCCAATAAGACGGCGAGCTTCTGCTTTAAAAGCTGACGGGCGCGGAACAGGCGGGTGCGCACCGACTCGGCCGGGATGTTCATGATCTCGGCAATCTCGGTCGAGTTCAGCTCCTGGATGGTGGAGAGTTCAAGCGGTTCTCGCAATTCATCAGGTAAGGCCGTGATGAGCCGTTCAAGAATGCCCTGCATTTCCCTTCCCGCGACCACTTGCTCCAGCGGGAGCGACGGATCGGGAAGAAGTTCCACGCAGTTATCTTCCGGGAGTTCTTCCGCTGCCGAACTCGATCCAGCCAGTCGACAAGAACGCTTATCAAGAGCGGTAGTCCAGGCAATGCGCGCCAGCCATGTCTTGGGATTGCGCACCTGGTGCAATCGCCGCTGAAACTTCAACACGCGCAGGAAGCATTCCTGAACGGCGTCTTCCGCGTCGTGGTGATTCCGTAAAATTGACCAGCAGATGCGAAAGACCATGTGCATGTGCTGCGTGGCCAGGGCGCCAACTTGATCGCCCGGGGCCACACCTTCGCTGGCCTTTGCCCGGATCAGGGCCGCATCTCCGAGAATCGCCTGTTCGGCCATTTCGCCATCCTGAAAGAAAGACGGCTTGAGAATGCGGAGTGTTCTGGTTTTTTGCAGAGAATAAGTAAGGAATGGTTGTTTTAGTTGATCAGCGGGGCTTCCACCAGCGACTCGGCCGTCCCCGCAGGTAGTTCAAGGACCACTCTGGCGCCGCCGCGCTCCAGGTTGGCAGCCTGGATTTCTCCGCCGTGCTCCTTCACAATGCCGTAACAGATACTGAGCCCCAAGCCCGTTCCTTTGCCCACAGGTTTGGTTGTGTAGAACGGATCAAAGACCCGGTTGGGATCGCGGAAGCCAGGTCCGTTGTCATCAAAGCGCAGAAGAACTCGATCGCCGCGGCGCACCGCCTCAATGCTGATTGTCTTCTCGCGCCTTCCTTCGAGCGCATCAATCGAATTGTTGAGCAGGTTCAGAAGGATCTGTTTGAACTGGTCTTCATCCAGAGCCACGGGCGGAAGATTAGATTCAATTTCCACTTTCAGTTGTACATCGTGATTGCGGATGTGGTATTCGCGCAGCGCAAGCACATCCTGAAGCAGCATCTGCAGGTTGGCGCTTTTCTTTTCGAGGTTATTCTGGCGGGCGAAACGCAGCAGGTTTTCAATGATCCGTTTCATCCGCTGGGCTTCGCGGATCATTTTGTCCAGCTTTTGCCGCGCAGGACCTTCCTTGATTTCGTCGGTCATCAGCTCTGAATAGCCCACGATGGAGGCAAGCGGGTTGTTGAGCTCATGGGCGACTCCCGCCACCAGTTGTCCCATGGCGGCAAGTTTTTCTGAGCGCAGCAGTTGTCGATGCAAGCTGGCATTGTCCACCATGACAGCCAGGTCGCCCGCCATAAGCTCAATCTTGGCCATTTCCTCGGCATTGACCCGTGACAGGTCGCGAGGGTCGTCCATAGAAATGCATCCCACGTAGGCGCCACGGGTGGACTGCAAAGGAATAAACACACGATCGCCTTTTTGCCAGCGCGAATCCGGTTCGTAAGCCCGCGGACTCACGGACAGGCGATATTTTTCCAACTCGTGAGCTCGAATGAGGCGGGACGTCAGGCCTAATCTTTCGCCACGGCTGAAGATTTCAATTACGTGGTCCATGTTCCAGTATGAGGAGCAGTTAGCTTCCACCTGTGCGATAGCATCACTGTTCAGCCCGGCATAGCCGGCGGGATAGAGGCGCTTGCCATCATTTGTAAGCACAATGCAGGCGCGGGAAAACGTGCTCGTCTCGCATATGGCTTCTGCGATCTCACGCGAAATCAGGCCAGGGTCAACGCCGGAGAGCAGCCGGGATGTAATTCCTGCAAACTTCTGTAACTGCTCGTTGGCTTTGCGCTCGCGCCGTTTGGCGGCAGCAAGAAAATACGATTTGTCCTCCAAGAGGGTGAGAATCATTCCAAATGCAACGAAGAACTTGGGCGTGTTCCAAAGCTCAGGATTAATTTTGAGAGTCGGGAAATGAGTGTCAACAAAGTACCCGAGCGGGAACACTGCGCCCCACAGAATGAAGCCGCCGGCGCTGGTGATGACTCCGGGCGAGAGCCGCCAATAACGGCGAAGATACAAAAATGCGGGCAGGCCGAAGCCCAGAGTCAATAAAGCGAGGAAACCGAAGTCGTACTGGTGATGCCATGCCCGAGCCACTGCGAACAAACCGATGACAATGCAGGCCGGCATCCACACCAGAGCCGCCAATGTAAGTTTTCGAATACAGCAGATGAACAGCGGCAGTCCAAAGAAGATCAGAGCAGATGCGCTGACATATAAAAACCGCCAGTCGCGGTTATACCCAATGGCCGCAGTGTAGGCCAACATGGGAACTGCAAACAGCGCAATCAGTGCACCAGTAAGCTTTCTGCTGTCAAAGAATGACGTAAGCGAAGCGACAAAAAAGATGGCGGAAAGCAGAAGTGATCCCGCTGCCAGGATCCAGACTAGCGGAGAGGCGTCAGGATAGGCGGCAGAAGCCCAGTCCGCAATAAAATGAACGAATATCAGGCCCCACGCAGCAATCCATAAGTTCAGCCGCGGCGATCTGGCGTAACGGCGGAGGGAGACAAAAATACCCACCATTACCGCCAAAACGAGGATGGTTGGAAGCTTGTCAGACAAAATGGCCATCGATCCTCTTCCCCGGAGCAGACGAAAATCTACCACATAAACCGCCGCCTTTTAGGCCCTAGGGACTAAGGGTACAGTGACCTTGGTAACCGAGAGCTCTGGCGCGATTTGGCGCATTGCTCTAAGACTGCAAACTGCCATCTATGGGAAGGAGTTAATCCGCAAAAAGCATTGGAGGTTCTTACCCTATGAAAAAACTATGGCTTGCTTCGCCGCTCCTGCTGGCCAGCCTGTGCCTTGCGGCGCAGACCGGCAGCAATCCGAGCAGCAACCCAGCCACACAACCCAGTGCATCACAATCCTCCAGCCAGAATCCCAATAGCAGCGCAACTACCCCCAGCACGGACCAGAACGCGCAGCCTACAACCCCCAGCACGGACCAGAACGCACAGCCGACAACTCCGTCAACCTCAGATCAGAGCAGCACATCTGCTTCTGACCAAAATGCCACTTCGGCGACTTCGTCCGAGTCCTCGACGAACGCCAAGAAGCTCCCGCAGACGGCATCTCCTCTGCCCTTGCTGGGATTGCTGGGCCTGGGCTCCCTGGGCGCCGGCCTCTTCCGCTTCCGCAAACGCTGAGTTTCGTTTGCGTTTCAACGGATCTTCACAAGAAGTGAAAAGTAATTCCATCACTTGAGGCCCTGCAATGCGGGGCCTTTTGCTGTATCCGAAGTAGCAACGCCAGTTCGAGGGGCAAGGCCCGGCACAGGCGATGTTTGTATAATGAGTGCAGTGGTTCCCGGGATGGGCGGTTAGCTCAGCTGGTTAGAGCGCCTGCCTTACAAGCAGGAGGTCCACAGTTCGAGTCTGTGACCGCCCACCAATCACTCCTCTCTTCAAGACCTCGATACAAAGACCTGTTTGGGACAATGGCGTCATCTCTTCTTCGCAGCAGCTCGGCCGAGTTCATGATGTTCGGGAGGGATGTTTCCTGGCGTCAGCCATCAGGACATGGAGATTCGTGTTGCCCACCAATTTTTGCTCATGCGCGGTAAAGGAAAACGCGTCATCCATAGAAGGCAATTTGCGCTGATTTTTGCATGAAGCCAGTTGTGTTGTTCCCCTCGAACTCCAATCCCTTAATATTTCTTGAAGCAACCGTGCTGCAAGAAGACCGTGACCTGCCGTTCTTGGACAGCTAGGATAAAATCTGACAATCGAACCGCCATGAATCAACGACACCAGCGCCGCGCGGCGCGCATCACAATGGGAAGCACTCGATTTCCAGGCCTGATTATTCTGATCGTCTCCGTTCTGGCTGCGATGAGCGGCTGCGTCATTTCGCCGCGCCGCACCGTTGACAACTCGACTTCACCTACACCCACTCCCACGGTCACCCCCGTTCCCGGGGCGACGGGAAAGCTGTATGTCAGCAATCAGAACGGCAACTCGATTCTCCGCTTTGACAACGCACTCACGACCACCGGAGACACGCAGCCCGATGCCACCATCATCGGGTCCGGCACAGGCTTGAACCAGCCACAATTCATGGCGCTCGATCCGGCGGCCGATCGTCTGTTCGTCGCGAATCCCGGCGGCAGTTCGGTGCTGGTCTGGGATGCGGTAAGCACGGTGAACGGCAATACACCACCCACAAGAACCATCTCCGGGCTGAACACTGGATTGATTGCGCCGGTGGCGGTTGCTCTCGATGTGACTCGTGACCTGCTTTACGTGGCCGACCCATCACAGGGAGACGTGCTTGTCTTCTCTCCGGCCTCAACAGCGGGAAACAACGCGCTTCCTAGCCGCGCTCTCACCATTACCGGGGCCGATCTGGGAGGCATCGCCCTGGATACAACCAATGACCGGCTCTATATCAGTGACAGCTCCGCAAACGCGATTGGAGTTTTTGACAACGCCAGTACGCTGAATGGCCCGGTCACCTCGGATCGAGCTATCACCGGCACAGACACGGGCCTGGCTGGTCCCGGCGGGCTCACCCTGGACCTTTCTGGTGACTTGGTAGTGTCGAATGGCGGCAACGGCACCGTCACCGTTTACCCAAGTGCGGCGAACGCCAATGGAGATGTCCGGCCCATCGTGATCATCGGAGGCTCCAACAGCAGGCTTGTCACCCCCGGCCAGGTCATACTGAATCCCACCAATTCTGCAAATGAGATTTTTGTGGCAGACAGCACCGCCCAGTCAGTATCCACCTTCACTGGAGTCAGTTCTTCAGGAGGCAACATCGCACCTGCGCGCAATCTTAACGGGGGATCGACTGCATTCAACAGCCCGCGCGG
>DATNDP010000162.1:0-21444 GCA_035553195.1 Candidatus Acidiferrales bacterium
CCGCGCATGATATCGGCGGCCTGCCGCGTGCGCTCGGTGGCTTTGCTGCTGTGGTCTATCGCATAGACGAAGCGGTCGGCAAAGATGCGGTCGTACTCTGAAGTGATGTCGGTTTGCAAGGCGAGCATGTCCGCGGGAGAGAACTTCTTGTTCTGCTCGAGCACGTGATAGATGCGCTGAGTGCGGTAGGGAGGGAACCACTGCGTGGAGAGCAGATAGGGATAATCTTTCGGCGTGATTTTGGAGTTGGCGGTGGCAATGATGCCGTTCGGCGGATTGAAGACAGCAGGCAGCTTGTCAAACGGCACGTAGCCCGTCCAGTCATGCTTGCCGTCAGCGCCGGGAACGGGCACGGTGCCGTCTCCTGAGCCGGGGTCCCCGACAGGCGCGGTTTTCGCCTGACGGGGTGGAGAGCCGGGGTCCCCGGCGAGCGCCGGTTTTGCGCTTGCTGGGGTGGATGAGGCGCGAACGGGTACGAAGCCCATCGGCTGATAACCGATATTGCCATCGACATCGCCATAGACGACATTCTGTGATGGAGTCGCGAAGACGGACAGCGCTTTGCGGAACTGATCCCAGTTCTTGGCGGAATCGAGATCGAAAAGCGGAATGCCGATCTGGAGCGTGTCATAGATCACCCACTGCAGCGCGATCTGGCGCTGCTCGCCGGGGAAGAGGCTGCTGACGATGGGACCATGGCGTGTGATGACCACGTCAAGAGCAACATCGGGCTTACCTTTGACGTGAATGACTTCATGCTGGCGCTCGGGCCTCTGCCAGCCGCTGGGAGTTTCATATTCTCCTTGCGCATTGAAGTTCTCAACGAACAGGTCTTGCACGTCAGGATTCAGATTGGTGAATCCCCACGCGATCCGCTGGTTGTGGCCGACAATCACAAACGGCACGCCGGGTAGCGTGAAGCCTTCCACGTTGAAGTCGCCGGATTCGAGATGAGCTTCATACCAGACGCCGGGTTGGCGGTGCGGCAAGTGCATGTCATTGGAAAGCAGCGGCTTGCCTGAGACCGTATGCGCGCCGGAGATGACCCAGTTGTTGGAGCCGGGCAGACAGGATTCGCACGAGCTGGCGGGAGGCAGGAGGGAAAGGGAAGTTGCGGCAAAAATGCCTGGATTTTTTCCAGAACTACCGGCGATTGTCAGAGATTCTCCAAACCGAGGTGGCACAGCCGCCCTCGGCCGTGCGAAATGGCGATTTCTGATCGATGTGGCGCCGTCGTAGCTATTCTGTGAAGCATTGACGGCAGCCTTTTTAGCTTCGACCGGCGATGAACCGTCGCGTCTAGCAGTAATCGCGAAGGTTTGTTTTGGTCCGAGGGGTCTCGAACGCGAAGTGCGCGCTGAGTCACAGGCGAGGGCGCCTGTGCCACACGTGATGTGTCGCGCTGTTCGATGGTCGAGCTTACGCTGGCCATCATGGCTTGAAAATCCAGCCGCATCATCCGCCGGGGCGTGATCCCGCCAGGAACTTGGGGGATAAAGGTCCGCCATCAACTCGGGCGAGAGCAGTTGCCCGATCTTCTCGCGGCGATACTCCATTTCATATTGAGGATTGAGCAACTGGCTCATGCCGATGCCGACGAGCACGGAATCGGAAATGGTCCAGGGGCGCGGAGCGTAACCGAGCACGCGGAACTCGATGGGCAGATTGTCATTGTGTTGCGCAATGTAGGCGTTGACGCCTGCGGCGTAGGCGGCAAAGAAGGCTCGATCGCGCTGTGGAAGCTGGGCGGCAACACGGTCGGCGACCGAGCGCAGCCGCAGAATGCGCTGCTGCTTGTCATAATCCACCCAGGTGCGGATGGCAGGAGGTGGGCCATTCACGTGCGACGGCTGCGTTGGCGGCGCCGGGCCACCAGGGAAGACTTCGGCCATCTCGCCGGCTACGGCCCGCCGCGTCAGATCCATCTGCCACAGGCGGTCCTGGGCGGTGATGTAACCCTGCGAAAAGAAGAGGTCTTCAAGGTTCCCAGCGCTGATGGTGGGAACGCCATGCTGATCCCGCAATACGTGTACAGGCGCATGCAGGCCTTTGAGGACGATTGTCCCGTCGAGCTGGGCGAGCGAAGCTTTCGCAGCATGCTGAAACCAGAAGCCCAGAATAATGACTGCGGCAACCAGCAGCGTAAGCAGGAGCGAGATAAATTTCAGGAGTCGTGAGAGTGTGCGGCTGCGCCGAGCCGGCGCGGCAACAGAGGTGGCCATGGCTTTGCGATTGTAGCGGCTGGCAGGATGAACAACAATCCAAGATTCCCAACTGCCCGCCTGAAAAAACCTCCAAAAACTCCGGCGCAAAAAGCGGCTGAACCTTTTATAATTGAAATTGAATTTCAATTTCAATTACGAGCGGCAAGTGGCTCGGTGATTCTGGCGACTTCCAGATGCTGCAAAGACGGATTGACGACCATGCCCCACCCACGCGCGAAGCCATGCGCGAGGCCCAGGAAATTTTCTATCGCCACCTGAAACGGGTTGGGCTGAAGCATACCGAGCAACGCGACACCATTCTGCGAACGTTCTTAGAAACCCGCGATCATCTTTCAACGGACGAGCTTTTCCGGCTTGTTCGGAAAAAAGACACAAAAATTGGATTCACCACCGTTTATCGCACGTTAAAGCTGCTGGCCGAATGCGGTCTGGCGAGCATGGTCCCATTTCCTGACGGGACCACGCGCTTCGAACACCAGTTCAATCGCCGCAGCCATCACCATATGGTTTGCAGCGAGTGCGGCGCTTCAGTAGAGTTCTTTTCCCCGGAAGTCACCAAGATTGAGGAAGAGATCGGTCGCAAATATCGCTTTGATGCCACCCGGCACAATTTCCAGATCTATGGTGTCTGCGAAGATTGCCGCAAAGGCTCGCGGAAGATCGTCTAATCGGCAATCAAGCTCTCGCTCTTATTATTTTATTTATGATCCTGTGCGCCGGGGTTGGGAGCTAAGTTTTTCCGGAACCAGGCGGTCTACGGCTTTCTGAGCTGTCTCCCGCCCGACGTTGGCGCCCAGCTCTCCCGCTCTCTCGCGTATGTTGGCCACAGCTTCGCGTCCCAGTTCTTCAGGATTGCGCACAGCCTGCATCAGGCGCCGCCGGGTTCGTGAGCCTTCGGCGGGCGCAATCAAGATTCCAACTGCGGCGCCGCACAGAATTCCTGCCATCAACTTAAGCATGTTCACCTCACCTCAAAGATTCCGACTGTAAGAGAAGATGCGCGAAACATTGCCGGTTTTGTAACAGAAAGCAAGCTGCTGTTCGAAGGTGACAACAGGAGGTGACTCAAACTAGATGGGCTGTGAACGCGAGATGCTCTGCATTTCAGTGCTACAGGAGGAGTTGCGCCTCACGTGAGGCCGCCTTTTTCCTTCTGGCCACCGTCACACTGTCTCCGGCATCCCAAAAAATCAATAGCATTCGATTCAGGAGAGCACTTATGAAAGCTGTTGTTTTTCGCGGTATCGGCGACATTCGTCTGGAAAACGTGCCCGAACCGAGGCTCCAGAAGCCAAATGACGTGATTGTGCGGCTCACTGCCAGCGCCATTTGCGGGACCGATCTGCACATGATTCGCGGGACTCTACCCGGCATGCAGGACGGAACAGTCCTGGGCCATGAAGGAGTTGGCGTGGTGGAAGAAGTAGGCAGCGCCGTGCGGAATTTCCGCGTCGGCGATCGTGTGGTGGTTCCCTCGACCATTGGCTGCGGGAATTGTTCTTATTGTCGCGCGGGCTACTATTCACAGTGCGACAATGCCAATCCCAACGGACCTTCAGCAGGTACCGCGTTTTACGGTGGCCCGACAAGTACCGGCCCGTTTGATGGCATGCAGGCCGAGTTTGTCCGCGTGCCTTTTGCCAATATTAATCTGGTGAAATTGCCTGACGCTGTCACTGACGATGAAGCCATTCTGCTTTCTGACATTTTTCCCACCGGTTACATGGCTGCTGAGCTCGCCGAAATTCATCCCGGCAGCACCGTTGCTGTGTTTGGCGCCGGCCCGGTGGGGCAGTTCGCCATCGCCAGCGCGCGCCTGCTGAACGCCGGGCGGATCTTTGCCGTTGACGCGATTCCCGGCCGGCTTGACATGGCGCGAGACCAGGGCGCGGAGTGCATCAACTTTGAAGAAGAAGATCCGGTGCAGGCGCTCAAAGGATTCACCGCCGGGATCGGCGTCGACCGCGTAATCGACTGCGTTGGTGTGGATGCCAACCGGCCGCATCGCGGCCCTGCCGCGGCGAAAGCGCTTCTCAAATCACCACGCTTCCGGGCCGAACGGATGAAGACGACGCTTGGCAAGGAAAGCCCGAGCAACGGCAACTGGCACGCGGGAGATTCGCCATCGCAGGCGCTCGATTGGGCGGTGCAATCGCTGGCCAAGGCAGGAACGCTTTCCATCGTCGGCGTCTACGGCGAAATGATCAATACGTTCCCGATTGGCAATGCCATGGAGAAGAACGTCACCATTAAGATGGGCAACTGCAATCATCGCAAATACATTCCCCGGCTGCTCGATTTGGTGCGCAGCGGGGCCATTGATCCCGCCGAGGTGCTGACCCAGGTGGAGCCGATGACCGATGTGATTGAAGCCTACAAGCAGTTTGACCGGCGATCGCCGGGATGGATCAAAGTCATGCTGCAGCCGCAGACGGAAAGAGCAATCGCCTGAAAATCTTTGACTCCGGCCTGTCAGGGCGAAGCGCAAGTTTAGCGAGCACAATCGTACAATGCGGTTGTGCTCGCATTGCGTCCGTACCAGCCGGAAGATTTTCCGCGTTTAATGGAGATCGACCATGCCTGCTTCGTTGCCGGCATCGCTTATCCTGAAGACGAGATGCAGTACTTTCTGGCTCGCCGCTCGGCGATCATTCTGGTCGCGCAAGATGGTTCTCAGCTCAGCGGATTTGTGATTGCGGATCGTTTCCGCTCCCGTCGCGGCGCGCATTCCATGGGACGCATTATCACCATTGATGTAGCTCCTGATTCGCAAAGGAGCGGTGTGGGCACGCTGCTGTTGACCGGCGTCGAGCAGGAGTTGAAGCGCGCCGAATGCGATTACGTTTCGCTGGAAGTCGCCGTGGATAATGCGAAGGCCATGAAGTTTTATAAGAAGCACGGATATTCTGTTCTGAAGGTTTTGCCTCGCTATTACCTCAACTCCATTGATGGCCTGCTGATGGGGAAGAAGCTGTGACTTCGGGCCGACTGCCTCATTGCTCAATGGAGAAAACGCTAAACGGCTAAGCGCTAAAGGCTAAGGGGCTAATGGCTAACCCCTGAAGTGTTAGAATCGCCGTTTCTTGTCTGCGCTCATGCCCCGCACCCTCCATCCCCCTTTCCGTATCGCCATTGACAGTGGAGGCACATTTACTGATTGCCTCTGGCTGGAGGGCAATCAGATCCGCGTTCTCAAAGTTTTTTCTACGCCGGCTGATCCTTCCCAGGCCATTGCTGATGCTGTGCAAAAAATCGCTGAACCGTCCGGTGATGTGACCATCCTGCACGGAACAACCGTGGGCACCAACACGCTCTTGCAGCGCAAGGGCGCGCGCGTGGCCTTCGTGACCACGGAAGGTTTTGAGGACTCCATCGAGATTGGGCGCCAGAACAGACCGAAGTTATACGATTTCTTTTTTCAAAAGGATCCGCCACTGGTCAGCGCTGAAATGCGCTTTGGAGTTCGCGAACGAGTTTCTGCCGAGGGCGAGATTCTTTTTTCGCCTGAGGACCATGAACTGGCAGCTTTCAGAAACAGTCTTATCGCCGCCAAACCTCAGGCGATTGCGATCTCCCTGCTGTTCTCCTTTGCCAATCCGCAACATGAACGGCTGCTAGGGCAGGCGCTGGCGGACTTGAACGTTCCGCTTTCCATCTCACACCAGATCCTGTCCGAGTTTCGCGAATATGAGCGCGCGAGCACGGTGCTGGTCAACGCGTATCTTCAGCCTGTGATGGAAAGCTATCTCAAACACCTGGAGCAGCGCACGGTAGAATCCCGCCACAGCGGAAAACGAGCGCGCATTTTTGTCATGCAATCCAGCGGAGGCATCACCGCGTTGCAGACGGCGGCGCAGCAGCCGGTCAGGACGGTTCTCTCCGGCCCGGCAGGAGGCGTGGTTGGAGCTGCCGCAGTAGCCGCGCGCAGTGGATTTACGCGGCTCATCACCTTTGATATGGGCGGCACCTCCACTGACGTCGCTCTGGTAAATGGCCGCCCTGCCACTACGAACGAAGCTGAAGTCGCGGGCCTGCCGGTGCGCGTCCCTGTGCTCGATATCCATACGGTCGGCGCGGGCGGCGGTTCGCTGGCACGTTTTGATGCCGGAGGCGCGCTACGTGTCGGGCCAGAATCCGCCGGCGCTGATCCCGGCCCCATCTGCTATGGCAAAGGCGACCTGCCCACAGTAACGGATGCCAATCTCCTGCTCGGCCGCCTTCCGGCAGACCAGTTTCTCGGTGGGGAATTTCAGCTTGATCTCCCCCGCACGCGCAGTCTTGTCCAACGCTGGCTAAAACAGCGGGGAAGCCGTCTTACTCTCGAAGGATTTGCTGCCGGCGTGGTACGGGTGGTGAACGCTAATATGGAGAAGGCTCTGCGTGTGGTCTCGGTAGAACGCGGCTATGATCCCCGTCAATTTGCTCTGATTGCATTTGGTGGAGCTGGCGCCATGCATGCCTGTGAGCTGGCGCTGTCACTGCGTATCCCTCGTGTGATTGTGCCCGTCTATCCCGGCGCTTTATCTGCGCTCGGCATCCTGATCAGCGACGTCGTGAAGGACCACTCCCGCACCGTGCTTCTGCGCGTGCGCGCGCTTCCACGTGCCGCTCTTGATGGCATCTACTCCGAGCTGCGACGGGAAATTGCCGCGGAACTCAGCAAAGAGGACTGGAAGGGAACCGCGGCGTGGGAACGCAGCGCCGATCTACGTTATCGAGGGCAGGGATACGAGATCAATCTGGTTTATGGCCCCGACATGCTGAATCGTTTCCACGCTGAGCATAGCCGGCGGTACGGCTATGCGAGCCCGGAGCGGGAAATTGAAATCGTAACCGTCCGGTTAAGAGCGCGCATCGCCTCACCTGAGAAGCTCTCAAACGTTCAGCCGGAAACTCCAGGCGCCAAACTGCTGAAGGCGCGAGCCAGGGTCTGGTTTGAGGGCAAGTATCAAGAAAGCGCGGTGCTTCCGCGTTCGTCTCTGCGTTTTGGCGAAAACTACCGGGGTCCTGCCATTATCACCGAGTACAGCGCAACTACTGTGGTCCCGCCGGGTTTACGTTTCCAGGCCGATAAGGCTGGAAATCTCCTTGTTGAAGTTGTGTGAGAGGGCGCCGAAAAAAGAAAGGCGCCCTTTTTGTGAGCTGAACCGTCTTATCTGCCAGCCCACTCTAAGAACGCCCTCTTTTCCCTGGAGGAGCGAGCCTATGCTGCGTCTTTCTTCCGATCCATGTCGTTCCGTGTCTCGTCACTACGAAGGTCGTCCGCCGCGTCACGGGCCGCGTCTTTCGCTCTTCCCATCATGTTGCGGGCTTTGCCCTTGAGCTGGTCCGCCGCCCCTTCTGCCTGAGTTTTTTCGTCGCCTGTCCATTCCCCCGCCTGGCGCTTCACACGCCCGGCGATGTCTTCGGCTTTCCCCTTAATACGGTCCTTGTCCATGAACTCCTCCTCCGGCTGTTCCTTGCCGGTTCTGATTTTGCTGCTTTTACTTGTTTAGATGGCGTTCATTGTCAGATGGCGGTTCGTCTTCCACTGATGAGCTGGAAAATCAACGCGATCACGGCAAGCACCAGCAGAATGTGAATAAATCCACCCATGGTGTAGCTGCTGACTACGCCTAGCAGCCAGAGCACTAGCAGGATTACAAAAATGGTCCAAAGCATCTCGTCACCTCGGCGAGTTTCTCTCTTGTGAGATTGGAAGGGCTTTGGAAAACTGCAGGTTGTAAGCAATCGAGAGCTGCACGCGCCCGGGTGCAGCTCTCGACAGAGAAGAAGGTCTGCAAGTTACTCAGAACGCAACGCCAACATCGGATCAACTCTGGTCGCGCGGAACGCCGGAACAAATGCGGCCAAAGCTGCTGTTGTAAGAAGGACCATGCTCGCCCCCAGTAACGTGAGAGGATCATAGGGACGTACTTCAAACAGGAGACTCGACAGGACACGCGTCAGAAAGAGCAAACAAATGGCTCCGGCAAGTAAACCGAAGAGGGCGAGGGACAAAGCTTCCTTCAAAACCAGTTTTACAAGGCTGCTGCCCTGAGCACCCAGAGCGAGCCGGATGCCGATCTCCTGGGAGCGCTGTTGCACCGAGTATGAGATCACCCCATACACGCCGATCGCTGAAAGCGTGAGCGCCAGCCCGGCAAAGATGATCAACAGAATCATTTCAAAGCGCGGCCGCGAGACTGAACTGTCCAGTACTGAATCCAGAGTTTCCACAGCAGCTACCGGCTGCTCCGGATCAACACGGTGAATCGCCGAGATTGCGGAATCAGTAATCTGTCGCGGATCTCCTTTCGCGCGAACCACCAGACTGGCCATATACATAGCCACCTGGGAATTCGGAAGATAAATGGTTGGCTGGGGAGCATCATCGAGCGCTTTCTGGCGCGTATCAGCAACCACTCCAATAATCTGCGCTGGATTTGGAACGTTCCAGCAGACGCTGAAGCTCTGCCCTAACGGATTTTGCCCTGGCAGGAACGTTCGCACGAATGCCTGATTCACCATCATGACGCTGGCCTTCCCCATGGCGTCACGTGAATCGAAGTCTCTCCCGGCAATCACTGGCGTTTGCATCGCCGCGAAGTAGCCTTCGCTCACGATCAGGAACTGGGCATCGGGTGATCTGGTTGGGTTCGGCTCCTCCCTGGTCGGCGGACCGAAACACGACCTGGAGACCTGGCCTCGAAGCGGCAGGAAATGCACGCTTCCGGCGGCCTCCACGCCCGGAACGGCGCGAACTTCGGAAAGGATGTTCTCGACATATTCGGCCCTCTGCGAAGCCTTCCGATATTTGGCTGGCGAGGTGAAGATTCGCATCGTAACCGTGTTGGCGGTTTGGAATCCCGGATCGACTGAAATGAGCCGCTGAAAACTGCGCAGCAGCAGCCCGGCTCCCATGCAGAGCAGAATCGCCAGCGCCAGTTCCATGACAACAAACGCGTTTCTCAGCCGGCGATTTCCCGTTGCGCCGATTTGCTGCCCTGATTGTCTCAATACATGATGCAGCCGGACGCGGGAAGCGCGGAGAGAGGGCGCGAGTCCGAAAAGAATTGCGGTAAGCGCCGAGATAATTAACGCAAATAAGAGGACGCGGCCATCAACGCTAATCGACTCACTGCGGGGCAGAGCAAGGCTCGGAGGAATCATGGCGACCATGGAAGGAACTGCGAGTGCGGTTAGAAGCAGTCCTGCAGCCATGCCGCTCAGGGCGAGAACGATGCCTTCCGTCAGCAGTTGCTGGACAATGCGACGACGAGTGGCTCCCAGTGCTTCACGCAAAGCAATTTCCCGCAGACGCCCGGCGCCGCGCATCAGCACCAGGTTCGCGACGTTCGCGCACGTGATCAGCAGAAGAAATCCAACTGCACCCAGCAGAACCAGCAAGGGAAGGCGCAGATCGCCAGTCACATCTTGCAGCATGGGGAAGCAGAGTGCGCCCCAGTTGCGGTCGTAGTCTGGACGCAATTCGGCTTCAATGCGCGCGACCGCTGCCATATCCTGCTGTGCCTGCGCCAGTGTTACGCCTGGCTTGAGTCGTGCAATCACGGTGGCGTAGCGCCCTTTACCCCATCCCGGATCACGCGTGATCGCCATTGGTGTCCAAATCCGCGCGCTGCTGCCAGGCACCACGAAGCTCTGCGGCATCACTCCGATGACGATTACCGGACGGCCGTCAATACTCAGGCTCTTCCCGATGATCTGAGGATCGCCGCCGAACCGCTGTTGCCACAGCCCATAGCTGAGCACTGCCTTGTCATCGTGACCTGGCGTGTCATCCCCGGGCTCAAAGGTGCGGCCCATCAGAGCAGGAATTCCAAGTACCGAAAAGTAATCCGCTGAAACCGATGCTGACGGCAGCGCCACCGGATTGCCTTCCCCGGTCAGGTTCAGCTCTCCAGTGGAAACCGCTGCCATAGCTGCAAAGCTGTGTGTATGCTCGCGCCAGATAAGAAAATTCCATGGATTCACCACATTCCGTTTGGCGGGATTGTCCGGCGGAGCTTCCCAGAGATGCACAAGCCGGCTGGGTTCAGGAAAGGGCAGAGGGCGCAGAAGGATCGCGTTTACCACGCTGAACATGGCTGTGTTGGCGCCGATTCCCAGCGCCAGCGTGAGCACCGCAACAATACAGAACCCGGGACTTTTGCGAAGACCGCGGACGGCGTAGCGAATGTCGCGGGCCAGATTCAGAGGCACGGATACGCTTCGGGTGTCGCGGCATTTCTCCTTGTTCTGCTCCAAACCGTCCATCGCGCGCACTGCGGCGAGGCGAGCCGATTCCTCGGGCAAGCCTTTCGCCATGTGCTCCTGCACAAGCCGGTCCATGTGATACTGCATCTCGTCATTGAGGTCTTGATCGGCGCTGCCGGCACGAAATAGCGAACGGATTCGCAACGGCAGTTTGTACAACCAGTGCTGCATGCGCATTTAGGCCTCCTTTAGCTTGATGACGTGAGAGATGGCTGCTGAGAGGCGGTCCCACTGAGCAGTCTCGCGCTCAAGCTGACCGCGGCCAAGCCGGGTCAGCGCGTAATATTTGACCCGGCGGTTGTTCTCGCTCTTCTTCCACTCGGCTTTAATCCAGCCTTCCTGCTCCAGCTTGTGGAGCGCCGGGTAGAGTGATCCATCGCTGACTTGCAACACCTCTCCGGAAACCTGTCGCAATCGCACACTGATGGCGAATCCGTGAAGCGGCTCAAGCGCAAGGATTTTCAGCAACAGCAGGTCCAGCGTTCCTTGAAGCAGATCAGAAGGTTTGCTCATAGGCTGTTCTCGGTTACCTATTATATCGGTAACCGAGCTGAAGAGTTGGACGGTACCGTGAGCTCCGGGTTAGCGCTGGGGAAAATATTTTTAGGCGTTCTCTGGTCCTCACCCGAGATCAGACGGCCATTCCTGAGAAGGTGGATTCAAGTTCGACGTTTTTGTTCCTGCCAATGGGAAACGCCATTCTGCTCCAGGCAGGTGTTCGCGATGAGCGCGGTCCTTTGTCGCGGGGCAAGGTATGATTACTGCCGTGAAAGTTGCCATTCAAGGGGAGCGAGGATCGTTCAGCCACCAGGCAGCTTTGAAGCTTGTGGCCCGCTGCCAGGTGCTGCCGTGCGCACGCTCCATTGAGGTTTTCGATTCGCTTGAGAGCGGCCGGGCAGCTGCAGCCGTGATTCCGGTGGAGAACACGCTGGCTGGTCCGGTAGGCGAGCACCTTGACCTTTTACTCGAGCGTGACGTGTTCATCACGCGCGAATTGCTGCTCCCAATCGACCATAATTTGATCGCACCTCCGGGAGTCAAGCTCAGGCACGTGCGTCAGGCGCTCTCGCATCCGGTGGCTCTCGATCAGTGCAGAAATTTTTTCCGTCGCCACAGGAGCATACGCCCGGTGCCGTTCTACGACACGGCAGGAAGCGTCAAGCACGTAATCGAGGGTAAACTTCGCGACGCCGCCGGAATCGCAAGCCATCAGGCAGCTCAGGAATATGGCGGCAAGGTCCTTATGTCACAGCTGCAGGATGACCCCCGGAACGTAACCCGCTTTTTCCTCATCCTAAAGAAGAGAAAGATCGCTCCGGCTGCGGACAAGACTTCGCTGGCGTTCTCGCTCAAAAATGAAGCCGGAGCGCTGTTTAAAGCCTTGAGCGTTTTCGCCCTGCGCGATCTTGATTTGAGCAAAATTGAGTCCCGTCCCGTGAAGGGCAAACCATGGGAATACCGGTTCTTCGCGGATGTTGTGCGCGGCGACGATGAACCCATGCGTCTGGCTCTGCGGCATTTAGAAGAGATTGCGGGGCTGGTTAAAGTGCTGGGGATTTATCCCAGGGCCAGATAGCGTTTTGCCTGCCGGACGCCGTCAGAAAGGTGTAGGGAAGAGAGCTGGGTTTGTGCGGTCATCCACGTACTTTGTCGCCGCCCAGAAGGTACCCTGACGAGGGATTGCACTGATAACACGACAGATACCTCTGCCTGTTGGTAATTTGCGGCGTGGAACCACCGTGGGGTAGAATCCCGCGAATCATGCTGTTCCAGGAAACTTGCTATCTTGCATCTTTCCTTAGGCCCCTGTCATCAATATCTGAGCGTATTATTATCAAGGATTACACATGGCCTCTGAAAATATCAATGATGTCATAGACTTACAGGAATCTTCTGAAGGGGCGCAGACTTTAGGGGAAGGGGAGCGGAAGGGTGTTCCGGTGCTTCCGGTGCGAGACACTGTGCTGTTCCCCCATGCCGTTTTGCCGTTGACCGTTGGCCGCGAAAGCTCCATTCAACTGATCAATTCTCTGGGCGATGAAAAGACCATTCTGGTGGTGGCCCAGCGCGAAGCACGGGTTGATGCTCCGCAGCCAAGCGATCTCTACAGTATCGGCACACTGGCCACGGTCCACAAAGTGGTCAAAATGCCGAACCAGAGCCTTTTTGTCTTCACCGAAGGTTTGCAAAGAGGCAAGCTGGCCGACTTCAGCCAGTTGACGCCCTTCATGCGCGCCAACGTGGACCTGATTGCCGATGCAGAACCGGCGCCTTCGCCTGAAATTGAAGCCTTGCAGCGCAATGTGCTCACGCTTTTTCAGCAGATCGTGGCTGGTTCGCCAACTTTGTCAGACGAACTCCAGACTGTAGCCATCAACATTGAGGAACCAGGCCGGCTGGTTGATTTCATCGCTTCCTCGCTGCCGTTCCTTTCCACCAAAGATAAACAGGAAGTGCTGGAGACGCCCGACGTCCATAGCCGGTTGCAGAAGATCAACCAGCACCTGGCGAAAGAGCTGGAAGTCCAGCAGTTGCGCAACAAGATCCAGACTGAAGTCCAGGATCAGGTGCAACAGTCACAGCGCGAGTACTACCTGCGCGAGCAGATGAAAGCCATCCAGAAAGAGCTGGGCGAGCAGGACGAGGCGCAGCGCGATGTGGAAGATCTGCGGCAGAAAATTGAAGCCGCCGGCATGCCGGAAGAAGTAAAGAAGGAAGCTTTGAAAGAACTGACCCGTCTGGGACGCATGTCGCCGATGGCTGCCGACTATTCGGTCACGCGCAACTACATTGAATGGCTTGCGGTGCTGCCGTGGTCCAAATCCAGCGGCGTCGAGGTGGACATCACCAAAGCGCACGAAATTCTGGATGCCGACCACTACGACCTGAAAAAGGTGAAAGACCGGATCCTGGATTATCTTTCGGTGCGGCGCCTCAAGCCGAACATGAAGGGGCCGATCCTTTGCTTTGTGGGGCCTCCCGGCGTGGGCAAGACTTCGCTCGGGCGCTCGATTGCGCGCGCTCTGGAGCGCAAATTCGTCCGCATTTCCTTAGGCGGCGTGCACGATGAAGCCGAGGTTCGCGGGCATCGCCGGACTTACATAGGCGCCTTGCCGGGACAAATCATCCAGGGCATACGCCGCGCGGAGACCAACGATCCGGTGTTTGTGCTGGACGAGGTGGACAAGCTGGGACGCGACTTCCGCGGCGATCCTTCATCGGCGCTGCTGGAAACGCTGGATCCGGAGCAAAACTCCACGTTCCGCGACAACTATCTGGACGTGCCGTTCGACTTGTCAAAGGTGTTGTTCATCTGCACGGCGAACATGCTTGACACGATTCCTGAGCCGCTGCGTGATCGCATGGAGATCATTGAGCTGCAGGGCTACACGGAAGACGACAAAGTGCACATAGCGGAGCGGTACCTGGTTCCCAAGCAGATTGAGGAAAACGGCTTGTCGAATGAAGTGATCGAAATTCCGGAAGACGCGGTGCGGTTTGTCATCCGGCACTACACGCGTGAAGCCGGAGTGCGCAACCTGGAGCGCAACATCGGTACGCTTTGCCGCAAGCAGGCGCGCCGGATTGCCGAAGGCAACAAAGATAAGCTCCTCGTGACACGCGAGGTGGTGCAGGAGTTTCTGGGCGGAATCAAAATACGTATCGACACCGAAATTGCCGAGCGTACCAAGCGCCCTGGAGTGGCCGTGGGGCTGGCGTGGACTCCGTCCGGCGGCGACATCCTGTTCATTGAAGCCAACAAGATGAAAGGCAAAGGCGGCTTCATGATGACCGGCCAACTGGGCGAGGTGATGCGCGAGTCCATGCAGGCAGCGCTGACCTGGGTGCGATCCAACGCCGCGATGCTGGGAATCCCTGATGATGTGTTCAAGGATTACGACCTGCACATCCACGTTCCGGCAGGCGCCATTCCCAAAGATGGTCCGTCGGCCGGCGTGACGATGGCGACCGCCCTGGTTTCGCTGCTGACGGATCATCCCGTGCGCCCGCTTACCGGCATGACGGGCGAGATCACCCTCAGCGGCAATGTTCTGCCTATCGGCGGGGTGAAGGAGAAATTCCTTGCTGCCAAGCGGGCCGGCGTCCGTGATGTGATCTTCCCCTCCGATAACAAGATGAACGTGGAAGAAGACCTCACGCCGGAGCAGCTCGATGGAGTGCGTCTTCATTTCGTCAGCACGATTGACGAGGTTCTGGCGATCGCGATTCCGACCTCTAAGCAGGAAGAGCGTCAGGATGCGGAAACGCGCGAACAGGTGCTCACCAACGTTAGCTAAAGGGTTATTCAGCGACAGCAAAGGGCGTCTCTCGGGACGCCCTTTCGTTTTGCTGCGGAGCAGATCTGTTTCTTCAAATCAGCTTGCCTGCTGGGCTTTGCGCGCTTCCGCCGAGTCGTAGCTTTCACCGTAGATCGCGGGGACCTTTCCCCCTGCGGGCCGCAGATAAACAGACAGTTGTCCGCGATGATGAATGGAGTGGTTGATCATGGTCTGAAGGAACATCACCGCAGGAGATTGAAACATGCCGCGAAAATCGACTGATTTCGCGAGCTGTGCGGGAGTCATCTGGCGCAGCCGTGGCAGCACAGTGCTTGTCATGTCGCCGTGCCAGCGAGCGATATCAGCGCCGCTGCGGACGTTTTCCGGACGCGTAATTGGATCGAAATTGAATTGACCGTTGAGAACTGCCTCGAGAAACCGCTTCTCGGCGCTCACAATGTGCCACGCAAGTTCGAGCGAAGTCTTTGAGACCTTATCTGGGCGATAATCGCCGCCGGAGGTCGGAATGGCTTCAATTACCTGGCGCGTTCTGGGCTGTTCTCTTTCCAGCAGAGGAAAAAAGATCTCGTTGAGAAGGAATTTCGCATGATCGGCGGTGAGCGATTCCGGCATTGGTGACCTCAAGCTTGGAGTTCAGCACTCAGTATATAAAACCCGGCGGCGTAAATTCGCCACCACACGGATGTTCGCATGCAGGCCCGCAACCGGATTGACTTCAGCTTGCCTTCTCGTAGAGCGTCGCCCGATAGTCCGCCACAAATTTCTCGATCCCTTTTTTGGTCAGCTCGTGATCAATGTTGAAGCTTTGCCACGGCTGATGGAGATCAAGCTCTTCGTACGCTATGGGCTCTCCAACAGGCTTATAGCTGAAATTTGCATCTGGAAGAGGGAACCCCTTTTCCGCCCATTGTTGCAACACATGTTCCGGCACCGTTGCCAGTTCCGCTCCGGCGGCAAAGCCGAAGAGCAGATGCTCAACGCTGCGGATGCTTGCAGCCAGCACCAGGACGTGGCCATCACCTTGGGCGTACATGCGTTTGATATTGGTGATTACGTCCACGCCATTCTTGCCTTGGTCATCAAGCCTGCCGATAAACGGCGAGACATACACAGGAGCTTTACTGCCCCGGGTAGCGGCGTAAACAGCGGCTGCCTGGGCCTGGGAAAAGCAGAGCGTCATATTCACCCTGATGCCCGCCTCCACTGACATGTGCGCCGCCCTCAGCCCTTCCGCAGTGCACGGGTACTTGACATAGGCGTTCGGGATCCAGGAGAACATATCTTTTCCCTGGCGGAACATGTCTTCAGCGGTGGTGTTCAGGTCAGCAAAGACTTCAATCGAAACGCCGGCATCGCCAACCAGGGGCGAGATCTGTCGTACGATTTTTTTGTACTCCTCGGCTTCCTGCTCCGCGGTTAATTTGTGGCCGGACGCCACCAACTGCCGGATTTCAGGATTTTTGGCGATCAGCGAGGGATTGGTGGTCTGGCCATCCACGAATCCGAGCAGGTCCTTGACGCGCTGTGTTTCTTCCGGATTTCCTCCATCGACGAGGATCCTTGTTTTCAATCTGGCTTTCAAAGAACGGTTTGACGAATTGCTGCCTTGAGTCATGTTGTTTTTCCTGAACACGAGCAGTACGCGAGAGTCGCAGGCTGCTATTCTAACGCGCCCGTGCCTTATGATTAACGCCGGAATCGTCGGTGTGGAACCCGGTGCTCTTGAGCGGGCGCACATGACGACACCAAAGTGCGTCTGTTACAATCTTTTTACAGGACAGATGTTCTGGGCTGCACGTGTGCCGTTTGGCGCCAGCGGCCGAGCGGATGGAGACATGCACACGGTTTCCAAGTTCGCTCATTCGCAAGCTGGGGACGTAGTTCAGTTGGTTAGAACGCTGCCCTGTCACGGCAGAGGTCGCGAGTTCGAGTCTCGTCGTCCCCGCCAGCTTCTCGCTGTTCTCTTTGGCGCTATCGTCTAGGGGTTAGGACGGAAGATTCTCAATCTTCAAACCCGGGTTCGATTCCCGGTAGCGCTACCATTCCGGTAAGTCACTGATCCCGAAAATCCGCAACAGTCAAGAGGTGCATTGATCCGGCCAATCGCGTCTGTTCGGCGTAATCAGTATCGATTAGGGCTTTTCTTGGTTACGTTTGCGGTGGCAGTCGTGGGTGCAAAAGATTTTGGAGATCCCAAACTCCTCGACACGAAAATTGCCGTGGCAGTCAGGGCAGTTTCCCTCTTGGCATTCCTCCGAAACTCCCATGAGCACCTGGGGCTCTTCACCGAGGCATATTCCACACGGTCAAAACCACGTTCATCTGTGTATCTTTCCGGCATGATGGAGACCAGTTTATGCCGCCGGTTTAAGCGTGCTACTGTCTTCCCGCCTTTTGCATGCAGCCTGGTACTCTGGCAGAGATTGGCGCTTCACCATCTTTGCTCCCACCCGCTACCATGATCCTAAGCCCTGTGCCCGCGCTTTCCCCACGTACGCCGAACTGTTTGGGAATCGAACGCCGGAACAGGGCGGCCGTTTAGCACGATGTTCGCCGTGCTCTTGAGCGGCTGAGCTGCCTAACAATGGCTTAGCCTCGCGAGAACAGGAGGCCGGAGTCAATTCACGATGGATGATCATCGCGACCAACAGCAAGCAATCTTAAACAGTTGGAAGGAAATCGCGCAGTATGTGGGCCGTGGAGTTCGCACAGTTCAACGCTGGGAAGCGGAGTTGGGACTGCCTGTTCGGCGCCCGCGAGGTAAACGGCGGAGCGCGGTCATGGCAGTTGCGGGAGAACTTGACCACTGGATGGCACATCGCCCCCTTCACATTCTAAATAGCGTGAACTCAGATGGGGGGACTGAGAGTTGCATGACGGTCCTGGTGATCGAAGACAACATCACCGACCTCAACAGTTGTGTCAATGTCATTCGAAAGATCCCAGGTGTGCAACTCGACACCATCAGCAGTATCCCCACGGCTATGGTGCGTTTGGAGAACATCCGGACAGGAGAGTTGCCCAAGCCGGAGTTGATTATTCTTGATCTGAATTTCTCAGTTGACAGCGGCTTTGAGGTGCTGCGCTATCTGCGGACACATACGCCTATGAGAGATATTCCCGTGATTGTTTGGACCATCCTCGCCGCCACACAGCAAGAGCTCTGCGACATTTTCGGGGTCCACCGGGTCGTACAAAAGCTCGCAGGACCGGGCGAGCTGCACCGAGCCATTCTTTCCGCCCGCTCTCACCCGCTGGCTTGAAAAGTTCGCTCCAACCCTCCGGTGTTCCTAAGCCGCCTTCAGAAGAGCGACTGCAGAAAACTCACGCCGCTTGGGGCTCATCCGAAGCTTTGTGTGGTGGACAACAATTGCGATCTCTGCAGCGGCAGCATGGTTCGAGTGGCAATACCGGCGCAACCGCCGGCGCCAGGAACAACAACAGGAGCAGAATTCGGCAGATACAAATGAAACTTCTAAGAAGCCACCGGTAGGGGAATCCGAGCATCTGCTGCGCACGTCAGAACAGGCCCGCTAGCGGCTCACCGGCACACAGCAACTCTCATCTGCTCAAAGGCAAGAACTCTTCTTGAGTTCCAGAAAAGCAGGCCCGAAGTCCAGACCAGGAATAAGCAGTCCACCTTCCTTCATCGCCGGGATAAGAATTTTTAATGAATGCCTAATCCGTCCTTAACATCCCTCTCTTAATTTTCAACAGCAGTGAAATGGGATTCAGGGCGCAAGCGAGATGCGCGCGCCGTGACGCACCGCATTAATTTCTCCCATTGTATGTGCCGGGTTGAGATGAACCCGGCAATGTTCAGATCTGTTGCTTTTCGTTTCGATTCTTCACCCCGCAGTAGCAAGAACGCTATGGTGGTCGGGCGCTCCTGGCTCGGCTTCACCCCGGCAGCAACGCGTCGCGACCCCCGCTATCGCCGGCGCTGAGCGGCCAGAGTGAAGTCCAAAATGCGGTCCGCTGCAACGCTCGACAAGGCGGACTGGAGTCAGAGCAGGGGGAAACGGTAAAGAGCGACCGCGGCGCGATGGGACTGTGAGATCACTCCTCCCCCAGGCGTGTCGCTCGCGTAGGGATGCCGCAAGCGTTGCCAGGCTAGCGCCCGGCCCATCGGCGTCCGAGGAACCGAGTCTCTCGCAACTGCGAATGCAGTTTCCACCACCAGAGAGGCTGGCGCTTTGCCCCGCCAGCCTCTTCAAATTTCCTCAGAGAATTCTTATTTAATTGCAGCGGCAAAGAAACCGCAGCTTTTCACGCGGCTGCACCCGATCAGCCCCCTCCTGCTGCCTCTCCGGACCATGTACTGAGGAAACTGTATCGTTCAGAGATATTGCTGTAAATTATGTGCAGCTTTCGGGAAGTGAATTGTGATCGCTCGGGATGAGCCCTGTGCCTGACCCTCAGGACAGACAGATCACATGCCAACAAAAACTAAGAAGTTTTGTTGTGGCAGTACCGAGGCAGGATTCAGCCTCATCGAATTGATGATCGTGGTAGCGATTTTTGTACTGGTCGCCGCCATTGCCATCCCGATTTTTACATCCACGCTCAACCGCCTGAAACTGCGCGGCGCAGCGCAGCAGCTTTCCGAGCTGTATCAGGAAGCGCGTATGCGCGCTGTGCAGGACGACACCTATTATGAAGTTCTGCTGTCGCCGGACTCCAAACAGGCCTATGTAGACACAAACGGCAACGGAGGTGCGAGTGTGCTCACCCTTCAGTTGCCGGCGGCCGTCTCGTTCAATAACGCGGGAGTCCCTGCCGGACTTGATCAAAAGGCGCTTGGCTTTGTTCCCGTGCAAACGGAAACTTCAGTGATGTTCGATCAGGACGGCGTCAGTCGTCCGGGTCTCGCGTGGAGTTCACGAGGGTTTCCCTGTCAGAGAGCTTCGGCAACCAGCGTGTGCCAGGCGGGCACGGGATGGGTCCAGTATCTGCGCCAGGACGGCAATGCAGTCGCCTACGTTGCCGTGGTTGTGAATCCCACAGGCAAGATCCGTGTGTGGAGCTTTGAGGGAGGCGTATGGCGTTGATCAAGAACAAACCTTCTTTGAGCAAACGTTTCCGTGGATTCAGCTTGATTGAGCTGATGATCGCCATGTTGGTCCTGGCTTTCGGCCTGGTAGGCGGCGCTGCAGTAATCTCCACCGCCATCGCCAGCAACGGAAGATCCAGGTTTGACACCACGGCTACCGCGCTGGCCGAAAGCACCATGGAAAAAATAGTGGCCATTCCATCGCGAGCGCAAGGCGCGGCGGCGAGCACAAGCATAATCGATTGCGCCGGAACTAGTTTTCCCGTCAGCACAGCGGTTGGCGGAGCAGCGTTGATCACCGACGGTATTTTTACCGGCTACATCGATTTTCTTAAACCGGCGGTTCCGAATTATTCCATGCTCTACACAACGTGTGCCGCTGGATCCAACACTGTCTATGACGTGCGCTGGCGGATTGATCCCGGTCCCACTCCCTTTACACAACTGGTTACGGTATCCGCGAAAAACCTCGGGCAGGCAGGCAATACGGCTGATAAGCGCTTTGCCTTGCCGGTGATGCTTCGAACCGTGCGAGGGACATTCTGATGGGCCTGCAAAGACAAAGCCGAGATTCGATGACGTGCAGCCGAGATAAAGACTGTTCCGCCGGATTCACCATGATGGAAGCGATGATCGGGCTGCTGATCCTCACACTCATTACCGCAGCCATCTTTGCTCTTTTGAACCGCGTGCAGATCGCTTCAGCTTCCGAGTCAACCAAGCTGGACCTCACTCAGGAGGCGCGAGAGTTTGCTGACCAGATTGTGCGCGATATTCACATGGCCGGCTATCCCAAGCTGACCATGTACTCACCCGCGTTGCCAAATAGCAACCCCCTGGTGGCGGCGGGTCTGGTGCGGGTTTCGCCCACGGAGATTTTGCTTGAAGGTGACGTTGAGACCTCGGGCAAGGTGCAGAGTGTTGACATTCAATATGTGCCGCAGGACCCGGCGGACATAAATTGTCCTTGTATCCGTCGAAGCGAATCGCAAAAGATCAATGCCGATCCTCTGGCACAAAACCCTGCAAATCAGTTTACCCAGGTGGACCATGTATTGCCTCCGGCTCAGGCAGGTGAAGACCTGTTTACCTTCTTTGATAAAAACGGGAACCCGGTCAACGTCGCAGGCGGTGTAGACATTTCAACAGCGGGCGGCCAGAACACCATCAACTCGATCCAAACGGTGAAGATCAATCTCAATCTTTTCTCCGCGGCGGTTGATCCGGCGAGCAACAAGGCCCAGCACATCTCCTTGTCTGTGACTGGCCATTTGAACAACTACTGAAGGAGGCAATCAGTGAACCGTCGCACGCACTTGAAAAATGAACGCGGGTCAGCCCTGCTGATCGCAATGATTGCCCTCGCGTTGCTGCTGGCAGTGGCTTTTGTCATGGGGTTCAGCACGATTGCCGAAACGAGGATTGACGGCAACTTTCAGCAACACAAGCAGTCCTACTATGCGGCGCGCGCGGGGCTGGAGGAAGTGCGCGATCGGATGCGCTTTCCCACGAACGCGCCCACTCCCGGAGGGCTTTCTGACCTGCTTCCCAACAATGGGCCTGGTAATGCCGGCAGCGTCTTGTACGTCCTCAATCCAGCGGCCGGAGA
>DATNDP010000163.1:0-5749 GCA_035553195.1 Candidatus Acidiferrales bacterium
AGAGCTGCGCTGCGACGATGCCGAGACTGACACGCGTGTGGACACCGCCGCCATTCGCGCGCTGGGCATACGCTCCATGGTCGTCACGCCCATTCGCGACGAACTCAAAGTTGTGGGCGTCCTGGCGTGCTTTGCCCCCACCGCCCACGCCTTCACCATCACGCACGTCGCGGTGCTGAAGACCATGGCTGACCAGATCTCCATTTTGCTGCAGAAAGAGCGGCGCAGCCGGGAGGAAGGCGCCCAGACCGAAGCGCCCTTGCCCGCGCCTAAGCCCGTTGCCTCTGCGCCCGCTCCGGTGGTGATTAAGCCTGCAGTTTCAGCCATGGCAGCAGCCGCGGCTCCGGCTCGCGTTCCTGCTGTAGCGAGAGTTGAGCCAATCAGGACTGATTCCGCCCCGCCGGTGCCGTTCCCGAAGCGCGAAGAAAAACAACCCGAAGTCAAAGCGAGTTTCGGAACGTTTGATTCCGTTGCTGCCGAGGACAAGAAGTCCGGCAGCTCAAAGATGATTATGGCCGCCGTGGCTGTGCTGGCCATCGCCGCAGTTTCGGTTTACTTCGTCATGAAATCGCGCCGCCCTTCCGCCGCTGTCCCGGCTCAGCAGGCGCAGCAGATGAACACAAACGGAAATACTGGCTCGGTACCGACGGCCGCAGTGCCGGCCTCAGCAGCCAGCACTGAAAGTGCAACGTCAGTTTCACAGCCTGTTGCTGGTTTCAGCCACGCCGCGGAACGGCCGCTGAGCGTGGCCGACAACAACCGGAAAAAGGAAGCTAAGCCAGAACACGTTTCAGTAAAAGAATCCAGAACAACGGATGAGTCGGAGCAAGCAGAAAAGCCGGTGCCAGCCACGGTAGCGGTTTCTTCCGGTGGTCCGTCACGGCTCTCAGCGTCCGCTGCCGAGCCGCAGACGGTTCAAATCAGCCCAACTCTAAGCATCACGACTGGTTCTTCGGCGCTATCCAATCTGGCTCGCCCTGTTGCTTCCAGCACGCCGTCCGTGGCAATCGCCCAGTCTGATCTGAAGCCAATTCGGGTGCTCAAAACCGTTTCGCCTGTCTATCCTCCGATGGCTAGAATTCGTGGGCTGAGCGGTTCGGTTGTGGTACAAGTCACTGTCGGCAAGGACGGCAAAGTGCATAATCCGAAATTCCTGAGCGGGCAGTCAGTGTTCCGCGATGCGGCGTTCGATGCCGTTAAGCAATGGCAGTTCAAACCCGCTACATTAAACGGAGCTGCGATTGACCAGACTACTGAGATCAGGATGGACTTCCACCCGTAGATCATTTCCGATCAAAAAAACAAGGGCGCACATAGGCGTGCGCCCTTGCTTTTTGCAAATTTTGAATAACTCAGGCGTGAGTTCGTACCCACTCAACCACCACGCGCCTCTTGCTGGCCCTCAATTCATGGCCGATGAGATAGACCCGCGCCGACGGATCTACAACGATCCCGTTGTCGAGCACGCGGTCGAGGAGTTCCACTACCGTGTTGTCTTCCAATTGGCTGCGCTTCATCACACCACCGGGTTCCCTTCTCCGGCTCCGACGATCGAGAGCCTTCAAGCTTGCCATGATTGTTGAATCATTTGTTATTAAGATGCAGTTCAAACGGCATGTGCCGAGATCCTGTTCGATTTTCGAGTTCACCGCGCCGGGTGAGGCTCGCGCCGAAGCAGGTAGGGAAATCAATGCGTTAAAGCAACCTTATGCGCCGTTTAGATCGGTTCGTCACCCGTATTGGCGACTTGCCTTCTAAGTGCAGGCGCGGCGATGATCGCGCCGGCGTGATGCATTCGAAGTTTCCCCACAAGCCACGTAACTAATCGAACGAGCAACAGCATCAGCAGTACCAAACCGTAAGCGAGCGGCCGGCTCCGGTCGGCCTTTACCAGCCAGAGAAAATGAATTACGCCGGCTGCCGCGCTGAAATAAATCAGGCGGTGGAGCTTCTGCCAGCGCTTCCCTCCCATGCGGCGAATCCAGCCTCTGGTGGAAGTAAACGCCAGCGGAACCATCAGGGCAAACGCCGTCATGCCTGCGGTGATGAACCTGCGTTTTGCAATGTCATGCAGCATGGACTGGACATTGAAGAACTGGTCGAGCCATACGTAGGTCATCAGGTGCAGTGTTCCATAGAAGAACGCAAACAGCCCCAGCATGCGGCGGAAGCGTATCAACCATGGCATCCGCAATAAACGCCGGGCCGGCGTCACCGCGAGCGTCACAAGCAAAAAAACCAGGGTCCACTTTCCCGTGGAGCGTGTAATCACATCCACGGGATTCGCCCCTAGCAATTGGTGAAAGGCCTTCCACGTAAGTACTGCCAATGGTCCGAGACAGGCCAAAAAGACCACGACCTTCAGTCCGCGCAGAAGTTTTTCCGGGATCTTGTTCATCAGAAATACTTCCGCAGGTCCATTCCGTTATAAAGGCTGGCCACCTGATCACTGTACCCGTTGAACATCAGCGTTTTCTGCTTGGGGGCAAACAAGCTTGCTCCAATTTTCCGCTCCGTAGCCTGGCTCCAACGCGGGTGATCCACCGTGGGGTTCACGTTCGAATAGAAGCCGTACTCATTGGGCGCCATGATGTTCCATGTGGTGGGCGGCATCTTGTCCGTGAAGCTTACCTTCACAATGGCCTTGATACTCTTAAACCCGTACTTCCACGGAACCACCAGTCGCACGGGTGCGCCATCAACGTTGGGCAGCACCTCGTCATACAGCCCTACCGCCAGAATCGTCAGAGGGTGCATGGCTTCATCCATTCGTAGACCCTCGACGTAGGGCCACTGCAGCACATCATCGCGCTGACCGGGCATCTGGTCTGGCGCGAGAATGGTCTGGAAGGCCACGAATTTTGCGCTGGGCAGCGGATCAGCCTGCTTGATCAGTGCAGACAAAGGGAACCCTACCCAGGGGATCACCATCGACCACCCCTCCACGCAGCGAAAGCGGTAGATACGCTGTTCCAGAGGAGCCAGCTTCATGATGCTGTCGATGTCCAGCTTTTTTGGCTTTTTAACCATTCCATCAATGGAAACAGCCCATGGCCGGGTACGGAAGTCCTTCGACAATCCCGCGGGCGCGTATTTGTCAGTACTGAATTCGTAGTAGTTGTTGTAATTCGTTATGTCTTTGTAAGAAGTCGGCGTTTCCGTCGCGCTGTAGTGACTTTTGATGATTCCGCTCAGTTTCTCACCTGCCGCTTCTACGGTCGCTGGATGCGCTCCAGAGGAAATGCTGTTGCGCAGCACCGCTCCTCCGGCCAGGGCGGCTCCCGCGGCGACTGCACCGGTGATGAATGCCCGACGGCTCACATAGCTGCTCTTGGGCGTGATTTCAGATGATGGAATGTCGTTCGGCTTTTTGATCAGCATGGATAACTCCGTAAATGAGCGCCCCTCAAGGCACAGTCTCAGAAGCTCATGAGACATATCTCATTCGATATGAAACATGTTCAGAAAGATACAACCATAGTACGAAAGAAACCGGCCCAGCGGATTGCCTCATTCCAGCGATCTCGGGCCATCCTGCCGCGCCATGCGAACCAAAATATAGATCAGTAACGAATAATATCGTATAATATCGTTCCATTATGCCGTTTACCCCCAGAGACGCCGCCATCCGCCTGGGTATCAGCTACCCGACGCTGAAAAAATGGATCTATTCGGGAAAGATTCGCACAGTCACGACACCCGGCGGCCACCACCGGATACCGGAAAGCGAACTGGAACGCTTCATTCCCAAAGCGGAGATCAAGCATGGTCCTGAGGGGCGGCGCAGTTTTCGCCGGATCAGTGGCCGCAACCAGCTCGTCGGAAGGGTCCTTGAGGTCAAGGTGGACGGCCTCATGGCCCAGGTGCGCCTCTCGATTTCCGGTCAGGTGATCACCAGCATTATTACAGCGGACGCTGTTGCTGAAATGGGGCTGAAGAAAGGCGACATCGCCGCCGCGCTGATTAAATCCACCGAGGTGATGATTGTCCGCCCGTAGGCTTTTTATTGTCCTGCTGCTTGCTCTTGCTTCTGGATCGGCGCAGGAGTTGAAAGTTGCGGCGGCATCGGATCTTACCGCCGCACTCGCGAAACTCTCTTCCGCCTTTGAAAAGGAAAGCGGCATTCGCTTGAATATCTCACTGGGCTCTTCTGGAAACTTTTTCGCCCAGATTGAGAACGGAGCGCCGTTCGATGTGTTTCTATCTGCCGATAAATCCTATCCTGAGAAATTGCAAGAATCGGCGCTGACAGAGCCGGGAACACTCTTCACCTATGCTCGTGGCAAACTGGTCCTCTGGATTCCCGCTAACTCTCCGCTGCACTTTGCTGCCGACGGCAACGAAGTTCTCACAGGCGATCTTAATTCTCTCAGCGGTCCGTCCGTGCAGCGCATTGCTATTGCTAATCCCGAACACGCGCCTTACGGCCGGGCAGCGGAAGCGGTTCTTCGGCATTACGGAATCTACGACCGGCTGAGACCCAGGCTGGTGCTCGGCGAGAATATCTCGCAAACCGCGCAGTTCGGCCAATCCGGCAATGCCCAGGCGGCTTTCATTGCCATGGCCATCGCCGTGACGCCAGAGATGAAAGGAAACGGACACTTTTTCGTGCTGCCACAGGAGAGTTACCCGCCCCTGGACCAGGCTGCTGTCGTTCTGCGTTCATCCCGGAACAAGGCGGAGGCGCAGGGTTTTCTCAAATTTCTGGAAAGCGCCCAGGCCCGTAGGATTCTGAGCGAATTCGGTTTTGAGGTGCCGGCAAAATGAGCTGGCAGGCCTTCGTGCTGACTGCGAAACTTGCTTTCCTTACCGCGATCATCCTGCTCGTCCTTGGTCTGCCCATCGCTTTCTGGATTGCCTTTTCTCCTCGTCGCTGGAAATTCGTTATCGAAGCCGTTGTCGGTATGCCTCTGGTTCTTCCTCCAACTGTCCTGGGCTTCTACCTTCTGCTGGCATTCGGTTCCGGGACGGCATTTGGCCGCTGGTATCAGCACCTCACGGGATCAACACTGGCATTTACCTTCAGCGGACTTGTAGTCGCATCCGTTCTTTACAGTCTTCCGTTCGCCGTGCATCCCATGGTCGCCGGCATTCGCGCCGTTGATCCCAGGCTCATCGATGCCGCGCGGACTTTAGGTGCGGACAAACACAAAATCTATGGTCAAGTCGTTCTTCCTCTCGCCTGGCCTGGTTTGCTTACTGGCGTTGTACTTAGCTTTGCTCACACGGTTGGCGAATTTGGAGTGGTGCTGATGGTTGGAGGGAATATTCCCGGAGCAACCCGTACCCTTTCTATTGACATTTACGATCAGGTACAAAGCCTTCATTATTCTGCGGCAAACCAGACAGCTCTCGTCCTGCTGCTGTTCTCGTATTTCCTGCTCTGTCTGGTTTACGGCCTCAACCGGCGCAGCTTCATGTGGGCAGGGCGATGAGCGTACTTGAGGTACAACTCAGTAAAACGTTTGTTCCGGGGCGCCTGCGTCACTTTTCAATCGACGTTGAATTCCGCGTGTCCGCGGGTGTAACGGTCATCTTCGGCCCCTCGGGATCGGGCAAGACCACACTCCTACAGTGCATTGCCGGTCTCCTGCGGCCGGACAAGGGAGTGATCGCGATCGACGGCGAACTCGTGTTTGAATCAGTGAAAAAAATCAGCCTGACGCCACAGCAGCGGCGCATCGGTTACGTATTTCAGGATCTGGCGCTATTTCCCCACATGACGGCCGCGGAAAACATTGCATTCGGT
>DATNDP010000164.1:0-28035 GCA_035553195.1 Candidatus Acidiferrales bacterium
GACCGGCTGGCGGCGCAATATAACCCGAAAAAGCTGACGCATGCCACCGTCGAGTACGTTGACGTGGCGGCTATTGGCCAGGAGGCGCTGAAGGAAACAACGTTCCTCACAAACCTGCGCACCGTAGACGCGCTGGCCCACGTGCTGCGTGCCTTTGACGATCCCGCGATTCCTCACGTTGGCGACATCAATCCGTTGCGCGACGCAAAAACTGTAGATTTTGATCTAATTGTCAGCGACCTGGGCCAGGTGGAAAAGCGGCTGGATCGCGTGGAAAAAGACCTGAAAAAGATGAAAAATCCAGAGCTCGAGCGCGAGTTCGATCTGCTCAAGCGCTGCAAGGTCCACCTGGAAAAAGAGCTGCCGCTGCGGGAAATGGAAATCTCGTCCGAAGACGAGAAACGCATTCGCGGTTTCATGTTCCTGAGCCAGAAACCAATCCTTTACGTGCTCAACATCAACGAGTCGCCCACGCTTGGGGCCGACCTGGAGAATGCCGTCAGCAAGTACAACCTGGGAGAACTCGCCACACGCATCAACGCCGGCGCCACGGCCATTTGTGGAAAGGTGGAGGCGGAACTTGCCGAAATGAGTGACGAAGAAGCCCAGGAGTTTCTTTCCAGTTACGGGCTGAAGGAAAGCGGCCTGACCCGTTTGATCCGCAAAACCTACGAGTTGCTGGGCGTGATTTCCTTTTTCACCATCGGCGAAGATGAATGCCGCGCCTGGACGGTGCCAAAGAACTCTCGCGCGCAGGCGGCGGCGGGGGCCATCCATTCCGACCTGGAAAAGCATTTCATCCGCGCCGAAACTATTCACTGGGACAGACTGCTGGACGCCGGCTCAGAAGCCAATGCTCGCGCCAAGGGATTGCTGCGCTTAGAAGGAAAAGACTACACAGTGCAGGATGGAGACGTGCTGCACATTCGGCACAGCGGCTGATTCAGCGCGAATGCGAAGACCACGCGATCTGTTATTCTCGCCTATTCCTCGATGACTCCAATCACAACAAGCATTCTCCTGGGAATTACTGCAGCCGTGGCGAACGGCTTTGGCGGCGCCATCCTGGTGCAAAAAGAGTGGGACAAGCGCTACCTGCGCTACTTCATTGCGCTCGGGTCCGGGTTCATGCTTGGCACCTCGTTGCTGGAGATGCTTCCGGAGAGCATTCGCCTGGCGGGGCCGAATGCCTCCCTGTTGCTCCTGGCGGGCTACTTTCTCGTCCACTTCTTCGAGCATACGGTCACCGCACATTTTCATTTCGGTGAAGAAACGCACGCAGAAGAATTCGCCGACTCGCGCCGGATTTACTCCGTGATCTTCGGTCTGGTGATCCATACATTTTTCGACGGGATCGCCATCGCGTCGGGGTTTCTCGTCTCGAACTGGCTGGGATGGGTAATTTTTCTGGCCGTCATTCTGCACAAGGTGCCGGAGGGCTTTACGGCATCGTCTGTCATGTTGGCCGCGGGAAGAAGCAAGAGAGCCTCCTGGGCCGCTTCGGCACTGCTGGGTGTTGCCACTTTGTTAGGCGTGCTCACCGTGACGGTGTTCACGCGCTCTTTGAGTGAAGGGCTGCCGCTTTCAGCCGGAGTCACTCTTTACGTCGCGGCTTCCGACCTCATTCCCGAGGTCAACCGGGAGCGTGGTATCGGAGTGGCATTGGCGGTGTTTTTAGGGATAGGGATGTTTTTAGGAATACAGCAACTATTCCACTAGATGAGATCGGGTGATCTGGCGATCCGATCTCCCGATGAATTATTCCACTTCTCTCTTCGCCCTGTAACCTTCGCGTGCGACCACCGTGTATTTCACGTCGTGACCTTTCTCGTCACGCATCTTTAGCGGCTTGCCGTCCGGCCCGACCAGCTCAACTTTAATCTTGCGGTAGCTCCCATCCTGCGCGGGATTGGTGGGGTGATACGCCAGGCTGTACTGGTTTCGGATGGTCTGCCCAATGTCATTGAACATCTCCCGGAACTGCGCAGAAAAAAGTGGCGCATAGTATTTTCCGCCCGTCATCTTGGCGAATGTTTTCATTTGATTGTCGGCCTGCAGGAACTCTGTGCTGCAACTGAAAGAAGTGATAGGGCACAGGTACCGCATGAGGTTGTGGGATTCGGCGTACTCCCGAAGCGCCTGCCCGGTGCTCATTGAGTATATGGCGATATCTTTTGAGTTCTGTATTTTCTTGAGCGTCTGGTCCAGCGTGTGTTTGCTGAAGGTATCGCGCCCGCTGGAGATCAGGATGATGTATTTGCGGCCTTCCACACCTTCCAGGCGGTCCACGGTGTCGTAGAGCGCGTCAAAAAGGTTCGTCTCCTGCGACATGGCGAACTGGAGACTGCGCAGCCCTTCGTAAATCTGGCGTTTGTCCTGGGTGAAGTCGGCCAGAATGTGCTCGCGAATATCGAACGTCACCAGTGCAATCCAGTCTTCCTTTTTGAGTGTGCTGGCGAAAACGCTGGAGGCATACAAAGAGTCGTACTCGAAGGGATAAAAATTATTCGCAAATTCCATCAGGATCACGGCGGTGATCGGTGCCTGTGTCTGATTGAAACCAGCGATCTTCTGGGGTACACCGTCTTCCAGAACTCGGAAGTTTCCCTCTTTCAACCCGGGGATAAACGTGCCATCTTTGGTCAGCACTCCCACGTCGAGCGTAACCAGGGGAACGTTGACCTTCAGGCTGAAGTTTGGCATCGCCTCGTCTTTTTTCGGAGGCTTCGGAGCTTCCTCTTTCTTCGGCTCCGGCTCACCCTTTTTCGGGATGGCAATGGGTCCAATGTCTCCTTCCGGCCCTCCCGCCGAGGGAGTTGTGTTCTGCTGGTTCTGTTGCTGCTGCGGACTGGGAGTGGGACTCGGTTGTTGCTCCGGTTGGTTCTGCCCCCTGAGGGAACAGGGCGTAAGTACGCATAGGACCAGCGCGACCAGCAAGAGCGCCGGCAGCGAACTCACCGAGCGGAGCCGTGAGCTTCTGCCGGTATAGAGTGGGATCATTCTAAGACTGCCTTCTTGTTAAACTCTTTAATAGTATAGATGCACCAACTCACAGTTTCAGAGGCTTTTCACGCCTCACCGGAGTGATCCCACGGCTGCAAAGAACTGTAAAGAAGCCGCTTGCAAGCTGTGGAAACGAAACGGCCTGAGCGGGCCCAAGGGAAAAGCCCTAGCGGAAGTACGCGCTTTTAGCCACGGGTGCTAAGCACATTTGTGACTGCCTTTTTCAGAGCTTCTCGATTACCATAATTTCACGAACTCAGCTTGAAATGCAGTTCTATGCGCGTCAGGAGCAGTTCGCGCACGGCACTTTGCAATTTGGGTAACGCCGTATGAAAAAAGCAGTCATCTTCGTCTCGCTCCTCTCTTTTTTGGGCGTAGCTTCTGCCCAGACTCAACCAAAAAGCGCCTCAAAACCTGGTCAGGCGGCCAAGACACAATTCATGTCAGTGGATGAAGTCCACGCGGGGATGAAGGGCGTGGCCTACACGGTTTTTCAGGGTACACAACCGGAAAGCATGGGCGTGGAAGTTCTTGGCGTGCTCAAGAACATGAACGGTCCTAAGAGTGACGTGGTTCTGGTGCGTCTTACCGGGGCCAAGGCCGAATACACCGGTGTTGTGGCCGGCATGAGCGGAAGCCCGGTGTACATTAACGGCAAATTGCTTGGTGCCATCGCCTACCGAATTGGCCAGTTCTCGAAAGAGCCCATTGCCGGCGTAACCCCGATCCAGCAGATGCTCGAGATCAACGAATTTGATTCCAGCATCAACCCGCAGGGCACCGCAGTGGCGGCGAAGACAGTGGTTCCGCAAAAAACCAGCGGGCCAGGCGCCGCCGATAGCACACCCCTCGGAAGCGTCACACAGTATCTTCAGCCGATTGATTCTCCCTTCGTGTTTAACGGCTTCACCGAATCGTCGTTGAAGGAATTCGCCCCGCAATTCGCCGCTGCCGGCATTACGCCGGTGATGGGAGTTGGTTCTGCGAGCGGTGAGAAGCAGCCGGAGCCTCTGGTTCCGGGCTCGGCGGTCAGCGCAATCCTGGTTCGCGGCGATATGGATGCCGCCGCCACCTGCACCGTCACCTACATGGACGCGGACCACCTCCTCGCCTGCGGACATCCGCTCACGCAGTATGGGATGGTGGATATGCCGATGACAAAGGCAAACGTCATCGACACTCTGGCATCGCCGCTCAACGCTTTCAAGATCATCAACACCACCGAACCGGTAGGCGCTTTCGTGCAGGACCGGAAGACCGGCATCATGGGTGTGTTCAATCGCGAGCCGCAGATGATTCCGGTGACTCTGAGCATCCACGGCCCCAGCGGACCCAGGGAATTCCATTACGAAGTGCTGAACAACGCCAAGCTGACGCCGCTCATGATGATGACCACGGTTTACAACGCCCTCATGGGCATGAACCAGTACGGCGAGGAAACCACGTATCGGATGAACGGCAGAATCCATGTAAACGGATTCCCTGATGTCCGCTTGACCAACATGTTTTCCCCCACAGACAGCCAGCCGACAGCATTCGCTGTGGCCATGGCGCTGGGCGACCACTTTGGCCGGATCTACGACAATCCGTTCCAGGCGCCGACTGTAGCGGGCGTAAATCTCGAATTCGAACTGGAGCGTGACCGCCATTCTGCGGTGCTGGAAAACGCCCGCACTGATGTGACAGAAGCCCGCCCCGGTGACGAGATCACAGTGGAAGCGGTGTTGCGTCCATATCGCGGCGACCGAATTGTGCGCAGGATTCCCGTGCGCATACCAACATCCGTGCCGAACGGTACGTTGCGCATCCTCGTAAGCGACGCTGAGACGCTCGACCGCGCGCGTAGGATGACCCCTGTGCGCGGCCTGGATCTTGGTTCCACCATTGAGCTGCTGAACAAAGAACACCTCAATGATCATCTATATGTATCGCTGCTTGAACCCAATCCCCAGGCCACAGTGGAAGACAAAGTAATGCCTGGCGTGCCGCTTTCCGTGATGAACGTGATGGACGGAATGCGCTCCACGCAGCAGATGGTGGTCTATAACGAATCGGCCGTGCACGAGTCTTCCACGCCAGTAGGCTACGTGGTGACCGGCTCGCAAGTGATCAGCGTGACGATCAAGTAGTTGAAGAATTCCGGTTGCGGCCTGCGCTGTTTGGCTGCAACCGGGGATCTACTCCAGGCGATTCGCTTCTGGCGCGCCTGTTGATTCAAAAAGCATCTGCGTTACGCCCCGCTCTCCGGCAATTTTCTTCCCAGAGCGAACTGCTGTTAACCTTGATAAATAAGATGAAAATATTTTTTTCTGCACTTTTGATTTTTGCGTTCACGGCGCTGGCTGCCGCGGAAGGCACGCGTTTATGGAAAGAAACCGGCTATGAGGAATTTGAGCGCGGCACGGCTCGCGGTATCGCCATCCGCAGCACCGGCGAACTGGAGCTTGCCCCCGCGTTCAAGATGCTCTACACGAGCCCTTCCACGTTCACATGGCAGATAACTTCTGATCGCGATGGCGTAGTTTACGCAGCCACGGGAGCGCCTGCACGCGTCTATCGCATTACGCCGGACGGGAAATCCTCTGTCATTTTCGAACCCAAGGAATTGCAGGTCCAGGCGGTCACTCTTGGCGCGGACGGGGCCATCTACGCGGCAACCTCTCCCGATGGAAAGGTGTACAGAATTACACGCAATTCGCAATCGAAATCGGCGCAGGCGGGCGCGGTCGAGTACACGTCGAGTGTTTTCTTTGATCCGAAAACCAAATACATCTGGGACCTCGCATTTGATAATCAAGGCCGCCTGTATGTTGCGACGGGCGACAATGGCGAGATCTACCGCGTGGATAAGAACGGGCAGGGAGCGGTATTTTTCAAGTCGGACGAAGCGCACATGCGCGTGCTCGCCTTCGATCCAAAAGGCAACCTGATTGCCGGTTCGGATGGAGGCGCGCTGGTTTACCGAATTTCCCCCTCCGGCGAAGGCTTTGTCCTTTACAGTGCGCCGCGCAAGGAGATCACGGCGCTGGCAGTGGATGCCGCGGGCAATATCTATGCCGCCGCTACCGGCGAGAAGCGAGCGGCCACTGCCATTGCACCTTCTACACCCATTACAGTCCAGCCCGGAGCACAGCCCATCACAGCTCCACTGGTCGGCAATGTAAACCTGGGCGGCTCTGACATTTATCTGATTGCGGCGGACGGATCTCCACGCAAGCTCTGGTCTTCCCATGACGACATTGTTTACGCGCTTGACTTTGACGCCTCGGGCCGGCTGATTGCCGGAACAGGCAACAAGGGCCGCATCTACGCCATTGAAAAGAACGGCGACTTCACTGACTTGCTCAAGGCGAGCGCCAACCAGGTGACAGGGTTCAGCAAGGCCCCGGGTGGCGGGATTTATTGCTCCAGCAGCAACCTGGGAAAGATCTTTGTCATGAGCAACACTCCGGAGCCGGAGGGCTCGTTTGAGAGCGACGTGCTCGACGCCAAGATCTTTTCGCGCTGGGGGCGCGCTGAAGTACGCGGCCATGGAAATTTTGAGCTTTTTGCCCGCAGCGGCAACGTGGACAATCCTGATCGCAACTGGAGTTCCTGGACCAGGATTGATCTGAGCAAAGATGCCCGAGTTGATGTCCCTTCAGCACGGTTTGTGCAGTGGCGCGCGGTGCTCAAGCCGGCCAATCCCGCTACCCAGATTGATACAGTTGGGATCAACTATCTTTCCCAGAATGTGGCGCCTGTGGTGGATGACGTTGACGTGCAGCAGGGGATGCGCTACCAGCAACAGACTCACAACGCCGGATCGGAGAACGCCAATCTGGGCCCAGTGACGAGCCCTCGCATGGAGCCTGTGCCTCCGGCGGTGCGTGATCGCGCCTACATCGCGGTGCATTGGTCAGCGCACGATGATAATGACGACAGTCTCGTCTTCTCCGTTTACTATCGCGGAGATAATGAACGTGACTGGACGCTCCTAAAGTCCGGCCTGGACGACCGCTTCTATTCCTTCGATTCCGGATTGCTGCCGGACGGCGGCTACACCATTCGGGTGAACGCCAGCGACGCTCCTTCGCACACTCCGGAAGAAGCGCTGAGCGATGAGAAAGAGAGCTCGCGTTTCGAAGTCGATAACACTCCCCCGCGAGTGGAAAATCTGGCAGCCCGGCAGGAAGGTCGGGACGTGCATGTCACATTCCATGCGACCGACGACTTTTCTCCCATCAGCCGCGCGGAATATTCGGTTGACGCCGGTGATTGGCAATACCTCGAACCGGTTGGCCAACTCTCCGATTCCCGGACAGAAAACTATGATTTTACGGTCATCTTGAATCAAGGCGCGCAGTCTGTACAGGACCCGCCGGCACAGAAGCGCGGAAAAGGGAAAGCTGCACCACCAGCGCTTGTGACGCCGGGAGAACACGTGGTGGTGGTGCGCGTTTATGATCGCTCGGATAATGCGGGGACAGCAAAGTACGTGGTGCGGTGAGCAATTTTCACCACGGAGGCACGGAGGGACGGAGACACGAAGGAAATGCGCTGAGGGTTGTCCTCTCGCGCTCACCACGGCTTTCGATTGGGGATTTTTTTGGCTCCCGGTCACTTCCGGTTTTGGATTTGTCTCCGGTTTTCTCCGTGCCTCCGTGCCTCCGTGGTGGATTTAGGCTCCGCCCCCCACCGGAATGACAGATTCCGCACTTCCGAAATATTTCTTATTTCGTAATCCGGCTCTTCCATTTCATCTCTTGGTTCCTGCGCGGCAAATTCACCGTGGCGGATGCGCACGGTGTGCATGCCCAATTCGTTGCCAGCACGGATCTCGCGCATGGGCCGGTCGCCCACGATCAGGATTTCACTCGACGGCAACGCAAGCTCCTGCTGGATTCTGCTGAATGCTGCTTCCTTCGTCAGGAGCTTGTCACGATCAGCATAAAAAATTCGGTCGATGGCCGGCTCGTTTTCGAGGCCCAGAGCGCGCACTTTCGCTTTTTGAATTTCTGGCTCGCCGAAGCTGACGATGAACACTTTGACACCTCGTGAATGAAGAAATCTCAGCAGAGGTCTGGTTCCACGGAATAGCCCCAACTCTCCTACAGGGCAATTGAAATACGCTTCGCGAGCCGCCATGCAGACAATTTCAGGATCAGCGGCGTTGAATTCTCGGCAAACCGCTGGATCAATGTGCCGCAGCATCGGGTCTTTGCGAAAGGCTCGCATGCGAGCGCGGAATACGTCCTCCACACTCGCGTTCAAACCCGCTTTGACCATGGCTTCAGCAGCGTGCCGGTGCGAAGGGCGTACACGCTGTCCAAGGCAGTCATATAGTGTGTCGTCCAGGTCGAAGATGACACAACGGATCAGATGTTTGGAATCCAAACTTTGTCTTGGTTGTCGATATCTCTCAGTGCGACGCACGGTTCCTCAAACAGATTTCTCGGGATAGCTCAAGACATATTCGATTCGAAGAAGAAGTGTGGCACAACCGCCCTCGGCTGTGCACCAGCAACTCCTAACTTCTGTGAAGGCCCAAAGCTCTCTTACTCTCGTTTGCTGAACTTAAGCAGCCTGAACCGCACCTGTGTGCTTACTTCCCATGTCTTTGAGCTTAAGTTGGTTCGGGCGAGCCTTCAATTTTGTTCCAAAGGACGATGCAAACGCCTTCGCACATCCGAGGGCAGCTATGCCACACTCTTCGCGAAAAGCGCAAGCACTCAAACCGAGAGCCAAAATCGCAGATGCACTGTCGGGCACATCATTCATCGCCTGTTACAATCAAAAATCATGGAGTCAAAGCTGCTGCTCATCCCCTGGATGATCGCTGTGCTTTACAGCAGCATTCCTCTGTTCTGGTTTGTGATTCATCCATTTGCCCGCCGCTGGCAAAGAATGAGCCGGTCTCCTTATAGGGCACTCCTTCCGGTTTGGTTTGCGATGATCGCGGGACTCGGCTGGATCACCTGGCCGTGGCACTCTCAGCAACTATATTCAACATCCTGGACCTGGATTACCGCGCTGCCGTTCCTTTTGGCCGGGGTTCGCGTTTACCGACGGATATTCTCTGAATTTGGCGCGCACAAGGTCAGCGGAGAAGCCGAACTGCGCCCGCGTGAGCATCGCCAGGAACTGGTGACCACCGGCCTCCATCGGAGCGCGCGCCATCCCATTTATCTGGCGCACCTTTGTAACCTCGCGGGATGGGCTCTGGGCAGTGGCCTGTTAATGGTTTATGTGCTGCTCGCAGTTAACGCTTTCATCACCTTCCCTCTCATGGTTTATATAGAAGAACGTGAACTGGAGGAGCGGTTTGGCGAGAGCTTTCGCGAGTACAAATCGCGTGTTCCCCTGGTTCCATGGCCGCGCTTCAAAGGAAAGGTCCATGAGCAGACCGCGACGCGCTGAGGGTGGCGCGTGAAGTTTGAATTGTTTGTAGCTGCCCGCTACTTGCGCGCCAAACGCCGTCAGGCCGTCATCAGCGTAATCACGATCATTTCTGTAATCGGAGTAGCCGCCGGAGTGGCTTCCCTGGTCATTGCCCTCTCGATCAATGAGGGGTTTCAGCGGGACCTGCAGAACCAGTTGCTCGGCTCTACGTCGCACATCAACTTGCTCAAGGTGCAGGCTAACGGCATTTACCAGTGGCGCGACCTGATGAGCAGGCTGGAAAAGCAGCCCCATGTGGTTTCGGCAGCTCCTGCCCTTTATGAGCAGGTTCTGATATCCCGCGGATCGAGAGCGGCGGGCGCCCAACTCAAGGGCGTGATCCCAACATATGAAAATCGGGTGAGCGAGCTACTGAAATCAGTAAAGATCGGATCGGCGAAGCCACTGGATCCTGTGCCGCCACAGAAGCCCTGCGATGAAAACGACGAAGCCTGCAATCAGAGACCGGAGAGTTTACCACCTATCGTGCTAGGTAAAGATTTGGCTGAAACCATCGGCGCTACTGTTGGCTCAATCGTCCTGGTGACAAGTCCGCAGGGAGAGCTGACGCCCTTCGGGCTGGTACCCAAGTATGAGAGGTTCCACGTGGTGGGAATCTTCAACTCCGGTTTTTATAACTACGACAGCTCCTGGGCGTTCATTCGCCTGGCAGATGCCGAGAAAATGGCTGCATTGGGCGACGTTGTTTCGGTCCTGGAGTTCAAAATCGACGACCTTTACAAGGCAGAGCAGGTTGGCGCGGAGTTGCAGAAAGCGGCTGGACCGGAATATATGGCCAGCAACTGGATGGAACAGAACCGCGCACTTTTCCGGGCCCTCAGCCTGGAACGGGTAGTGACATTTTTGACCATCGGATTGATCGTTTTTGTCGCAGCTCTCAACATTTTGATTTCCTTGATCATGATGGTAATGGAAAAAACGAAAGATATCGCCGTATTGGTCTCCATGGGGGCAAGGCGGAAGCAGGTGCGGCAGATCTTTATTTTCCAAGGCGTGCTGATCGGGGTGATCGGAACCATTGTGGGGCTGCTCGTCGGCTACGGTATTGCGATTGCCGGCGCAAAGTATCACTTCATAGCGCTCAATCCGGAAGTTTATTCCATTAACTATGTACCTTTCGCCCCGCGCGCCATCGATGGACTGCTGGTTGCTGCGGTAGCACTGCTAATTTCCTTTGTTGCCACACTTTATCCCTCCTGGTCGGCAACGCGCGTTTTGCCGGCGGAGGCGCTACGCTATGAGTGAAATGCCTCATTGCGCAGCAGGACAGCGAAGATGCAAGATGCTGAGAGCAAGTTACTTTGGTGGGTTGAGAATTAGGGAAATTAATCGAAAGTTGATGATTTCCGGAGCGAGAATAACGGAGTCTATTGCGCAAGATTCGGGTTTGATAAACGTAGAAGCAGAAGCCGTTCCCGCGCGGGGAACGGCACTTGAAATGCTGAGGAAAGTGTCAGGCTGCACCATTGGGGTAGACAAGTGCATCCAATAGAACAGCAACTTGAAATCCTCCGCGTTGATAGGCTTAAGAAAGTTTACAAATCGGGTGATACGGATTTAGTGCTCTTTGAAAACTTGTCCTTCCAGGTGAGGAAGGGAGAAATGCTTGCCGTCGTAGGCGAATCGGGCTCAGGCAAAAGCAGTTTGCTGCATATTCTGGGAATGCTTGATCGTGCTTCTCAGGGTGACGTATACTGCGCCCAGATTCAGGCCAGCAAACTCACAGATGATGGAGCAGCAGACTTTCGCAATCGCGAGATTGGCTTTGTCTGGCAGTTTCATTATTTGTTGCCTGAGTTTACGGCGCAAGAGAATGTTGCCATGCCGCTTCTCATGAGAGGAACCGGTTACGGGACCGCGATGGAAAAAGCGGGAACATGGCTGCGGGAAGTCGGCCTCAGCAATCGCAGCCATCATCGTGCGGGAGAACTCTCCGGGGGCGAGCAGCAACGGGTGGCTTTGGCCAGGGCCCTGGTAACAGGGCCACAAATATTGATGGCCGATGAGCCCACCGGAGACCTGGATAACCGAACAGCCGAGTTGGTTTTCGAGTTGATCCAGCGGCTTCATCGTGAGTACCGGCTCACCTCCCTCATCGTCACCCACAACCTGGACTTTGCCCGGCGGTGTGACCGCGTGTTGAGATTGCACCGGGGCCAGGCTGAGGAAGTGCCACCCGCAGCTCTCCATAATTAAAATGGAGGGGCGGGCGAGGGAAAAATCAGGTTTGGTCTGCCGAACCGCAGACCGGTGAATGTCCGGCAGGTTTCGCTAAGTTGAAGCCGGGCAGGAAAGCTTCTTCCTGGGAGTACGGTAGTTCGTACCGGGAGAGGAGAGAGATGCTTCGGGCAGAGGTGACCGGGAGCATCTGGGGTGAGGGTAACATGTTCGAGCGGTACACAGAAAAAGCCAGGCGCGTGATCTTCTTCGCGCGGTACGAGGCGAGCCAGTTTGGCTCACCGTACATCGAGACGGAGCACCTTTTGCTCGGTCTCTTGCGTGAAGACAAGGCGTTAACCAATCGCTTTCTCCGCAGCCATGCTTCCGTGGAGTCCATCCGCAAGCAGATTGAGGGGCACACCACCATCCGCGAGAAGGTTTCAACGTCAGTTGATCTTCCATTAAGCAATGAGTGCAAGCGCGTGCTGGCGTATGCAGCGGAGGAGGCGGAGCGCCTCAGCCATAAGCATATCGGCACGGAGCACCTGTTGCTGGGACTGCTGCGCGAGGAAAAGTGTTTTGCCGCTGAAATTCTGCACGAGCGTGGACTCCGCCTGAGCGCCATTCGGGAGGAACTTGCGCGGAGCACGCAGGAAAAGGCCCAACCCCAGCGCGGACAGTCGCGCGAATCTTCACTGCTCGCGGAGTTCTCGCGGGACCTGACTCAGGCCGCGATGGACAGCCAACTTGATCCGCTGGTGGGACGCGAAGGCGAAGTGGAGCGCGTGGTCCAGATCCTGTGCCGCCGCACCAAAAACAATCCAGTTCTGATCGGCGAACCGGGCGTGGGAAAAACCGCGATCGTGGAAGGACTTGCCCAGCGCATCGCCGATGGCGACGTGCCCTCATTCCTGGCGGACAAAAGAATTCTTGGGCTCGATCTCTCGCTGATCGTTGCCGGCACCAAATACCGCGGTCAGTTTGAAGAGCGGCTCAAGACCATAATGAAAGAACTGATGGAGAGCCAGAACTGCATCATCTTTATTGACGAACTGCACACGCTGGTCGGCGCCGGCTCCGCCGAAGGATCGCTGGATGCAGCAAATATTCTCAAGCCCGCCCTATCGCGCGGCGAAATCCAGTGCATCGGCGCAACCACGCCCGGCGAGTATCGCAAATCGATTGAGAAAGACCGCTCCCTGGAGCGCCGCTTTCAGGCGGTGAAGGTCCCGCCACCGAACGAGACGGAAGCGGTAAAAATCATCTACGGGATCAAAGAGCGCTACGAGAAGTTCCACGCCGTCAGCTATACCGATGACGCGATCCAGTTCGCGGTGTATCACTCGAACCGCTACATCCCGGACCGCTTTTTGCCGGACAAGGCCATTGACCTCCTGGACGAAGCCGGAGCGCGCGTAAAGCTGCGCCAGACTTCCCTGCCCGATGAGATCACCGAAGTCCAGAAGCGGATCAAGTTTATTGTTCACCGGATGGAAAACGCTATTGCGAACCATGAGTTCGAAAAGGCGCGCTTCTACTCCGACGAAGAGCGCAAGGAGCGCGAGAACCTGCGCGCTCTTCGCGAGAAATACCACCTCGATGAGTCCTCAACCGGCGTTGTGAACCGGGAGGACATCGAGGAGGTAGTCAGCCGCTGGACCGGCGTACCCATCACTTCCATCAAGGAAGAAGAGACGCAAAAATTACTGCGGGTGGAAGAAGAGCTGCACAAGCGCGTGATCTCACAGGACAAGGCGATCAGCGCTCTGGCCCGCTCGATCCGCCGCTCGCGTGCCGGACTCAAGTCACCCAACCGCCCAATCGGATCGTTCCTGTTCCTTGGACCGACCGGCGTCGGTAAGACGGAAGTCGCCCGCACGCTGGCGCAATTCCTGTTCGGCAGCGAAAAGTCTCTGATCCGCTTCGACATGTCGGAATTCATGGAGAAGCATTCGGTCAGCAAGCTGATCGGCTCGCCTCCAGGATATGTAGGCTACGAAGAGGGCGGCCAGTTGACCGAACGCGTGAAGCGCTCGCCGTATTCGGTGGTCCTGCTGGACGAAATCGAAAAGGCGCACCCGGATGTATTCAACATTCTGCTGCAGGTGCTGGAAGATGGCCAGCTCACCGATGGACTGGGCAACACGGTTGATTTCAAGAATGTGATCATCGTGATGACTTCCAACATCGGAGCGCGCCACCTGATGAAGCGCAAAGGACTGGGCTTCCAGATCGACAAGGAGGAAGCAGTCAGCGACAAAGTGGAAGACATGGTGAAGCAGGAAGTCAAGCGGACGTTCAATCCGGAATTCCTGAACCGCCTGGATGAAGTGATCATCTTCAACGCGCTGACCGATCCGGACCTGATCCAGATTCTGGAACTGCTGGTTGGACAGCTCAACGCGAACCTCGCACAGCGGCACATTACCATCACCGTGAACGAGGAAGCGAAGAAGTGGATCCTGGACAAGACGCTTACGGACCGCAGTTATGGCGCGCGTCCCCTGCGCCGGGCCTTGCAGCGGTACATTGAAGACCCGCTGTCTGAGGCTCTGATCCAGGGAACTATCACCACGCGCCCCGCCTTCATCGAGGTTTACCTGGAAGGCGACCGGCTCTTCTATCGCCAGGTTGGTGAAGGGGCCGAAAACACGGAAGGCGTGTTGTTATATAGCAGTTAGCAACTCGCAGAGAGCACCTAACCTTACGAGCCGCTGTGAAACAGCGGCTCGTTCTTTTGCGCATTTCTTGCTCAGGGTTTAAGGATGGCGAGAGACGTACTGCCATGGCCTGCCGGATACGAGCGCAGGGATTCAGGATCGGGGGCCCCATTGCGCACAGTGAAAATAGAAATCGTTCCCGTTGCCCGATCAAGCGTGTACATGAAGCTTCCGCTCGAATCGAGAACGGACGTCGGTGCTCGAGCTTCTGCTGGTTCAGCAGCAGCCGAAACCTGAATCCGGTGATTGACGGCGCGGACCGCCAGTTCTCCTGCGAGGCTTGAAGCAAAGATGGTGCTTGAGGGCAAATCCGCGGCCATACTCGAGAGCCGCGGGACCGCAGCCACATCGGATTTCCTTAGAGTTCCAGTCTCCTTATCAGCGACAAACAAAGTCAGTTTCGTCCTGCCGGCCACAAACAGATTCTCGCCTATCCCGGCGACCAGCCGAGGCGAGTCCGCCATCGCAAAGGGCGATCCCGGAACGGGAGAAAGCCCGCCATCACGATTGATCTTGAAGCCCAGAATGACGCCCGCTGTCGGATCGGCGGTGAACAGGAATTGAGACGGAACCACGGCCGCCATGCCGGTTGGGGTCGGTGTGGGTGTGGGCGAAATTGTAGGAGTCGGAAACGGCGAAGGCGTGGGACTAATCGTTGGGGAAACCGTGGGCGTCGGCGAGGGATTATTAATAACCAGCCGTCGCGGGGAGATCGTACCGCAAGCGGCAATGAGGGCTAGGATGCTCAAGATCCATATCGGCGTCCAATGGCTCTTACCGCCTTGTGAACTGAGATTCATAAGCAAAAAGGATGCCCATAAGAGAAGGGCTGTTGCCGCACCGAAGTGCGCCGGATCCGGATGGATTACCAGCTCAAGGTACTAGGGAGAAAACCCGGTTTGCGCAGTTCCTCTGATGAATGTGAGAATGCTTGCATGCAAAAAAGAATATCCATCTCCTGGGTTCTCGTCCTGTTGCTGTTTGCCGGTACCGGAGCAGCGGTTGCGCAGGGCGGAGCCTCATCCAAGAACCAAACACCGCCGGCCGCCCCCCAACCCAAAGCACAGCCATCGGCGAGTCCCGCGCCGGCTGGATCCGCGACATCGCCTTTCAAGAGCACGAAAGAGAAGGCAAGCTATGCCTTGGGAATGAACGTGGGCTCGAGTCTCCACCGACAGGGAGTGGATATTGATCCTGCATTGTTTGAGCAGGGGATGAAAGACGCCATGTCCGGCGGCAAGACGCTGATCACCGAGGACGAGGCCCGGGGCGCGCTCATGCAGTTGCAGAATGATGTCCGCGCGCAGCAAGCAGAGAAGGCCAAGGTTGAAGGCGAGGCCAACAAGAAGGCCGGCGACGCTTTTCTCGCGGCCAATAAGGCAAAAACCGGCGTTGTTACGCTGCCCAGCGGTTTGCAATATAAGATCCTGAAGGAAGGCACCGGACCCAAGCCGACAGCCACCGACACGGTGGAATGCAACTATACAGGCACGCTAATCAATGGCACCGAATTTGACAGCTCCAGCAAGCATGGCGGGCCGGCGAAGTTCCCCGTGAACGGAGTAATTAAGGGATGGACCGAAGCGCTGCAACTGATGCCCGTTGGATCGAAATGGCAGCTCTTTGTCCCCTCTGATCTCGCTTATGGCGAGCGCGGAACTCCCGGCGGGGAGATCGGACCGAACTCTACGCTGATCTTTGAAGTTGAACTGCTGTCAATCGAACAGAAGAAACCCGAAGAATCCAAGTAAATATTTCGGCGAGGGCCGCCCGCGCGTCGGCGGCCTTGTTTTTTCTTTGCAGAGTTGGCCTGCGGTCCCTTTGCAAATCAGCATCTTTCGACAATCTGTGATCATCCAAAAGCTACATTGAAAAAACCAGACCTGACTATCTACACAGCTCCCTGGTGCCGCGATTGCCACGCCGCCAAGCGTTGGCTGGCGAAGCACCAGATTTCTTACCAAGAAATCAACATTGAAGAAATCCCCGGCGCGGCCGAAGAAGTGATCCGCAGAACCGGCAAGAGGGCCATCCCGCAGTTTGTTCTGGACGGCAAATGGATACAGCCCTATATCCCTGGACGGGGTTTTAAGTACCAGGAAATGGCCGAGCTGTTCGGCGTCGAAAACGGCGCGCAGTAGGCTCGGGCTGCGCGCCACATTTCTTTTCTACATCAACGGGTGTGCTGTTTTTCCGGCTCCTTCTCCTTCGTTGCCGGCTTCTGCTTGCCTTCCTTTTCTGAGGGCCCATGCCAGCGCAGAGACGCGGGAATTCTCAATCGAAGGACCCGTTCGCGGCGCTGCTCCTCGTCCAGCGAAAGTTCGCGGGCCTTAAGCAGGTCGTCAATGGCAATCATGCCCATCAACTCCGGATCGGGGCCGCGCTTGATCACTGGGAAGCGGGTGAGCGTAGTGGCGGCCATTCGGTTTACGACAAAGCGTAAAGGCTCGTCCGGGTAGGCTACGATTGGCTCTTTGGCCACCAAATCAGCCAGGCGGAGCCGCTGAATCGTGGCCTCATCCTGCTTGCGCAAGGTTTTCATGAGATCGGCGCGCGTAACCACGCCGACCAGTATGCGGCCGGCGTCTACCACGGGGTAAACACGCTGGCCCCGACGAATCTCATGCTCCACGGCCTGCTTCATCTCTGCCAGGGTGCTCTCGGAGGGGAAGGCAGTAATGCTGGTGCGCATCACGTCTTCAACCGCCAGTACCTCCATTGGATCCACAACGTATTCGCGCGTCAGGTGGTGCCCACGCCGGCTCAGCTTTTCCGTCAGAATCGAGCGTGGCAGGGTGAGCGCGGTAAACGCATGCGCGGTCATACAGGCGATGAGCAGCGGGAAAATGGAGTGGTAGTCGCTGGTGAGCTCAAAGGCGAAAATCACTCCGGTCAGCGGTGCGCCAAGAGCGCCTGAGAGGATTGCTCCCATGGCAATCAGAGGCCAAAATCCCAAGCCTTGATTGGGCAGGATAAAAGCTAACAGCGCTCCCAGAGAGCCACCCATCATTAAAAGGGGAGCCAGCACACCTCCGGAGGTACCCGACCCGAGGGAGATTGCCCAAATGATCGATTTGACGATCAAAATCCCGAGGATCAGATGAAGAGTTACGTTCCCTTTCAGCAGGTCCGCGATGACGTCATAACCCACGCCGAGAGCACGCGGATAAATCAGACCGCCGATGCCAACCACCAGGCCGCCGATGGCCGGCCACCACATCCAGTGAACGCGCTTCATGTGGGCGAAGGTATCTTCCACAGCATAAACAAAATTGCTGAGACCTCCAGCCAGAGCACCCGCCAAAACGCCCGTTAGAAGGCAGCCAAACATAATGGCGGGGCTGTAAGTCACATCGTGAGCGGGGACTGGGAAAATGGGTCCGGGCCCCAGCAAATGAATGCGTGCGGCTTCTGCGGCAACGCTGGCCAGGACGACCGGGATAAAGCTGCGCGGCTTCCACTCAAACAGAAGGAGTTCCACCGCGATGAGAACGGCGGCAAAGGGCGCGGCAAACGTCGCCGACATGCCCGCAGCCGCGCCGGCTACCAGTAGCGTTTTGCGCTCCGCGCTGGTCAAGTGGAAGAATTGCGCGATCAGCGAACCAAAGGCCCCTCCGGTCATAATGATTGGGCCTTCGGCGCCGAACGGTCCGCCAGATCCAATGGCTACTGCGGCGGAAACGGGCTTCCAAAGCGCCACCTTGGGCTCCACTTTGGCGCCATGCAGCAGGATAGCCTCAATGGCTTCAGGAATGCCGTGGCCGCGGATCTTGTCTGATCCATAACGCGCCATGTAGCCAACAATCACCCCTCCAATGACCGGGACAAACAAGGCCAACCAACCAATATGGTGCTGCGCAAACGAGACCGCCTGACGAGGCCAAACCGCTCCTGCCGGAGAACTAAAGGCGCTGCTAACCCTTAGGTAGAAAAAGAGATTGGTAAAAAAGCCGATGAGTCTGAGCAGGGCCACCGCTACGTAGGCCGCCACGACACCGATAATCAGCGCAAGCCCGGAAATGGGCACTACGCGCCACGTGGTAGAAAAGTCCCTTAGAGTATCTACAGGGGCTACCAGGTTTTTTGCTGAACGAAGGGATTTTGCCGGGATAGATTCTTTCATGAACCTGCTTTCTTGATGGTCGCTTTCCTGGGCTTGTTGTCTGGCGCGTGCAAGCTCTTCTCCTCTGTCAGATGCTGAACTGACTTTACCAGCATGGGACCAATGCTCCGCAATTCCTGGCGGGCAGCGCTGCCCAGCCTGCGCAGCATGGCTTCCCCCTCTGACGCAATAGCCAGTGTAACCTGTCTCCGATCACTCAAGGAACGCTGGCGGCGCAACATATTTCGTTCTGCACAGCGATCCACCAATTCCACCATAGTGTTATGGTTCAGTTGCATGCGTTCCGCCAGACACGTGATAGTGGGCACCTGCCCCTTGGGCAGGCCCTTAATGGCCAGAACTAATTGATATTGCTGGGGGTTAACGCCCAACCTCCTGGATTCCTCTTCCATGTGGCGCAGGAACCTGCGGAGCTGATACCGGAACTCCGCCAGGGCCACGTACTCTGATTCCTGAAGCGGCCGTGAACTCTTTTCTTTTGACATTATATCGCTCCGCGATGTATCATCTATACCATTCTGCTAGATTCGAGCCTGGCCCTCTTCCGGGGCAATGTCCCGGGAGGGGGCCTTAAAGTTTCTGGGGCATCATCGGCCAAATTCAGCCGCCGTACTTCCGCAGCCCCGCTTTTGAGAATGCTCCCATTATGGTGCAGCTTCGCCCTTTGTGAAAAGCAAATTGGTAAATCCAGCACCACAGCATTTATCATCTCGTGTTCTTTTGGCCCAACTTCCTTTTTGAGGAGCTGCCTTGATCCCCCGCTATACCCGCCCGGAAATGGGCAAAATCTGGAGTGACGAGAATAAGTTTCGTTGCTGGCTACAGGTGGAGGTGGCTGCCAGCCTCACACTCGCCGAAGCAGGGATGGTGCCGCCCGAAGCGGCTCAGGCCATCGCCCGCAAGGGCGATTTCGACCTCCAGCGCATTCACGAGATTGAAGCGGAGGTCAAACACGACGTGATTGCCTTCACCACGGCGGTTGCGGAGAAAATCGGGCCCGAAGCCCGCTGGCTTCACTATGGGTTGACGTCCAACGACGTGGTGGACACGGCCCAGGCATTGCAATTGAAGGGAGCTTCCAGGATCATCCGCAATGACTTGGAGAAGCTGAAGGATGTTTTGGCACGCCGAGCGCAGGAGTTCAAGCACACCCCGATCATCGGACGGACGCACGGTGTCCACGCCGAACCCACTACTTTCGGGCTGAAACTGGCCATCTGGTACGCGGAAACGGTGCGGAACATAGCGAGATTTGAGCGCTCGGCTGAGGAAATGCGAGTTGGCAAGCTTTCCGGCGCGGTAGGCACATTTGCACATCTGGAACCCGATATGGAAGCGCGAATCTGTGAGCGCATGGGGTTACGGGCCGCACCCATTTCGTCGCAGGTTCTGCAGCGCGACCGACACGCATACTACGTGGCTACTCTGGCCACCATCGCGGCCACGCTGGACAAGATTGCGACTGAAATCCGTCACCTCCAGCGAACCGAGGTACGGGAAGCGGAAGAATATTTCAGCGAAAAACAGAAGGGCTCCTCGGCCATGCCGCACAAGCGTAATCCCGTCACCTGCGAGCAGATCTGCGGGCTGGCGCGTGTCGTCCGCGCCAACGCGCAAGCCGCTTTTGAAGACGTGGCGCTGTGGCATGAGCGCGACATATCGCATTCATCCGTTGAACGCGTGATCCTGCCTGATTCAACCATCCTGGTGGATTACCTGCTCGTCAAAACCACAAACCTGATCGACACCCTCGTGGTCTATCCCAACCGTATGCTCAAGAACCTGGAGAGCACTGGCGGCCTGGTTTTCAGCGGCCAGTTGCTGCTGGACCTGGCAGAGCATGGGATGTCGCGCGAAGACGCCTACCGACTCGTGCAGAAGCACGCCATGCGTGCGTGGAAAGAAGACCTGAATTTCCGCGAGCTGGTGATGAAAGATGCGGAAATTACTTCACGCGTGCCGCCAAAGCAGATCGAGCAGGCGTTCTCCATAGAGCGCCAGCTTAGAAACGTGGACAAGATCTTTGGAAGGGTGTTTGCGGAATAACTCTTGTGCTGCTCAGGGCCCCAAGAATCGTGTTAGATCTATTTCCGCATCGCGGTCTCTGGCCCACCTGGAGGGTTTTCCGCTGTTTGCGGCCGGTTTTGGTCGTTCATGGAAATGGGACTGAGAATTACCATCTTGGAGCGGCCTTCGCGGGCACCCGGCATGAACAGCATCCGGTGCTGAGGATCAAACGCGATGCTGAAGCCTTTTACGTCCGTGGGGAGTTCGTGGTCCACCACCCTGCGGTTCAAATCAATCGCCAGGACTGATCCATCTCCACCCGCGGCATAGAGGAGATTGCCTCCGGGATCGAGAACCAGCGTGTCTGTTCCGCCCGGAGCGGGAATGCGGTACAGCTCATTCCCAGTATTCAGACTAAGCGCCACCACAGCGTAACGTACGGCAACGTAGAGACACTTGCGTTCACCATCCAAGGCGAGCCCCGTCGGCTCTGATGCCATAAGCTTGAAGCGATTGACGATCCGGTTGCTACTATCGATCACCCCCACCTGACGGACATCCTGCAGGCTGACGAGGAGGTTGCGATGATCGGGATCATAGACCATGTCCTGCGGCAAGGCGTTCAGTGGAATCACGGTAGTTTCGCGGCCAATGACTGGATCAACCAAGCTGATGGAGCGGTTCAAAGTGCTGCTCACGTAGAGACTTTTTCTTTCCGGCACCCAGAGCAGCTTTTCCGGCCGTTGTTGCACGGGAACCAGCTTTTCCACCTGCCAGTTGTGGCTGTTGATCACGGCAACGCTGTCACTGCCAGAGAGAGCCACGTAAACCCGTGAGCCCTCGTCGTCCACGGCGATGCCGCGGGGTGCCTGAACCTGCGAAATGCGCGCCACCACACGCCGCTTGACCGGACTGAAGATTTCGATGGTGTTCGTGGCCGGGCGGCTGATCACTACGTTTCCCGCAGCCATGGCGACCTCATTAAATCCGGGCTCGCCGGGCAAATCCACGATGGCGACCTGCCGCAGCTTGGCTGCAAACATTGTGGCCGTCCAACTCAGGATCAGAAGGAAAAGAATAGGCTTGGCTCTGTGCATTCAGGGGACCTGCCGCTCAGGGTAGTGGGATGCGGGTTAAGGCCGTTCTGCTGCCTTATGTTCTTAACGTCCCGAGCGCGGCGAGGGAGCCTTATCTCTCGCCGTGAACGCTGCGGAAATGCTCTACGTTGCTGTGCGCAATCTGCCTTGAAACCTGTGCGCAATCTGCCTTGAAAAAGGTGTAAATTCCCGCAGAGTAGGGGTTTCTGGCTCCGCTTGGACAAGAAAAACTTGACCCTCTCCTAACGTCAGCCCCGACCATGTTCTGGAGAACGCAACCGATGTATAAAGTCAGCGAATTTGCCGAGAAAGCCGGGGTCACGGTGCGGACATTGCATCATTACGACCGCCTGGGGCTCCTCAAGCCCAGCGGGCGCAACGCTGCGGGCTACCGGCTGTATCAGGATCGCGACTTGCTGCATCTCCAGCAGATCGTAACCCTGAAATTTATCGGTTTGCCTCTCAAGGAAATCAAGGCCTTGCTGGAAGGAAACGGACTGGATTTGAGGCAGACGCTTCGCCTGCAACGGCAGCTTTTGGAAACTAAACGATGGCAGATTGGGATGGCGATTCAGGCCATAGACCAGGCTGAGCAGTCGAAGTTATCCGGGAGCACCCCTGATCTGGCGGCCTTGAAAAAAATCATTGAGGTCATGGAAAGGCAGAACAACATGGAATGGGCAAAGAGATACTACAGTGAAGAGGCACAAGCCAAGATCGCTGAGAAAGCAGCCAGCTTTAGCGCGGAAATGCAGGCCGCAGTCACGGAAAAATGGAACCAGTTGGTACGAGACGTCGAAGCTGCCATCCGCAATCATGAAGATCCGGCTGGTGCGAACGCTCGCTCCCTGGCCGAGCGATGGACGAACCTAGTGCGTGGCTTCACTGGAGGCGATCCAGAAGTCCAGAAAGGCCTCAACAAGCTTTATGCCGACGAGAGCAACTGGCCATCAAGCTTCCAGAAGCCCTTCAGTGATGAGGTCTGGGCGTATGTCAGAAAGGCCATGACGGCACATAAAATCTCGTGCGCCTAAAAGTAAACCGGAGACGCTGGTTCTGCAAAGAAGCACCGTCTCCTGCGCGCCCTCGAGCTAAGAGCTAATGGCTAATGGCTAATGGCTGGTGTTTACGCCAGATTCAGCGCCCGCTTGAACGATCCCCGCTCTTTCTGAATCTTCTCCTGCAGCAACGTAATGGCGTAGATCAACTGCTCAGGACGAGGCGGGCATCCGGGCACATAGACGTCCACTGGAATGACCTGATTCACACCCTGGACCAGCGCGTAATTGTTGAACACGCCACCGGAAGTAGCGCAGGCGCCCATGGAGATCACCCACTTCGGTTCGGGCATCTGCTCCCAAAGCTGCCTGATCACAGGCGCCATTTTCTGAGAGACGCGGCCGGCAATGATCATTAGATCGGATTGGCGGGGCGACGGACGGAATACCTCCGCGCCGAAACGCGCTATATCAAAGCGTGAGGCGCCCATCGCCATCATCTCAATCGCGCAGCAGGCCAGGCCGAACGTCATGGGCCAGATGGAACTCTTGCGCATCCAGTTGACCACGTTATCGAGCGTGGTCAGGACGACGCCCTGGGGCTGCTCGCTGCCGAGCAGAACTTCCCGCATGTGGCGGGCGCTATCAGCCGCGGTGTTACCCGCGGTATTTTCGTAGCGCTTAGTGAGTGCTTCGCGCTCAACGTCTGGGTTCACAAGATGATCGCTCATGGCTGCATCTATTTTAATTGGATGTCTTGACCATGGGAAGGATGCGTTTCAATCACTTGGCCATGAACACTCTGTTGGTGCTTTGTGCGGTGCAAAGGGTGGAGGAGCGTTCAACAGAGTGCTGGACTGAAGAAGGGCTTCACTTCCGGCAGCACGGCCTCGGCTCAGCGGACGTCAAGGGGTTATAGCAGAGTCTCCAACCGGATCTCGATCGTGAAACCTTCCTGGGTCTGGCGGGGTCTAAGTCATGTCCCGGTGCGGTCGGACATACAATCAGCGGTTTGACAATTGACTCTCCGCATAGGCAAACTACGGCTTCGCCCAGCCGTCAGCAGGCCTGCACGCCTTAGCAGACATTTGTGGACCGCAACGTAACAAACCGGGTGTCGTATACGCTGTCATCTACCCTGGAAAGCGTGAATCGTGCGGAGAGCATTGCCGCCGAAACGGCTGCCAGGGTTGGCTTCAGCGAGGATGACCAGTCCAACATCGCCATGGCGGTGCGGGAGGCAGCAATCAATGCTGTGCTGCACGGCAATGCATATGACCCCGAGAAGAAGGTGTTTGTCGTTTACGAACGGACCGGCGACGCCCTGGTGATCACGATTACCGATCAGGGCAAGGGGCTGGACCCGGACAATTTGCCTGACCCGCTGGCGCCCGAGAACCTGATGAAGGGCTCCGGGCGGGGTATCTTTCTCATCCGCGCCTTTATGGATGAGGTGAAATTCAGAAAGAAGCAACCCGGGACCGAAATCACTCTAATCAAGCATCTAGGCCGCAGTGCGGCGAATGAGGAGGAACCACAGTGACAATGAAGGCAAACAGTCGGCAGGTAAACGGCGTCACCGTCGTGGACATGAGTGGCCGCATCACTCTGGGAGAAGGCAGTGTGGTGCTCCGCGACACGATTCGCGACCTGCTGAGCAAGGGACAAAAGAAGATCCTGCTGAACCTGGGCAATGTTACCTACATTGACAGCTCGGGGATCGGCGAACTGGTCAGTGCCTTCACCTCTGTCCGCAATCAGGGCGGTGAGCTGAAGCTGCTCAATTTGACCAAAAAAGTCCACGATCTGCTCCAGATCACGAAACTTTATACGGTCTTCGATATCAAGGACGACGAGACGGCAGCGGTCGGAGCATTCAAATAGCAGCGTTTTCAACCGGAGCGTTTGCAACCCAAGGCGGGCGGTGATGCCGCCCGCTCCTCACAGGTAGCCATGCCCAGAATTTCACGTCTTGATAGCTCTCAGGTCTCGCCCGAAGTGGCCTCCATCTTCGACCATTTCATGAAAGTTCGGGGCAACGTTCCCAACATGTTCCGCACGGTGGCACATCGCCCGGAACTGTTGAAGACGATGATTGCGCATTTCCGCGCGGTGATGGAGACAGGAACCGTTCCAACCAGGCTGAAGGAATTGCTGTTTGTCCGCACCAGCCAGATCAACCGGTGCGAGTATTGACTGGCCTCGCATACCGTCCAGGCGAGACGGCACGGCTGGAGCGACGAGCAGATCGCAGATCTTGCCAACTTTGAGCAGCGCAGCGATCTCACGGAAAAAGACAAAGTCGCGTTGCGCTTGGCGGAGCGCATCACCCGCGATGCGCATTCTGTGGATGAGCAACTCTGGAGCGCGCTTCGGCAGCACTACGATGAAGGAGAGATCGTGGAGTTGATCGCGGCGATCGGGCTTTTCAATTACTTCAACCGCTTCAACGATGCGCTGCTGATGGAACCGACGAAGTAGCCGGAGAGCGGAAGCGTGGATGCGCTTGTTCCTGCCGCGCCAGGCCCTCTTCTGCCTGCTTCAGGCCAAGCTGGATCAGTTTGTCTGCCGTTTCAGGATCAAAGCTTTCCACCGCGACCACAACGTTCCCGGTCTGCTGGATAAAAATAGGACCGTCCGCGCTGGCGTAGCGATCCAAGCCTGGCTTCGCGGGATCCGCCGGCAGGCGCTGGAGGCCCGCGTAACGCGGACGCAGCCCTGCTGAATACAGTTTGGCGAAGTCCCTTGCGGCATCCTCTCCGGACCAGCGGGAAATGTAATAAAGGCCCACATGAGCCGTCGAGTTGGGGTCTTTGGGCTCTGCGCCTTTGCGTCCGGCGGCGTAGTACACGCCTCCGCGCCATTCCTTGCTCAAGCTTTTCGCAACCTGCTGGTTGGCATAAACCTTGAGCAGGATGTTGACATCAATTTCGCCCATGGCGCCTGCATCAAATGGCTCATATTCCTTCTTCAGGAAGTCGAGATCGGGAAGAAACAGCGGCGGAACACGGCGGCCGGCCAGATACTCATCCGGCTGCATGACCTCGCGCGTGGTTTGAGGCATCTCGTCGAGCACCTTCTTGAACGCGGCCTGCTTGCCGCCGGCGACGAGCAGCTCTTTGATGAATTGCATTCCGTAGCGATAGGGGAAGATGAGCTCATCCTGCAGCAGCAAGGGAGCGTTGTCGAAAATCGGGCTACTCTTGTCCTTTTCCATCGATGAAACCATCAGGTCCACGAAGCCGGGGGAATCCGCCACGCTTTTGCCCGCCGGGGCGAGCAGGTAATCCACCAGAACGATCATGCCCTGCCCTTCCATCACAGCGCTCCGGCAGGTGGATTCCTCGTCATTCCTGACGAGGGCGCGCAAATCTGTAAGGCCCTTCTTCTCGATCTTCTCATCCTCCTTGCTCATCTTCTCCAGGTCGTAGCTCTGGTCCTGCAGCGCGTGCGTGAGTTCATGGGCCATCACAGGCTTTTGCATGTCCGGCTCTATCCAGTCCAGCAGGTTCATCGTCTTGGTCTTTTCGTCGTAATAGCCGGCGATCTGATCGGTGAGGAGCTTGATGAGAAAGTTGTGCAAATCAAACGTCCGCGGGAGCAGCCCGAACTTCTTGAGCACCAGTTCGGAGCGTTCAAAACGGATGCGGTCAACATCATTCTGGAATTTGTCTGTAATGTATTTCTCAACCTGTTCGCGGCTGACGATCTGCCCCTTCACGCTGTGTTTGATTGGGAGCAGCGTGTCCTCACTGACGAAACGCAATACCTGGTCCACTGAGGCCAGCAGCTCTTTTGCTTCCTGGGGGGTGAGCTTGTGCTCCGGTTCAGGTTGCGGCTCAATCTCAATGCGCCTGTTTGGAGTTGGCCTGGGTGAAGCCTGCGGTACGGGGCTGGCCGACGGAGCGGGGCGAGGCGAGGGCGGCTGTTGCACGGGAGCACCGCCCTGCGCGAAAACCAGCGAAACTGATAACAGGAAAATGGAAGGAAAGAGTACGAAATATTTTTTCATGCAGCGATTCGAGAGGTGCTTCGGCTCCTTCGCGGTGAATGTGTCGATTGTACGCCTTTGGATGAACGCGCGATGTGACCGGAACCTCGCACCTGACCGATGAAATGAGGCGGCTTCAACCCGCTTAAAGCCGCCTCTTGTCGCCGTTCTATCAGCCCAGCAAAGGCTCGGCTGCCCGGATGTACTCGATGACCGAATCGCTCCAGCCATCAATGTGCATCCATGCGCCGTAGCCGACTCCGTTCTGGTAACTGGCCACGTTGATCATGTAGCCGAGCGCCTTCGGGTTTGGAACGGGATCGTGCGACTGCTCGTCAGTAATCACGATGAGCCGGTCGTACTGCTCGTCCAATCCCTTGAGCGCACGGCCAAGATACGTGGCATTGTGCGGCTGGCTCGAGTTGAGCGCGTCGCGCAGGGCAAAGCCCTGGCGAGCGGGCACACGCACCAACCCGTCAGAGAACGTATAGATACGCACGTTTTCTGCGATTTCACGCAGTAAGACCGCCAATCCGTATGCGGCATCGTTGCGGCGCATCTCTGAACGTCGCGAAAGCTGCGCGTCCATGGAGCCGGAGACGTCCACCAGCAGAACAGTCTTGCCGGGCAGCTTGCTCTGGCCCTCAAGCGAGCGCAGCATCGCCTTCTCCAGCTCCGGCTCCCACTGCGGCGCGTAACGCGCAGCGGCGATGAAGCGGAAGGGCAGCACGCGGTCGGTCTTCATGCGCGCGATGCCATCGGCGATGAGGGTCTCACTGACCTTTGCCTCGGCCATGTTGCGCAAATTGCGCAGCAGGGCCAGGGCGCCCAGCTTGTTCTCGCTAAGGAGACGCTCCCAGGCCTCGCGCTTGCCGGCGCCGCCGGAGAGCGCGACCTCCCAGCTATCAGGAGTAGCCAGTTCGCCTTCGACCAGACGCTTCCATAACGCGGCCTGCGTGGCATCCAGCGGCTTGGCGTGGCAGAGAAACAGCACGTCACGCAGCTTCACCGGAGTCGCGCGGTTGTACTTGGCCAGGGCGTACTCGTCGAACCGGGTGAAAGCCGCAGCCAGCCCCTTCTTCACCTGCGCGGACAGAGGCTGCTTGCCCTCGCTCCAGTACAGCGCCACGAACTCAGAGAGCTCGTCAGCGCGCTGGATCACGCGGGTGAGTGTTTCGGCCACAAGATGACGATGGGTGGCCAGACGCGCCATCTCACGAAGCAGCAGAAGCGGCGCGTGGCGCAGCTTCATCTTTTCGCGCGCCTCGACGGCAAGCGCGGCTACCTTCTCCGCGGGGACCTTTGCCACCAGTTCGCGGATACGGCCCGCGATGGCGATGCCGTCCTCGTAGAACTGGTCTTCCCACAGCATGCATGCCAGCACCGAGCGCCGCAGCTGCAGCTCCGGCGAGATGCTCTTTGCCGGCGCGCCTTCATGCGTGCGAGGTCCCTTGAGCCAGGGAATGCCGAGGTTGAGCGTGTTGATGCGGGCCAT
>DATNDP010000165.1:0-2914 GCA_035553195.1 Candidatus Acidiferrales bacterium
TTCAGCAACCGCGAGATCGCCGGAATGATGAAGACCTCGCCGGCTGTTGTAGCTGTGATCCTGCACCGTACACGCGCTCTGTTAAAGAAGGACTTTAAGTCGATCAAGGCGAGGGAAGCGCGATGAAATTTCAGGACAACAACCCGCAGCGGATGCTGGACGAGGCGGTCAGCGCCATACGCAACCATGAGCCCGAGGCAGAGATCATGCGTGGCGCAGGTGAGCACGTTTGGGAGCACCTGGCCCAATCGGGCGATGCCCTCTCCGCAGGGGAATCCATCCGCGGCTGCGCTGACGTGCGAAAGCTGCTGGTCCAGTATCGGAATGGCGAACTGATGCCCGCGCGAAAGCTTCTGGTTTCGGCCCATCTGAACGAATGCGTGGAATGCCGCCGGGCCGCAGGGAGAGACTTGAATGCCACGGCCGCTGCCCCGTGGTCACAGGCATTGCCCCGCGCGAGCAGCCCAGCATTTCAATATGCGCTGGCTGCCGTTGCCGTTTTGGCTCTGGCCATCACAGGCTACCTTGCCGCGGGAAGATTCTTCTCCGGGCCGTCCGGAATGCGCGCCCAAGTGGTGTCAATGGATGGAGTGCTGCTCCGGGTCGGATTCAATGGCGAGCAGCCGCTGAAAGCGGGCGACGAGTTGGGAGAAGGCGAGGAAGTGCGCACCGGAGCGGGATCGCACGCCGTGATGCGCCTGCGCGACGGCTCGCTGGTGGAGATGAACGAGCGCGCCCAGTTCGGCGTATCCATGGGCCGCAAAGACACGAACCTTCAACTAGAGCGTGGCAAGATCATTGTCCAGGCGGCGAAGCGCCGGAGCGGGCACCTCTACGTGACCGCGCACGATCTCAAGGTGGCCGTCACCGGCACGGTGTTCTCTGTTAACAATGGGATCAAGGGCTCGCGCGTTGCAGTGATTGAAGGCGAAGTCCACGCGCAGGGAACTGGTTCAGACGGGCTGCTGCACAACGCAGTGCTCCATCCGGGGCAGCAGATGTCCACTGATGCGGCCGGAGCGGTGCCAGTCCGGCAGGAGATTGCATGGAGCCGTGATCTCGACAAACACCTGGCGCTGCTCGCGGAATTTGCCCACCTCAGCAATAAGCTGCAAACGGTGCAACTGCCGGGGCTGCGATATGAGAGCAAGCTGTTGCCGAACCTGCCGTCGAATACTGTCTTGTTCGCCAGTATTCCCAATCTCGGCGATGCAGTGCAGCAGGCGGATCAACTTTTCGAGCAGGAGCTACAGGAGAGTTCCGTACTGAATGAGTGGTGGCAGCAAGCGCAATCGCGCAGGCGCGGCCCGAGCCTGCAGGAGATTGTTCAGGAAATTCACAGTCTGAGCCAGTATGTAGGCAATGAGATTGTCTTCTCGGTGGCGATGGATAACCAGCGCGGCACGCCGTTAGTCGCGGCGCAGGTGGAGAGGCAGGGGCTGAAGGAATTTATTGAGCAGGAAGTTGCCGCACGAAGTGGAAATCGCCATCCCGGCGGGATTCGCATCTTCGATGAAGCCGGATTGGCTACGGCAAATGCCCAGCGAGGCTCAGGGTTGCTCATGCTGGTGCGCTCTGATTTTGTTGCCGCCTCCGGCGACCTGGATGCGTTGAGACAATTCAACAACGCTTTAAACCATGGTGGCAGCGGCTTCGCTGCAACAGCATTTGGGCAGCGCATTGCGTCAGCGTACCAGCAGGGAACCAGCCTGCTGTTCGCTGCCAACCTGGGAACCATGGCTGCGATGCATAAAGCTCAATACGGCAATACGCATCGTGAACAGAATTTTGAGAAGACCGGACTGGCTGACGTGCAATACCTTGTCGCCGAGCGCAAAGAGCTTAGCGGCGAAACACTGAACCACGCCGATCTGAGCTTCAATGGCCCGAGACGGGGATTCGCGTCTTGGCTTGCCGCTCCGGCGCCTATCGGCGGGTTGGAGTTTGTCTCACCGAACGCGGGCGCAGTGGCGGCCTTTGTCGCCAAGAATCCTTCTCAGATGCTGGATGACATCCTGAGCGTCGCCGGGGCAAGCGGACAGGCAAATCTGGCCAAAGGAGAATCGGAGCTGAAGATCCAGTTCCATCAGGACCTGGCAGACACTCTGGGCGGAGAAGTGACGTTCGCGCTTGATGGCCCGCTGCTCCCGATTCCCTCATGGAAGATCATCGTGGAGGTTTACAACCCTGGCCGGCTGCAAGCGACGATTCAGCAGTTGGTGGCGGATGGGAACGCGGAAGCAAAAGACGGACAGAGACGACTTGCACTGGACCAGGAATCGGCGAGCGGTGTGACCTACTACCAGCTTCGTGTGCTGGGCGGGAGAAACCCGGTGGAGATTGATTACACGTTCAGCGATGGCTATATGGTCCTGGGACCGAGTCGTGCTCTGGTGATGAATGCTCTGGCGGTGCGGCAGAACGGAAATTCGCTGGCGCAATCAAGCGATTTCCGCAGCCTGCTGCCGCAGGACCAGCACACGGATGTTTCGGCCTTGCTCTACCAGAACCTGTCGCCCGTGGTAGCGCCCATCATGTCACAACTTACGCCGTCACAGGTGCAGTCGCTGCAACAGCTGGCGGCCGAAAGCAAACCCAGTGTTGTGTGCGCGTACGGCGAGCCGAACTCGATTCTGGTGGCCAGCAACAGCAGGTTCTTTGGCTTGGACCTGAACACGTTGACGCTCTCCACGCTGCTGAGATTGACGCATCCGCTAGAAGTGCGATGAAAGTAGAAGCGCGATGAAAGAAGAGGTTGATTGGACGCGGTTATACAACTCGAAAACCTGCAGGTAAAGCTGGGATCGCGCCTCATTTTGGACCACCTGAACGGTGCGCTTTCCGGCAAGTGCATTGGTTTGCTCGGACCAAACGGTTCGGGCAAATCCACTTTGATCAACACATTGCTCGGATT
>DATNDP010000166.1:0-11703 GCA_035553195.1 Candidatus Acidiferrales bacterium
GCGGCGTACCGTGTTACTGCCGTCCCGGTGGCTCCAGCCGGTCATGAAACTTTGAAGCAAGCTTCTCCGCTGCCTCCACCAGATTGTTTTCTCTGGCTTTCTCGCGCACCGCGTACTTGGCTGATTCCGTCGCCCGCCACAGCACCCGCTTATTGTGAGCATCCCGCACAGTCATGCTGACTTCCGTAGCGGAAAGGTTGCGGCTGGAGTGGGCAGATTCTTCCATGCGTCCCGTTTCGCGATTGGGTTCCATACTCCTGCTGACGTGGACACCATCATCGCCGCCGCTGCTTCCAACCTCAATGATCAGGTCTGCCTTGTCGGCGGAGTTCACCAGCGTGAAGCGCTGCCAGTCGCCGAGGGTTGTGCGAATCGTGTCATACGGGATGTTGTTGCCCTCAGTGCGGGTAATGAACACGGTTTTGGCTGACGTCAGCCGTGCGGTGGTCGTCTGGAATTTTGGAGGCGTCTTTTTCTCCGCGGAAGGCGCCTGTCCTGGTTTTGCCGGCTGCTGGTCAGATTTCTGCAGCCCGAATGCTACGGGTACAACGATAAGCGCCAAAAAGAGCAGGCAGGCAGAGGAAAACTTTGGCATGGCGAAACTCCTTATGAGAACTGCTGCTGATTGTAGCGCCGCGGCTTTGGGGTCGCCATGTCAACTTCGGCCGTTTGCGCATCTCACCGGCTCAGGGGATTACAATAGCGTTCTTGTTATGGCTGACCGGCTCTACTTAAGCATCTGGTTTCCCAGCTTCAGCGCGCAGGAGATGCTGCCACGCCTGCTCTCTGTGGTAAAGCAATTTCCCTTTTCCAGCCAGCGCGGCGGGATCGGCTACCTGGCCGTGCATAGCATCTCCTGGGAGGAACCCGTCGTGTTTCAGCAGACCTTCGACGAGCGTGCCGAACCTGACGTCGTGCTGGCCCTGGCGGCCGAGTTCCTCAATGAAGACAACGCTTACGAGATCGAAGTCATGTGGGACCTGTGGGTGCCTGTTGTGGAAGGCGACCTTGATACCACCTGGGAAGTACAGCCGCAGAAGGTGAAGCTTTTTGCCTTCGGGCAGCAATTTGAGGATTCCACCTATCAGCAGAACGGTCACGTTCAGGTGGACTTCGGCCTCGATACACCCTTCCTCTACGAAGAAGAAGAGTTCACGGAAGCCGTGGAAAAGCGCATCAAGGCCAACGTGCAGAAGCTTGTCAGCTTTACCACGGCCGTGGAAGAGAACTGCGGCATCAGCGGCCGCGTGCTGTGGTCAGAGTCGGAAGATAACCTTGCCCAGAAGCTCATCGAACGACTACAAAAAGTTCAGTAAACCAGCCGGTAGCCATTAGCTCTTAGCCTTTAGCCTCCAAGTCGCACGAGAAACACGAACAGCTAAAGGCTAAGTGCCAAGTGCTGCTTATTTCGTCCTTCCGCCTTCCACACTCAATTTGTCCTGCGCGCCCGCCTGGGCCGCTGCCAGGCGCGCCGTCAGCACGCGGTAAGGAGAGCAGGAAACGTAGGTCAGGCCGATCCGGTGACAGTACGCCACCGACTCAGGATCACCACCGTGCTCGCCGCAGATGCCAAGCTCGAGGTCAGGACGCACTTTCCGTCCTCGCGCCACGCCGAGCTCCACCAAATATCCGACGCCTTTTTGGTCGATCGTGGCGAATGGATCGTTCTTGAGAATCCCGCGCTCCACGTAAGCCGGCAGGAAGGTGCCGATATCGTCGCGCGAGAAGCCGTAAGTGGTCTGCGTGAGATCGTTGGTGCCGAAGCTGAAGAACTCGGCTTCCTTGGCGATCTCATCAGCCACAACGCAGGCGCGCGGGAGCTCGATCATGGTGCCAACGTGATAATGCACGCTGGTTCCCTTTTCCTTGAACACCTGGTCGGCGACGCCGCGGATAATCGCCGCCTGGTTAGTCATCTCCTTGAGCGTCACGGTCAGCGGCACCATGACTTCAGCAATGGGATGCTTGCCTTCTTTGGCCACATTCACCGCGGCCTCAAAGATGGCGCGTGATTGCATTTCTGTGATTTCTGGAAACGCAATACCAAGCCGGCAGCCGCGCAGGCCGAGCATGGGATTGAACTCGTGCAGTTCTTCAACACGACGCAGGATCTCACGGGCTTCGGTCAGGCGCGAAGACTTGGGATCGGTGAGCTCAAGTTTTGCGATCTCGACCATCAGTTGCTCACGCTTGGGGAGGAACTCGTGCAGAGGCGGATCGAGCAGGCGAATGGTGACCGGGAGGCCGTCCATGGCGCGGAATAGGCCTTCAAAGTCCTCGCGCTGCATGGGAAGGAGCTTGGCCAGAGCGGCGCGCCGTTCGGGCTCCGTGCGGGCCATGATCATGGCTCGCATGTGCGGGATGCGGTCTTCGGCAAAGAACATGTGCTCGGTGCGGCACAGTCCGATGCCTTCCGCGCCGAAGCTGCGTGCAGCCACCGCATCGCGCGGAATGTCGGCATTGGCGCGAACTCCGATTTTGCGGAATGGTTCGGCCCAGCCCATCAGCGTTTGCAACTCAGCGTTATCCGGGCTCGCCGGCAATGTTCCGAGCTGACCCTTGATCACCTTCCCGGTTGTCCCGTTGAGCGAAATCCAGTCGCCTTCTTTCAGCGTGAGCGACCCGACTCGCATTTCCTTCTTTTTCTCGTTGACCTCGATTTCTCCCGCCCCCACGATGCAGCACTTGCCCATGCCGCGCGTGACCACAGCAGCGTGGCTGGTCATACCGCCACGAGCGGTGAGGATTCCGGCTGCCACTTCCATGCCGTGAATGTCTTCAGGAGTGGTCTCCGAGCGCACCAGGATTACAGGGTTCTTCTTTGCCCCGGTGCCCGCCTTGGCGACAGCATCGTTGGCCGTAAATACGATCTGCCCGACGGCGGCTCCGGGCGATGCAGGCAAGCCGGTGGCAATTACTTCCACGTTGCCCTTCTCATCAAGCCGCGGCACGAGGAAGTCGTAGAGCTGGTTGGGATCAACGCGGAAGATAGCTTCTTCTGGCTTGATCAGGCCTTCGTTCACCATATCAATCGCGATGCGAACCGCCGCCAGGCCCGTCCGCTTGCCGTTGCGGGTCTGGAGCATATAGAGCCGACCTTCCTGGATGGTGAACTCAAAATCCTGCACGTCGCGATAGTGCTTTTCGAGCCGCGTGGTGATGTCGCGAAGCTGGTCGTAGACCTGCGGCATCTGCTTGTGCAGTTCGCTAATGTGAATGGGCGTACGGATGCCGGCCACCACGTCCTCACCCTGCGCGTTCATCAGGAACTCGCCATAGAATTCCTTTACGCCGGTAGCGGGATTGCGCGTAAAACCAACGCCAGTTCCGCTGGTCTCACCGAGGTTCCCGAAGACCATGGCCTGCACGTTGACCGCGGTGCCGAGATCATCAGAGATGTTGTTGATGCGGCGATAAACTTTGGCGCGATCGTTGTTCCAGGAGCGGAAGACGGCGTCGCGCGCCATGGAGAGCTGCTCCAGCGGATCCTGCGGAAAGTCGCGGCCCGAGTGTTTTTTCACCACCTGCTTGTACTGGGCAATCACTTCTTTCAGGTCGTCCGGCGTAAGCTCCGTGTCCTGCTTCACGCCGCGCTTCTTCTTCTGGCCGTCAAACACTTCATCGAAGACGTGCTTGGAAATTTCCAGCACCACGTTGCCGAACATCTGGATCAGCCGGCGATAGGAGTCGTAAGCAAAGCGCTCATTATTGGACTTTCGCGCCAGCGCTTTGACGCTTTCATCGTTCAAGCCCAGGTTCAGGATGGTATCCATCATGCCCGGCATGGAGAACTTAGCCCCGGAGCGCACGCTGACCAGCAACGGATTGTCGCCCTTGCCGAGCTTCTGCCCCTGCAATTCTTCCAGGCGCTTGAGTGCAGCCATCATCTCCTGGGTGATGGTCTCTGAAGTCTTGTTGGTGCGCATGTATTCGCGGCAGGCCTCGGTCTGGATGGTGAAGCCGGGAGGAACAGGAAGACCGGCGTTAGTCATTTCCGCCAGGCCGGCGCCCTTGCCGCCTAGCTCGTCTTTCATTTTGCCGTTGCCGTCAGCTTTGCCGGCGCCAAAAAAGAACACATATTGCGTGCCTTTCGGCTTCGTTGCGACTTCTGTGGGGGGATGCGAAACGGGGGTTACGCTCATGAAAACACTCTCCAGATAAAAGGGATGGCTGGGCTCACAAGGTCCAAACAATCAATCTTAAACTCATTTGGCGCGATGTTCTACTTGACAGTGGCTTGAGAGTGGCCGCCAATTGGGGTGCAGATGCGCGTCAGAGCTTCTTAGTCCCGGACTGCTTTTCTCCGTGTCTCCGTGCCTCCGTGGTGGGTTTGCGTTGGACGTTCGGGAGGATACGCGCGCTTACTTCCGTTCTGTCACGATCTCCGAGAAATCGGCAATGCTGGAGAACTCGCGCACCAGGGTCTGCAACAAGCCGAGGCGCTGAGCGCGCAGCGATTCGTCTTCAACCATCACCATGACTTTGTCAAAGAACGCGTCGATCGCGGGGCGCAGTTGCGAGATCTCGACCAACGCCTGCTCGTAGTGCCCAGCGGCGCGCAACGCGTTTACATTGGTGGCCACCTGTGGGATCAGGCCGGCAAGCTTCTTTTCTTCCGTCTGGCTGAGAGCGGCAGAATCGAAAGGCTCGGCAACTGTGCTTTTGTTTTCAGCTGCCTGGCGCAAAATGTTCTTCATGCGCTTGAATGATGTTGAGATTGGTTCAAAATCCGCAGACGGGCGCACCTTGGCCACGGCCTGAGCCCGCGCCGCCGCATCCACAACATCGTTCGCATCGGCTGCGAGAACAGCACTCACGACGTCATAGGCAAGCCCCAGCGCATCACGGAGGAAAAATTCCAGCCGCTCGCGGAAGAAGCTGCTCAGCGCCTCACTATAAGCCGGGCCGCTGAGCTTGAATTTCTTTTCCGCTTCGCTACCCAGATAGGCAGCACGCGCGTTTTGCATAACTTCGGAAAGATTCACGGGCAGCTTGTGTTCCGCGATGGTCTTGACTATGCCATTCGCCTGTCGCCGCAGAGCGAATGGATCCTTCGAGCCGGAGGGAATCAGGCCGAGTGCAAACATACCGGCAATGGAATCGGCTTTGTCGGCGATGGAGAGCACCGCGCCCTCAAGCGTGCGCGGCGCGGAATCTTCCGTTGACTCAGGTTTGTAGTGGTCGTAAATGGCGTCGGCGACAGCGGGCGGCAGCCCTTGCGCGTTTGCGTAGAGCCCACCGATGACGCCCTGCAACTCCGTGAATTCCTTGACCAATTCAGCAGTAAGATCGGTTTTGGCGAGTTGCACCGCCTCTTGCACGGCTTTCGCATCAATCTTCAGTCCGGATTTCGATAATGCCGTGGCAAGCGAAACCGCAACCTTCGCCATGCGCTCTGCCTTCCCTGCATAGCTACCGAGATCCTTCTGGAATGTCACCGCCTTCAGCATCTCAATGCGGGCAGTAAGCGGCGTCTTCTGATCTGTGTCCCAGAAAAAACGCGCATCGTTAAAGCGGGCGCGCAGCACACGCTCGTTGCCGTGCCGAATGGTTCCCTTCGGATCTCCATCTGTATTCAGCACGGCGAGAAAGTGGGGCGCCAGTTTGCCATCCACATCTTCGACGGCAAAATATTTCTGATGATCACGCATTACAGTGACCAACACTTCTTCCGGCAGCGAAAGGTACTCGCGATCAAAGCTCCCCAGAATGGCCGACGGCCACTCCGTAAGGTTCACCACCGTCTTGAGCAGTTCAGGGTCGTCACGCCAGCGCGCGCCCGGGATCGCGCGCGTAGCGGCATCAAGCGCCTTGCGGATGCGCTGTTCGCGCTCGCCGTAGCTGGCCATCACGAAGGCGTTGCGCATGGCCTCGGCATACTGAGCAGGCGAGGAAACGCTGACCTGCCCTGAAGAAAGAATGCGATGGCCGCGAGACATCTTCCCCGCTTGCACGCCGCCGAATTCCAAGGGAATCACCTGCCCGTCCAGCAGGGCCACAATCCAGCGTACGGGCCGCACAAAGCGCTCAGGCTTGCCTGGGCGCCAGTACATGTTCTTGGCCCAGTAGATTCCTGCGATTTCCTTCGGCAAAGCCTGGCTCAGGATTTCTGACGCGGCTCTTCCCTTCCTGGTGACCGTGGCTGCGACATACTCGCCTTTTGGATTGCTTATCGTCTCGAGCTGCGAAACAGCAACGCCGGCCTTCTTCGCAAACGCTTCAGCCGCGGGAGTGGACTTTCCATCTTTAAAAGCCACCCTGGTTGAAGGCCCAATCATCTGCTCCGTAACATCGGGTTGAGCGGCGGCGAGCCCAGGTACAACCAGAGCAATGCGGCGAGGAGTTGCTGTGGGATGGAAAACCACCTCCGGATACTCGGCGTTCTGGGCAGCTTTGATTAGTGATTCCCGCACCAGGAGCCCCAGAACGCGCTGTGACAGCTCCTTCCACGCTGCGTCCAGCATGCGGGACGGTATTTCTTCGCACCCGATCTCAAGGAGGAAGTCGGGCATCAGGCTGCTCCTCCCGTGTGCGCCTTGGTAGCCTCGATTGCGGCATTCTGCTGGGCCAAATAGGCCTTCGCCAAGCCAACTGCCAATTGCCGCACGCGCGCGATTACGCCCACACGCTCGGTGACCGAGATGGCGCCGCGCGCATCGAGAATATTGAACAAATGTGAGCACTTGAGGCACAGCTCGTATGCAGCCAGCAGGGGAAAGCGCTCTTTTTCCGCGAGCGAGGCGTTGTTATCAGCCAGCGTTGTACTGAACCTCGTGATCAGAGCCTGACATTCAGCTTCGTACATCTCCAGATGTTTCCAGGCCTTGCTCACATCGGCAGCCTCGAAGTTGTAAACCGAAAGTTGTAACTCATCCTGATACCGGACCTCGCGGTAAGTGACGGGCTTACCGGTCTTCGGATCGCGCGCCCACACGATGTCGTAAATGCTATCCACGTCCTGCAAAAACGCCGCAATGCGTTCCATACCATAGGTGAGCTCCGCGCAGATCGGATCCAGGTCCACGCCGCCGCACTGCTGGAAATAAGTGAACTGCGTAATCTCGAGGCCATCGAGCATCACCTGCCATCCCACGCCCCACGCCCCCAAAGTTGGCGACTCCCAGTTGTCTTCTTCGAACTTGATATCGTGCTGCTTCAGGTCGATCCCGAGCGCCACCATCGATTCCAGATACAGCTCCTGAACATCTTCGGGCGGTGGTTTAAGGATCACCTGCATCTGCATGTGTTTATAGAGACGATTGGGATTATCGCCATACCGTCCATCGGCTGGCCGGCGCGATGGCTGAATGTAAGCGACTTTATAGGGACGGGGACCCAACGCACGCAGAAAGGTCTCCGGGGACATGGTCCCGGCGCCCACTTCAACGTCGTATGGCTGTTGCAACACGCAGCCGCGTTCCGCCCAGAAAGTGGAGAGACGGAGAATGATTTCCTGGTAGGTAGGCGCGTTGGCTCTGGGCATGGTCGAAAGTACTTAATTTATCAGAACTTTGCGTTCAACGCTGCGGCGTTGCTAAGCTAATCTTAAAGCTGTTTTGCCGTTTACCGTTGCCCATCCCGCCGCTATTCTGCCCCTGCGCAAACGACTGATCTTCTCCGCGCTGGTGATGGGGGCCATATCTCCCGACCTTCACTACTACGTGGGACTCGGCTCTAACGCCCGGCCGAGCCATTCTCTTAGCGGCGCGTTTATCATCTGCCTGCCTTCAGCATTCGCAAGCTTATGGCTCTTTCATCGCGTGCTGAAGCTGCCCCTGATCAGCCTGGCGCCGGAATGGCACCAGCAGCGACTGGCCCGGTTTGCTTCTCACTTCCGCTTTTGGCCCTCGAAACAGTTTGGCCTGATCCTCATTTCTCTGCTGGCCGGAATCTTTTCGCACCTGTTCTGGGATTCATTCACGCATGGTTACGGCTTTATGGCCGAACATGTGGAGTTTCTTCGAACGATGCCATTTCAGGAGTTCGGCAGTTTTCGGCCTGTTTACAACCTGCTGCAGCACCTCAGCACAGTGGTCGGAACAGCCGTCCTCGCAATCGCATATTACCGCTGGTCAATGCACGCTCCTGCGGAAGCTGTCCCGGCGGCACTGCAACTGAGCCCGAGATTGAAGGCGCTCGTGATTGCCGGGATCGGAAGCAGCGCTTCAACGTTGGCGCTTGCGTATGCTTATGCAGACCATTCGCAGAGGTTCTCCAGCTTCCTGGTGAACGGCGCCATTTCGTTCACATCTCTTGCCGTTCTGGGCCTGCTGGGATTCAGCATCTGCTGGCATCGGGGTATCGCACAGAACTCTTCGACCGCTTGAGGGAAAGCAGGTTCAATAAGAGGCAGGCGGGCAGCGCGGCAGCTCATCAAAAATTCCTGCCCAAGAGTCCCCTCGAAATTCAAATTGTTTACAGCAGTTGAAACGAGCTCTGGAATCGTTCCGTTTCAGCACTGTTAATCAGGTCTTTGGTGCCTACAACCAGTATCTGGTAGAGCCTTCTTTGAACCACATAAAGTCTGACACGCAAAACCATGGTGTCATTTTCAATTGTGAATTCTCGTCCCGGGTTGCCGGCCAGTGAGACATCGTTGACCGCCTTGACTTGCCCTTTCACTGCTTTCGCAGAACCCTGACGGTAATCATCAAAGATCTGCTGCGAGGTCTTGTTCAGATTGGCCGGTAATAGCGCTACTTCGACGAAGTATGCGAGGTTGCCGTTCTCGAGTTGTGAGAAATAGCGAGTACCGGTTTTGCTGTCGTTCTCCTTCGCCTGCGGCTCGGTTGGAAACTCCGCAGTAAATCCGTCTGCGTCATAGCGGTAATGCTTCCAATTGCGTGAATTTTGAGATTGCCCGTTGGCTGTCTGAGCGTTGGCTGCATGAGCCATGCAGTCGTTGCTTACGGCGAACGCAACGAACAATACAACAAACACGCCACTATAACGAGCGATCCGGAAAAAGCGGTTCATGCGTCTCCTCTTCCTGAGTAGTTTTCGTCTTTGTGGGCCCGTGCTGGTGGGGAATGCCCGCAGTATAGCAATCCTCAATTGGCGGCAAACAATGGAATGTGATCAGGGAAAGTTACGTTCGTGCCGAAACTTCAGGTAAGGCGCTCCAGCACGGCCGCCGTGACGAGCTTTTTTTCGATATGCCGCTCGATTCGCTGCGCCAGAAAGCGACGAAGGTCAGCGGCGCGCTGGCGAGGCCAAGGCCCCGCAGCGAAGCGATCCACAGGAGAGCGGAACATTTCCGCCGCCAGCGCGCGCGAGTCAGGCGCGATCTCGCTGCTGGCCAGGCGTTTGTGATGTGTGCAGAGCAGGCCGTCCGCGAGCGGATGAAACCACGCACGGCTGCCGTTCAGCGTTGTTCCGCATACCACACATTCATACAACTCCGGCAGCAGACCGATCAGGCGCACAATCCAGAGATCGAAATAGGTCAGCGGCATCCAAATGGAATCGGGAGTGAGCCGGCGAATGACGGCAAGCGTGAGCCGGAAGATTTCGTCGCTGGGCTCACGGTCAGGCAGAAGCTGATCGAGCACTTCTGCGATGTAGCTCAGCGCGGCCAGGCGAGGATAGGTAACTTCGGCAGTAAGTGGGGAGGAGATGATCTCGCAGGAATCCAGCCGTGCCAGTTCCTGCTTTTCTTTGTCTTCCCAATGCGCCGTGACATACGTGAGGGGTTCCAGAGCGCCGCCAAATCGCCGCTTGGAGCGCTTGGCTGACTTGGCCACACCGCGTACCTTGCCTTCCGCGCGCGTGAATAGCGTGACCAGAAGATCCGCTTCATGAAACGGATAGGTGCGCAGAATCAGGGCTTCAGACTGCTTGGGCATTCAGCTAAGCATACATGCGAGACGCAAAAACGCGCAGCTTTGCGGCTGCGCGTCGTGGAACTCCCGAAGGGCGTCAGCGCCCGAAGTACTTGGCGTTCTTCTCGGTATAGTCCTTCCACTTTTCCGGCAGATCGTCCAGCGCAAAAATGGCGGAAACCGGACAGACCGGGACGCAAGCGCCGCAATCGATGCACTCTACCGGATCGATGAAGAGCTGGTCGGCCCCTTCAAACTGCGGTTCATCTTTCTTGGGGTGGATGCAGTCCACCGGGCATGCGTCCACGCAAGCCGTGTCCTTGGTTCCGATGCAAGGCTCTGCAATTACATAGGCCATAAGGGTCGTTATCTCCGTGAGCTAATGGGGAAATGGTAACAAAAGATTTTAGCAGCAAAACCGAGGGCCGCAAGAATTTCCGCCTCTGCTACGGTGCATGCTGGTTGCTGTCCACGCATTCCGCTACGCGCTGACCAGCTCACGCTGCGGCTCATACTCCACAATGTAACCTGCCACGGCGCTCGCGGCCACTGTGTAGGGGCTGGCCAGATACATCTGTCCGGGCCCGCTACGGCCGGGAAAATTGCGGTTTTGCGCGCTGATCACCACTTGATCAGGGCGCGTCGAGACGCCAGGCCCGGCGTTGATGCACGCGCCACAACTGGGCTCAATCACAATCGCACCGGCTTTGTTAAACACGTCGAGGTAACCCTGCTTGATGCAGTAGTCCCGCGTATCCTGGGAGCCGAACTGAATATAAAATTTGCAGCTCTCAGCCACGCGCTTGCCCTGCTGCAGCGCGTCGGAAAGAACCTGAGCGTACATATCCATGTCAGCATTTTTGCCGGCGGTGCAGGTGCCGCCATAGGCGATCTCCACTGGCACGGGCGTGTTGAGATCGCGGACGAATTTTCCATTCCCGGGATCGCCGGGGGTGGCCACCATGGGCGTGATCTCGTCCGCGTTCAATTCAATGACGTGCGCGTACTCGGCATCCGGATCGCTGAACAGACCTTTGCAGTATCCTTCTGCCTGCGAGAGCGACAGCCCACGGCGCTCCATCAGAAACTGTACGGTCTTCTGGTCGGGAGCGACGATGCCGGTGAATCCGCCGATCTCCGCCGCCATGTTCGTCATGGTGGCGCGCTCGTCCACGCTCAGCTCTTCGATGGCCTCGCCCGAATATTCCATCACCTTAGCCAGGGCCTGGCCGGTCTTGATATAGGGCAGGCTCAGCAGCAGGAGAATAAAGTCCTTGGCCGTAACGTTGGGCTTGCGCTTGCCGCGAACCACCACTTTCACCGACTCCGGAACCTTCACCCGGACATCTTTCGTGATCCAGGAATTGAACACGTCAGTGGTGCCGATCCCGAAAGCCACACAGCCCACGGCGCCCACGTGCGGCGTGTGGGAATCCGAACCGACATTGAGCTGCCCGGGCAGCGCATAGCTCTCGGCAATTACGGAATGGCAAATGCCCTCCGAGCCTTTGCGGTCCCTCAGCTCGCCGTGCAGCCTGATTCCCTGCTTCCTGGCGAAATCTTCCTGCTTCAACTTGAGCTGCGTCGCCAGGTCAAGCAGACCCATCTTGCGTTTCTCTTCTGACAGGACTTCATCGAGAAAGGTCAGGTGATCGCGAAAGAAAACAATCGTGCTTGGGTCGTTCACTTTGGCGTCTTTGCCGAGAAAATGCTCGAAGAAGATGGCCGCCATGGGCGTGACATATTCATGGCTGAAGCGGAGATCGGTGCGGGCGAAGCCGGAATCGCCGGGCTTGACCCAGGCCACGCCGGGCTCATTGCGCTCATTGAGCATGTGCTGGGCAAAGATCTTTTCCGCGATGGTCATGGGCCGCTTGCCGGT
>DATNDP010000167.1:0-11832 GCA_035553195.1 Candidatus Acidiferrales bacterium
TGAATGGCAGCACCCGATTCATATTCACCTGGAAGAATTCCAGATACTCCGCCGAGGCAGCAGAGGATCTGCCTCAGTGGAGCACTCGCGGAAGGATGTTCTCTCGCTCAATTTCGATGAACGAGCTGAGCTGTTCTTCCGCTTCCGTGATTTCCGTGGCGATTACCCCCTGCATTGCCATAACACCCTTCATGAAGACCACGCGATGATGCTGTTGTTTCAGGTCCAGGACGTAGGCGACAACAAGACCTCGCCGTAGGGCGAAAATGGCACTCTGCACACCACCATAGAGAAAGGAGAAAAATCATGGCAGACGTAAAGAGAAGAACGTTCCTGGCTGGAGCAGCAGCGACCGCTGTCATCGCCGGTCTGGGTCCGAATACGTCGGACAGAACGCCGCTCCGGCACTGGCAGAACATCCCTCCGCGGGAATTGATTCGTCAACGGCATTTTCCCAACCTGCAATTGATCACGCACCACGGCAGGAAGATTCATTTCTACGATGATCTGATCAAGGACCGGAAGGTGATCATCAACTTTATGTTCACCAGTTGTGCGAACGCTTGCCCGCTGATGACCGCCAATCTGGTGAAGGTGCAGCGGATCCTCCATGACCGGATCGGCCGTGATATTCACATGTATTCGATCACGCTCGACCCTGAGGTGGACACTCCGGATCGGCTTCGGCAATATGCGGCAATGCACGGTGTGGGAGCCGGCTGGCTTTTCTTGAGTGGCAAACCTGCAGATATCGAGTTGCTGCGGAGATCGCTCGGCTTCGTGCAACGAAATCCTCAGAGAGATGCCAACAAGACCAACCACATCGGCGTAATCAGGTTCGGGACAGAGGCGTGCATGCGATGGGCAGCCTGCCCCGGATTGGCCCCGGCAGACTGGGTTGCAACGTCCATCCTGTCCGAATTCGACAGCCCGACGAAAGGAGGCTAGTTTTCCGGTTTCATGTGACTCCTGGTGATTGCTGAAATTGCGCCACATTCTTGCGCCAGGTTTTGACCGGTGGGTATCAAAACCTTGCCTTGCGCCCATGAATTTTGCCTTTTCGGGCAGCTCACGATGCGATATGCTCGGCCAGAGTACATGACTGTTAACGCTGCGCCTCTGTTATTAATTCCGATTTGTCTGCCGTTGCTGACGCCCGCAGTGTTTTCGATCTGGTCCCGTCACGCGACAGCAGAATCGCGAGAGCAGGATCAGGCGGCGCATTGGATAAAACGACGCCGGGTAATGCGTGCCGTTACCCTACTCGCCATACCTGTATGTCTGGCATTCTTTTTCTCCTACTGTGACGAGAAAAATCTCGGCCTCTACTTCACTGGCTGGTTTGAGCTCCTGCTCACCTTCTCCTTTGCAAATGTCTTAGGGCAGCTATTGGCATACTCCGCGGACTCCAGGTTCCTCGGCCGGCACTGGACGCCCATAAACATAATCCGATTGGCTATCTGGAGCACGATCTCGTCTTCCATTTCGCTGTTCATGGTGGCTGAAGGGATGAGGGCTACCCTCTGGCATCTGATCGGGGGTGTCGGGTTGATGATTTTTTCCGGCTTCACTGCGCTGATCGGAACGGCGCGCTTAAGGTCAGCTGAAGGAATCAACCCGCGAGCTGTGAAGTCGGGCGAGCTGTACAAGCGCGCTCTCGTGCTCTCGAAGAGGATGGGCGTCCGCCTCCGTGACGTCTGCGTAGTTCCATTCGGAAGGGGACGCCTGACGAACGCATACGGCGGATGGAGAACGATAGCAATCACGGATGATTACGGACATTGGTTGGGCGGGCCTGAACTGGACTTTGTCATTGGGCACGAATTGGCGCATGTGAAGTACAAGCATGGAGTAAAGAAGTTGCTGGGTATTCCGGCAATGTTCGGCGTCGCGGCGGTATTGATGATTTTCGTCTCTCGCGCCGGCGGGAATTGGACCGCACTATTTTACTTTATTGTTCTCGTTATCCCCATTGCGGGCATGTATCTGTTGTCTCGATGTTTTGAATATGTGGCAGATCGGGAGGCGGTGGTGCTTACGGGCGATGCAGAGGCGGCCGTTCGAGCGCTCGCCAATCTATGCGAGCGTACGGGAACACCGAGCCGCTGCAGCAACTTTGAGGAACTATTCGAGAGCCATCCCTGCGTTTCCCGCCGGATCGAAGCGATTGCGCGGCTGGGACACCTTCCCGCTGACGTGGTGCCTGAAATCAGGCAGGGCATCAGTCGAAGAGCTGCCGGCAATCAGGATTGTTGAACAACACTCAGGCCTGCTTGTTGCGTTCCATTTCATACCTGTAAAGCAGTTTCCTCGTTCAAAAACGAGTTTGCCAGCGAGAACCCTTGGATTCATACAGGAATCTATCTATCCAGCACGACTTGTGCGATGGAGCAAAATCATGAAAATCGGCGTCGTTGGCGCAGGGGAATTGGCGGGACGCTGGGTCGCGACCGCAAAGGGCGGTGCTGGCGCCCCTCGTTCTGTTGAGGGGGCGTCGCGGGGATTGTATGGGCGGCGACACTGTCCGACGATGTAGCAACTGGCGGCTTCTTCCGCGATGGCAAGCCGCTGGCGTGGTAATACCCCGCCATTTGGCATCGTCCCGAGAACAATGTTCATTCGCGCAAGCGGGCTTCGTCACCGCTCTTTTCCCCGAGAGCTTTAGCTGGTGCTGATTGCAGTCACCAAAACCGCCGAGATCACCATGATGACGACCATAGCGGCGAAGAACACTGCCGGCCCCCACCCGGCAAGTTCCAGCCTTTCGTCTGCCGGGTGAGGGTTGGTTTGAGTTCCACTCCCAGGATTCTGGTATTCGTAAAGGGAGCTCGAAGCGTGCCGCATACAGACCTCCCTAAAAGTTGAATGACAGGGCAGCGGTGTAGCTTCGCGGCGTTACGAAGTGCGTGCCGCTGAAGGTGGAGAGAAAGTTGTAAAGCGCCTGCTTATTGGTCAGGTTGATTACGGTCAAGCGAAGGCCCCATTTATAGCGGTCGCCATTGAATAGGTTGTCGTCACCTAAAGCGACATCGAAAAGATGACGCGGTGCGATACGCGGTGGATTGTGATCATCATTCTCGGTCCCCGGAGCAGGAAGCGAGATGCGGGTCGAGTTGAATTGCGACGGCGCGCAGGTTGTGAGCGGCGCACTCAGAGTCGGAAACACGCTGCCGCAGAAGAGTCCTGCCTGGATCTGCTGGTCAGCGGTCAATCCGGTCAGGTCAACAGGAGTAGTTCCGTCAATTGCGAACGGCACGGCCCCTGCCACCTGGCCGCTGTCATAGCGCCAGTTCCAGCCAATCCACGGTCCGCGCTTGCCGAACTGGTATTGCAGGTGCGTGGTCTGGTTGAATGCTTCATCGTGGTCGATGCGGAAAGGAAGACCGCTCTGTCCCACCGTTACGCCGAGGCCTCCAATCTGCGGTGGAAAATAGCGTGCTGCCACGCTTGAAAAGACGAATTGCGCCGTGAACCCGCGATAGTTCGGCACCGTTACCCGCCCGACGATTCCGGGAATTTTGGAGTTGTGCCACTCGATGGGAAACGTAAGGGGTGTTGCCCCGAGCACGCTGAAATCGTACGCATTATGCGTGTACTTCGAAATGTACTCACCGGAGAAGACGAGATATTTCCCGAATGCCTGTTCCAGACCGGCGTGAAATTCATTGCGCCATCCCGGGCTGAAACTCGCCGGCACGCAGGGAACAATCGCCGCAATCAGGGGAAAGTTGCAGCCCGTTGCTGAGATGACGAGGTTCTCATTGAATGGCGTCTCCAGTAGACGCGCGTACGACACACGGAGCACCGTGCCCGTGGGCTTGATGTTGTACGCAACGCCAAGGCGCGGCTCCGCTTCGCTGTGGCTGGAGAAGCCATTATAAAAATCACCACGCAGTCCCACGTTAAACGTCCAGTTGCCCCTGGTAATGGCATCCTGAGCATACAGCGCGAGTTCTTTGACATCCCCGTTGCCCCGGAACGGAAACAAGGTGCTGGCGGGCGTAGCGCAGTTGTCTCCCGCAGCCGGATTTGGCCGGGTCAGGTCGAAGCAGCCCAGGAACGGCTGGAACGCAGCGACGGTCGCGGAGGGATTCGATCCGTTATTGGGAACAAGTCCTGCTCCGGCGCACTGTGAAGGATCAGTAAGCCCCGCTACGGGCGCACCAGTAGTGTCGAGACATGGAGCATTCAGGCCCGGATCGACGATGCCGAAGTTGTCATGCTCCCTGAGAAAGAAATGTTGATAGGTGGCGCCAATTTTGAGGTTGTGGCCGTCTTTCGTATAAGAAAAATCGGAGCGCAGGCCCGCGTTCGTCAGAAGACGAAGTTGCGAGAACGTTTCCTGCTGCAAGGGACCGAAGTCCGCGAAAGGATTGTCGCTCGGATAGTAGTTGTACTGGTCGTGGCGCACAAATGCGCCCAGAGTGAAAACCGAGTTCGCGCTGAGCAGCCGCGTCCACGAAGGCGAGATGTTGAATGTGCGGATTTGTGAGCGTTGGTCCTGCGGTCCAACTGGATTCCCCAACACCGGATCGACAGCTCCGATATTCAGATTGTCAAAGGAGTTCGGCGTTTGAAACCAGGAGCGCGTAAATCCCAGATTCAGGTGGACGGAGTCACTGTCGGAGAGCTGGAAATCCACGCGATCAAACACGTTCTGCTGATTGCCTTTTGCGTGAATCACCGTGAATTCCGGCGGATCAAGAAAACGGCCGGTGTTCAGACCGCTCACCGAGATGAAATTCCCCCATTTCGTTCCGCCATAACCCAGGTTGAAGTCAAGATTGGCCGTCCCAAAGCTGCCATAGGAAGTGGTGATGCTGCCTTTAGGGGTGGTCTGGCCCTGTCCTGAGCGCGTAGTCACGTTGATGACCACGCTGGTTTTGTCGCCGTACTCAGCCGGCGGGGCGCCAGAGATCACCTCCATGGACTGAATTGAATCGAGCGGAATCTGGTTAGAGAAGGTCTTGCTCTGCTGGTCCGTAACCGGCTGTCCATCGACGGAAAAAGAATTCTCGGCGTGATCACCAAGCCCGTGAAACATGCCGTTGGAATCGGCGGAAATTCCCGGGCTGGTGAGAGTCACTAGCGAGCTTACGTCTGACGTGACGCTTTCCAGCGGCATCTTGGCGATCAGATTGCGGTCCACGTCCGTGTGGAACGTTGGCTCGGTCTCAATCAGGTCTGCCGCCCCTGCTTCCACGGTCACGGTCTCCGACGCCTCGCTAAGCTTGAGGCTGACCGTCAGGTTCACGGGCACGACCGAGCGAACATCTACGTCCTGTGCGTAAGCCGAAAATCCCTTGCTGGTTACGCTGAGGTGATAAGGGTTGAACGGCACGTTGGGGATGCTGAACCTGCCGTAACCATCGGTGACCACAGTGCGGCTGAAACCGCTGACAGGATTGTGAATTTCAACTGTTGCGCCGGGAATGACGGCGCTGGTTGGATCCGTGACCGTACCCTGAATGCTTCCAAAGGTCTGGGCTGACGCCTGAAAGCTGAGTGTGAATACAGCAAGGAGCAGAAGTACCCCAAATGCGAGTACACCTCTAAAAGAAATGGCCATGACTCCTCCATGAGTCGATGAGGTTGGTGATCCGGTTTTGAATGATGGGGAGGAGGAGCTATGCGGCCGGTGGGGGGCGCGAGAAGAGGTTGCTGGAACAGAGTACCGGTTTGCACTCCGCGTCTGGAGCAAAGGTAATGAATGCCGTGGTGCCCAGCACGCAAAACAGCAACAGGATCAAGATCGCTACGGCGGTCGTTGTGGCGACTTGGCAAAATGGGCAGTCTTTGAGTTCGGCAGCAGATCCGATCGGATGGATGTGGATAGCCTGCACGACAGCGGAGATCAGAATGAGCAGCAGACAAACCGTGATGAGCCACTTTTGGCTAAGCGAGGAGCTTGCGAAATGCCTGCGGCTGAGTCTCACGCCGTACCTCAATTGCGGAGTAAGAGGCCAATCTTACCACAAGCGGAGGTACTCGCGCGAAATACTGCCCACGAGCAAATCGAAAGAGAAACTCCTGGGCAGGGTAGCGCCGGATTCAGGGTACACGTGAGGGTACACGTCCAAGCGATTAAAAAGGCGCTCAAACTCTGAACGGAATGCACATACGTTCTACAACTCTTTGTTGCTACTGGGCCGCGCTCAATTCGGTTGATATGGTACGCAACAGCGCAGCGAGAGAGCGATCATCAAAACCCCGCCCCTCTCTGATGAATCTCACTTTCCAGCACCACTTGTGCGAGGGAGCAAAATCATGAGAATCGGCATCATTGGCGCAGGAAATATTGGCGGGACGCTGACGCGGCGGCTCCGGGCTCTGGGGCATGAGGTTTCAGTGGCGAACTCGCGCGGGCCGGAGACGCTGCGCGGTCTGGCGGCGGAGACCGGAGCCAGGCCAGTCACGGTGAAAGAGGCGGCACGCGCGGGCGAGGTGGTGATTGTGACCATCCCCATGAAGAACGTTAAAGAGCTTCCGCCAGACCTTTTCAAGGGGACATTTGAAAATGTGGTGGTTGTGGATACGAGCAACTACTATCCGCAGCAGCGCGACGGAGAGATCCAGGACATTGAGGAAGGCTTGCCGGAGAGCCGCTGGGTAGCGCAGCAGATTGGACGCTCCGGGGCGCAGCAGCTTGGGACTCGAGTAGTGAAGGCCTTCAACAACATCTATGCCCAGCACTTAATGGAGTTGGGAAAACCTAAAGGAACCCTGGGACGGATTGCGCTGCCTGTCGCGGGCGATGATAGAGATGCCAAAGATGTAGTGATGCGGCTGGTGGACGAGCTTGGGTTCGATCCGGTGGATGCCGGCAGCCTCGACGAATCCTGGCGACAGCAGCCGGGCACGCCTGTCTATACGACGGACCTTGACGCCGAGGGCGTGCGAGGGGCGCTGGCAGAGGCGAGCCACGAGCGCACACCGGAGTGGCGCGCGACACCGAAAAGTCCGGGGACGTATAAGAAGCCGGCGTAAGACAAAGGCTTACCGCTGATCACATTGATCACAGTGATTTTCAGTGATCTATTGAAATTCAAAAGGCAGGAGTGTGCCTGTCTCATGACATCCTTTACACATTGTTATCAGGACATCCTTTACATTTCCGGCGATCCCTTGCCTCCCGATGGGGTGGTTTGAAGATGTTCGCCGGTTTCTCCAACGAGAAACGGAATCACAACAACCACAGGCGAGGGCCCTTGTGCCACACGATTTTAGGCTACGAAAAATGCTCGCGGGCTCCGCGAGGCCAACTCCGGAGTTCTGCCGGTGTTCGCTTTTCTATTGACTTAACGCACTCGGTTATGGTATGTTAAGTCGTTTGTATGCAGTGGCTTATGCAAATATGTGGAATGGCAGTTGCAACCCCGGATGAGTCCGGGGTTGGTTGTCTATCCACCGGGGTGGAAACAACCCATCGCCGGGGTTGGGTCGGGGTGACTGCACGTAAGTGCTTTAGAATCCTAATGACCTATGGGGGTGGGGGCGGGGCTGAATTGCCAAGAATGCCAAAATTGGCAAAGATCGCCGAAAGTGAGTCGCGGAGGTCGAGGATTCAGTTCACGCTCCACGAAAATGGGTCATGCATCGAAGCTGGGACGAACTCGCGCAACAGCACCGGAAGCGACTGTGAGGAATCAGGAGCATCCAATATGCTAGGTTTGAGTTCAGGTGCTCTCTCAGCGGCACAGCCCCAAAACCGAGCCGATGCGGCGCTCCGGCGAGTAAGATTGAAACATGCTCAGCTCAATGGTTTGAACCTGCGCGTGACGGCGGACCGAACCGCGATTGCCGGCCTGAGCAGGACAGGAACGGGAAGAGCAGAACAAGGAAAAAAGGAATTCGATTTTGATAGATAAGATTGCTGCCAGCATTTTTGGCACCCAGAACGAACGCGACATCAAGCGGATGCGTCCGCTGGTGGAAGAGATTGGCGCGATGGAGCCGGAGTTGCAGAAGCTCACGGACCAGGAGCTGCGCGCGAAGACGGACGAGTTCCGCGCGCGGATCAAAGAACGCGTGCAGCAGGCGGAGGAAGAGATTGCGCGTGTTACCGCTGAGATGCAGAGCGCACCCGACACCGATCTGAGGTCGCAACTCGACAATCTGAATAAGAGACGCCTCGAGGCACGCAACGAGGCTTTGGACGAAATTCTGCCGGAAGCTTTTGCTGTGGCGCGCGAGGCCGGCAGGCGCGTGCTCAACATGCGCCATTTCGATGTTCAGTTGATCGGCGGCATGACGCTGCACCAGGGCAAGATCGCCGAGATGAAAACCGGCGAAGGCAAAACGCTGGTGGCCACGCTGCCCGTTTATCTCAACGCGCTTTCCGGCGACGGCGTGCACGTGGTGACGGTGAACGATTATCTTGCCAAGCGCGACGCGGAGTGGATGGGCAAGCTCTACCGCTTCCTGGGCCTGAGCGTGGGCGTGATTGTGCACGACCTGGACGACGACGAGCGGCGTGAAGCATACGCAGCCGACGTGACCTACGGCACGAACAACGAATTCGGCTTTGACTACCTGCGCGACAACATGAAGTTTGACCTGAAGGACTGCGTGCAGCGCGGGCACAACTTCGGCATCGTGGACGAAGTGGATTCCATCCTGATCGACGAAGCGCGCACGCCACTGATCATCAGCGGGTCGAGCGATGAATCCACGGACAAGTATGACCGCGCCGATCGTGTGATTCCGCACCTGGAAAAAGGCGAGGAGATTGAAAAAGCGCCAGGCGAGCCGCCTGAGTATACCGGCGACTACGTGGTGGACGAGAAGCACAAGAACGCCACCATCACGGACCAGGGCTGGGAAAAGGTGGAGCGCCTGTTGGGCATTGAGAACATTGCCGACCCGGAAAACTGGCCCATGAAGCACCACGTGGAGACGGCGATGAAGGCCCACTCGATCTATCACCGCGACGTTGAATACGTGGTGAAAGACGGCGAAGTCATTATTGTTGACGAGTTCACCGGGCGCTTGATGCCGGGACGCCGCTGGTCAGACGGTCTGCATCAGGCGATTGAGGCCAAAGAGAAGGTCAAGATTGAGCGCGAGTCACAGACGCTGGCTACCATCACCTTCCAGAATTATTTCCGCATGTACAAGAAGCTGGCCGGCATGACGGGCACGGCGGAAACGGAAGCGGCCGAGTTCGACAACATCTACAGGCTGCAGGTGATGGTGATTCCCACCAACCGTCCGCTGCTCCGCAAGGAGAACGCGGACGTTGTCTATCGCACGGAGCGAGAGAAATATTTCGCTGTGGCAGATGAGATCCAGAAGATCAGCGCCGAAGGGCGACCCATCCTGGTCGGCACCACGTCGATTGAAAAATCCGAGCGGCTTTCTGACCTGCTGAAACGCAAGCAGGTCAAACATGTGGTGCTGAACGCCAAGTTCCATGAGAAGGAAGCGGAAATTGTGGCCCAGGCCGGCCGGCTGAACATGGTGACGATCGCCACGAACATGGCAGGCCGCGGCACCGATATTCTGCTGGGCGGCAATCCGGACATCATGGCTCGCCAGGAGTTGGTGAAGAAGGGAATTGCGCAGCAGTTGCGGGCAGCCGCCGGCGAAGTGGCGCTGGAGCAGGACACGTCAGAGGCGACCATCTTCTATTACAACGGGCAGGAGTACAAATGTCCGCTGGACAAGTGGAACGACGCCTTCAACAAATACAAAAAAGAGACTGACGCGGAGCACGACAAGGTTGTGGCTACCGGCGGGCTGCACATCATAGGGACGGAACGGCACGAGTCGCGGCGCATTGATAACCAGTTGCGCGGGCGCGCAGGACGCCAGGGCGATCCCGGGTCGTCGCGCTTCTATCTGTCGCTGGAAGACGACCTGATGCGCATCTTCATGCCGAAGGGGTGGGTCTCCACGTTGCTGCAGAAGCTGGGCATGGAAGAAGGCGTGCCGATTGAGTCGCGCATGATCTCCAAACGAATTGAAGCGGCGCAGAAGTCGGTTGAAGCGCAGAACTTTGAGTCGCGCAAACATTTGCTGGAATATGACGACGTGATGAACAAGCAGCGCGAGGCTGTGTACGGCTTGCGCAAGGAGTTGCTCTCAGGCGTCGATCAGAAAGAATTGATTCTGGAAGATTATGTCGCTGGTTTGGTCGGCGATGCGTTGGATAAGTTCGCGCCACGCAATGTTCATGCCGACCAGTGGGACACAGAGGGGCTTCGCCGCTACCTGCTGGAGACGTTCGGGCTCGATCTGGGTAAATCGGGGATTGATCCCGATCAGCTCAACCGCCAGGAACTGGGCGACGGAATTTTTGAGAAGCTCAAAGAATTCTACGACGCCAAGGAAAAGCAGATTGGCACAGATGCCATGCGCTATCACGAGCGCATGGTCATGTTGAGCGTCCTGGACACGCAGTGGAAAGATCACCTGCTCAACATGGACCACCTGAAGGAAGGTATCGGGCTGCGCGGATATGGGCAGCATGATCCGCTGGTGGAATATAAACGCGAATCGTTTGACGTGTTTGAAGGCATGATGCAGCGGTTCCAGGAAGACACCGTGCGTTATCTCTTCCATATGCAGCTTGTGGAAGCGCCCCCGGCAACAGCTGCGGCGGCGGCTGGCGACGGCAATGGCAATGAGCAGCAGGCGCCACCTTCTCGCAAGCGAGCTTCAACTTCTATCGACGAGCTGGAAGCGCAATTCCAGCGGCGCAAAAAACGCGAACTGCAGGAAGCGCGCATGGCGGGAACCAACGGCAATACCTCGCCACAGCAGGTGGTTCGTGGGCAGGCCAAGGTCGGGCGCAACGATCCGTGCCCGTGCGGATCAGGGAAGAAATACAAGAAGTGCCACGGAGCAGGAACGACAGCGTAAGAGGGATTTACAGCTTCCAAGGAAGCGCGGCCAACCTGGGCATATTGCCTCGGTTGGCCGGTGTGGTCTTTGACAACAGAATATGGGATGGGGGCAGCTTTTATGAAAAGCTGCCCAATGCCTGGGGTCTAGTGGTTGCTGCCGCCGCGGCTTCCGCCGCGATCGCCGCCTCCGCCGCCGCGAGGACCGCGTCCGCGACCACCGCCGCGTCCGTGCCTGCGGCCGCCTCCTCCGCCACCGCCCCCGTGACGTCCACCGCCGCCGCGCGGGCGATCAGGACGATCGCTGCCGGCGTGCACGGTTTCGCGGTTGGCGTCTTCGCGATTGAAGTTCGGCTCTTCTTCCTCTCCGAAGTCGCCGCCACCTTCAAAGGTGATGGTCTCTTCTGATCCGTGCGGCTGCGGAGCTTCTTCTCCTGCGCTGGAAGCAGTTGCACCATCGCCGCCTTCAGGCCGTTGCTGGGCCGCCATCTTGGCGCGCTGTTCTTTGAGGATGGCTTTGCGCGACAGCTTGATGCGGTTGCCTTCGATTCCCAGGACTTTCACCAGCACCTGGTCGCCTTCCTTGAGTTCGTCTTTCACGTCTTTCACGCGATGCTCGGCGATCTCGCTGATGTGCAGCAGACCGTCAGTGCCAGGAATGATTTCCACGAAGGCACCGAACTCCGCCAGCCGAACCACTTTGCCCAGATACGTCTTGCCGACCTCGGGCACCGCCGTGAGATCGTTGATCATCTGGATGGCTTTCTGCGCGGAAGGCCCGTCGTTCGACGCGACGTTCACCTTGCCGGTGTCGTCCACGTCAATCTTCACGCCAGTCTGGTCGATAATGCTGCGGATCATCTTGCCGCCGGGACCGATAAGGTCGCGAATCTTGTCCACCGGAATCTGCAGCGTGTAGATGCGCGGGGCAAACGTTGAAATCTGCTCGCGTCCGCCGGAAATGACTTCTTCCATCTTCTCGAGGATG
>DATNDP010000168.1:0-59604 GCA_035553195.1 Candidatus Acidiferrales bacterium
GGAAGACATTGACGTGGTCATTAACTCTCATCTGCACTTCGACCACTGCGGCTGGAACACTGTGTATCAAAACGGAGCCGCGGTCGCGACGTTTCCCAAGGCGAAATACTATGCTCCCAAAGGCGAGTGGGAGCACGGATCGCTGCAGCTCGAACGCGATCGCGTCAGCTACATCAGTGACAATTACGATCCCTTGATTCGGTCCGGGCAAATGACTTTGCTGGATGGGAGTCATGAGATTGTCCCCGGCATCTCCGTTGCTGTTTATCCCGGTCACACGCGCAACATGTGGGCCGTTTTTGTCCGCAGCGGAGGCAAGATTGCCTGCTACATTTCTGACCTTATCCCGACAAGCTGGCACCTCGAGCCCACCTGGGTAATGGCCTATGATCTTTTTCCGCTGGAAACCATTGAGAACCGGAAAAAATACTATTCGCAGGCGATTCCGGGACAATGGCTCACCATGTTTACGCACGACCCGAATGTACCCTGGGCGTACCTGTCGGCCGGGCAGAACAAAATTCTCGCCGAACCCGTGTAATATAGCCTGACCATGCGCGGGACCGCTCTCGCCATTCTCATCGTGGGTTTGTGCGGGTTTTGCCCCGCGCAGAAGGTTCGCTTTTCTCCCGCGAACAAGTCAGAGGTCCTGCAACGCGCGAAAAATATTCCAACCTCAGACCAGGAGCGCGCGCGGCAGTTGACGGAATGGTTTCGCGAGGCTGGGTGCAAAGGTAATCTCCTCTCTGAACAGAAAGTGGAAGGCTCTGAATTCCCCAACATCGTTTGCCGTATGAAAGGCAAAGCAGACGAAAAGATTATCGTCGGGGCGCATTATGATCGCGCTTCCTCTGCTCAGCGGCCGTTCGACAACTGGAGCGGAGCGCTGCTGCTGCCCAGTTTGTATCAGTGTCTTCGCACGCGCAGGCGTCGCCACACGGTTATTTTTGTTGCTTTCGCTGATCACGGAGATCAGCCGACAGGAGCGGAAGCGTTTCTCAATCAACTCAGCCCAGCGGAACTCAAAGGTGCAAAAGCGATGATTAACCTGGATGCTCTGGGGCTCTCACCCACAAAGGTCTGGAGTGACCACTCGGATAAGGATCTGGTGCAGGCGCTCATGACCATGGTTTATGCCATCAAGATACCAGCCAGCCAAATTGACGCCGCTCGCGCAGGCAGGAGCGATTCTGACCCGTTTCTTGCCCGGCAGATTCCGCAGATTACCATTCATTCGCTGACGCAGGCCAACCTCAAAGGGGGCAAAGCTACGCCGTTTGAGGCGTCTTCTTTTTATGACAGCTACCGCCTCATTTGCGGCTTTATCGCGTATCTTGACGAAAACCACAAATTGGGAACACGCTGAGAATGGGCGCGCTGGCCCGGTGTTCGATTTAATCGCCGCAGGCCGGCAGCAGATCGGGCTCGAGATACTCGGTCAAGGGAGTGATTTGCGCGCCGGATCGTCCGGCGAACAGCTCTTCAAAAAAGCGATCCACGCTTGCCAGAATCTCCGGCCCCTGTTGTGCGGAATACACCGCCCTGCGTAAGGCGCCGCCCCCAGGGATTCCGTGCGTGAACCAGGCTACAAACTGCTTCATCTTGCCTACGGTTCCCTGCATCTCCTCATCCAGCAGCATCTGGAAGTAAGTGCGAATCATCTGATAGCGGTCGGCTTCGGTCGGCTGATCGTAGTGGCCCGTATCGGCAAACTGGCGGATCTGGCGGAAGATCCACGGATTGGAAGCGGCCGTCCTGCCGATCATCACACCGTCGCAGCCGGTCTGGCCAACCATCGCCACAGCATCTTCCGGCGTGCGAATGTCGCCGTTGCCAATGACCGGAATGTTTACCGCTTTTTTCACTTCCGCGATCCACTCCCAACGCGCTGTTCCGCTGTAACCCTGCTCTCGAGTGCGCGCGTGAACCGCAATGGCGTTCAGGCCACACTCGTGGGCCATGCGCGCCAACGGAACGCAGACAATGTTTTCATCGTCCCAGCCCAGCCGTATCTTTACCGTGAACGGGATTTTCACCGCGGCGCGCACCGCTTCAAAAATCCGGCCGATCACAGGAAGGTCTTTCAGTAGGCCGGAACCGCCGTTGCATTTGACCACGCGCTTTGCTGGACAGCCCAGGTTGAGGTCGACCAGATCGAAGCCCGCGTCTTCACAGATTCTTGCGGATTCGGAAAGCGTGTACGGATCGCTGCCGAAGAGCTGCGCCGAGATCGGGTGCTCGTCTTCGTAGAAATGGAGATATCGTTTGCGCTTCTTCTCCCGGGTGCGAAACAGGCCGTCGGCGGAGGTGAACTCGGTCATGATCAGACCGCAACCCGAGCTTTCAATATTGGTGAAAACCGCCTCAGCTGATGTCGCCGGGCGCACAGTCTCCTGCTCCTGCGGCACCGCCATGACGGCTTTAGCGCTCTGCACAAAACTCGCATTGCGGATGAACCGACGGAAGACGGTGTCGGTTACGCCCGCCATCGGCGCGAGCACAGTAGCGGGCGAAATCCGGGCCGATCCGATCTGGAGACACTCGGGTACGCGGGCGTCCTCGGGCACGCTGGCGGGTGAAATCGGATTCTCCCAGAATTTATGCATTGAAATCAGCCAATAGCTATTAGCTGTTGGCCTTTAGCCAAAATCGCAAGACTTCAACCTCAACGGCCAACGGCTAAGTGCTAAAGGCTGCCGTCAAAACAATGGCCCCCGCATAGCGGAGGCCGTCGATCAAAATTCTCGGCCTTATTTCTTGGCGGCCACTTTCTCGTACTTGCGGCGGAAGCGCTCAACGCGTCCCGCGGTGTCCACCAGCTTCTGCTTGCCCGTGAAAAACGGATGGCAATTGGAGCAGATTTCCAGGCTGATATCGCCCTTGTGGGTCGAGCGGGTGGTGAATGTGTTGCCGCACGCGCAGTGCACGCGCACCTCATGGTAATCAGGATGAATCGCTGCCTTCATTTGTCGCTTGGAACCTTTCCGTTGTAAGAGCTTTATTTTAGCGTAGTTTAGCTGGTTTTGGCTACCCGAGATTGGATGCCGCGGAATGAGAAAGGATTCGGCCGTGCACCCTACTGCTAATGACGCAGATCCACACCGATTCACGCTGACCTGCAAAAAGTGGCTTGCATTTTCTCCTGTGCAGGTCCTGTGCAATTCCTGTGTAGAATCCCGGATCCGGGGTGAAAACGTCGCCCTCCAGGGCGCGCATTTTAATGGTATGTTGCTAAGCAGACACCTTTCATGGCTTCGCAAACGCAACCAGCGCCGGAATGTCCCACCTGTGGGGGCACGGGGTGGAAAACAATTGAAATTCCCGGCAAAGCCAGCCGGGTTACCCGTTGCGACTGCCGCAACGAGGCACGAACAGCGCGTCTGCTCAAGGGAACGCGCATTCCCGCCCGCTACGAGCATTGCTCTCTGGCCGATTTCGAAACCGAATTCTCGGGAGCGCACCGTTCCCTCGCCGCAGCAAGGCTTGCTGCCGGTCGCTTCGTCGAAGAATATCCAATCGAAAAGACCGGGCTGCTCTTCATCGGTCCCGTGGGTACGGGCAAGACTCATCTTGCCGTGGGGATTATCCAGGAGTTGGTTCGGGGTAAGGGCATTCCCTGCCGGTTCTGCGATTATCGCGAGCTGCTGAAGGAGATCCAGAACTCCTACAATCCAACTGTCCAAACAACAGAGCTTGAGATACTTCGTCCTGTTTTTGAGGCGGAAGTGCTTGTTCTGGATGAGCTCGGCGCGGTTAAACCAACGGAGTGGGTCTGGGATACGGTCAGCCATATTCTGAACAGCCGCTATAACGAGAAGAAGACCACCATCATCACCACCAATTTCCCGAATCTGCCTCCCGGCGAGCTGCAGAATTTTCGTGGTTCAGCTTCAGAAGCGGCGCGTCAGGCCGCTCGCAATGAGACACTGGGCGACCGCATCACCGAGCGCATGCGCTCGCGTTTGCACGAGATGTGTCGCGTTGTCCAGTTAGACGGCGTAGATTTTCGGCAACGGGTGCAAAGCGCGAATTTCAGATAAACCAGCCATTTGTTATTCAGGCACCTACTAACTTCACGCTTGGAACACCGCAAGCCAATCCACCCAGCATTCCTTCTGTGCCACACTGATATCAGGCCATCCCGCTTATGGCCTTGTCGCAGCACATGTTTGGAAATTCCATCCCGTTCTTGCTCGACCATCCAGCGGACTTCTTTGCGCAGTTCCCCGCTGCGCCGGCGGTGTTTGCGTTACGCGGAAACGATGAAGGGGCCGAGCCCTACGTGAGCAAGACGGCCAATTTGAGACGGCGCTTACATCGGCTGCTTGCGCCCGCGGGGTCGCAGTCGAAACGCTTGAACCTGCGGGAGCGGGTCGCGCAAATCGAGTATTCGCTGACCGGGTCGGACTTTGAATCCATGCTGCTGCTTTACCGAATGTTGCGCCAGGAGTTTCCGAAAACTTACCAGAAGCGCCTTCGTTTGCATGCTCCCGCCTTGATCCGTCTGAATCTTGAGAATGCGTACCCACGGGCGTATGTGACCAACAAGTTGGGGCTCTCGTCGAAGTCCATCTATTACGGCCCGTTTCGCTCGCGTGCGGTGGCAGAGAAGTTCATGAATGACTCGCTGGATCTATTCAAGATTCGGCGCTGCACGTTTGAGCTGCATCCAGATCCGGCCTTTCCGGGCTGTGTGTATTCGGAAATGAAGATGTGCCTGGCGCCCTGCTTCAAAGGCTGCACCGACGAGGCCTATGCTACGGAGGTCGCGCGCGTGCAAGCCTTCTTTGACTCCGGAGGAGAGTCACTCCTCAAAGAACTGGAAGCCGAGCGCGAGCGCCTCTCCGGCGCAATGGAATTTGAAGCCGCAGCGCAGCAGCACGCTAAAATCACAAAGCTCAGGAGTATTCTTGCGGCTTGCGACGAGATCTGCGGACGGCTGGATCAACTGGACGCAGCAATCATTCAGCCCTCGGCCGTAGCGGGCTCAGTCGCTCTGTTTCGCTTTCGCGAGGGCACATTCGCTGGGCCGCACCACGTTTCAGTCGAAGGCGCGGAAGAACCGCTGGATTCCCGCTTGCGTTCAGCGTTGCAGGAATTTCCAGAATGTCGCCCCCGCTCTGCCGCGCAATTCAGTGAAGAACTAGCTATGCTGAAGCGCTGGTACTACCGCACGCACAAAACCGGCGAGATTGTGTTTGCAAATGCCAGACACGACCTGCCGGTCAGAAAAATTGCTAATGCTGCCACTCGCGTACATCGCGGCGAGAAGGCGCCGATCGCAGCAGGAGAGGCAGGCTCGATTTCAGCCGAGGTGAATCCGGACCAGCCGCTTCCGGGTTAGTCGAGGGTATTGCCGGGCTCCCAGCGCCAGCGTTTCTTTTTAGCGTCCCAGAACACTGAAGATTCCATCACCTGTGCCTCAACGGCTTTGATCACGTTGATCGGCGGTTTTTTCTTCTTCACCAGCATCCGTCCCACCTCAATGCTGTCGAAAGGCACATTGAGCAGGACGAACTTAGCCTTCGGAGCAGATGCGCGCCATGCCTGAGGACCAGAGCCGAAAATTACAAGAAGAGCATGGTTCTGCCTGGGATCCAGGCGGCCCATTCCTGCGGTCTCGCGAATATCGCCGAAGCCGAAGAAGGAGTTATATGGATCCTGCACCTGATATTTGAATTGATAAGAGTCCGGCAAAGGATCTTTGCTTTGGGCGACTACGACCAGGTCTTCAATTCCGTCGCCATCCAGGTCCGCAGTCATGACCGGCGTGGGTGATTTTTCCATTAGCGTAAACGTAGTTCCGAACTGCTGCTGCACAAGGGAAACGAACGGCTGCAGCTTTGCCTGGTCCGGAGCGGGAGCACTTTGTCCCATGGCGACCAGGGCTGCAGCAAAAACCAAAACTCTGCCCAGATACTTCATAAGCAGAGTCTAACCTGATTTAGCGAATTTTCTCGATCAATTCCGGCTTTTCATCCGGCTGGATAACTACCTGGATGCGGTGCACATGGCGGATCCGATGGCGCGAAACCGTGAACCACGTGGCCGCGAGCGCCCCGGCTCCTACCGCGCCGCCCAGGACCAGCAGCATGGAAATCGGGAAAAATACGGTGATGCCCAGGGGCAACAACACTACACGATCACGCCTGCATAAATTTCTCAGCCATGGCTCCAGAGCTGGACAGAGAAGCAGACTCTGGATCGGATGTCGGCTCTGGATTCCGGGTTTACTGCTCGGTCAACATTGTTTCTCTTCTGGGCATCCGACTGCAGAGAGAATTTGTAGAGGAGAAGAACGAATGCACCGTGAGGGCCACCTGGATGATGTGTATTGGGCCTTACGCGTAGGACTAGGGTCCACCGCGTTCCTGGCAGGGCTGGATAAATTCACCAATCTGCTTACCGACTGGGAAAAATACATCGCCCCGCAGGTCCGCGAGCGGCTGCCGATCAGCGGCAAGAAATTCATGTATGGCGTGGGCGTGATTGAAATGCTGGTCGGGTTGGGAATTCTCACTCGGAAACCGCGCCTGGCAGGCTACACTGCGTCGGCATGGCTGCTCGGCATTGCCGCGGACCTGGTTCTAAACGGCGACTTTGATATTGCGGTTCGCGACATCAACATGGCCGTGGCCTCTTACGCCATGGCTCGGTCTGAGGGGAGCAGGCAAAAGGCCGAGGCGTTTGGTCCAGATCGTGAGGATCTACAGCTTCGGGATGTGGCCTGAGTCCGGCCGCCATAACGCGCGTCGTTCACTTCTATTGCGAGCTGTTGCCGGACGGAAGAGCAGGAATGAAGCCGCCCTTTCGTCCGACACCGGCCTGACCCATGGCGGTTTCTACAAGCATTTATTGTTGATGCTCCTGTTCTTCATCTCTGCAGGCTGTGGCGGCGTCTATCAACGTTCCTCGCCTGATCATGGATCTGCCAGGCTTGAGTGATCGTCCGGGAGCAGCCGTCGCCGCCGCCAAAATGAACGAGTTCTTTCAGTAACTTACTCACAACCCTCAGCGCGCTCCCTGTATTACAGCGAAGACTGCACTTCAAAAATTCGCGCGGGTAATCTGCTCTGGTTCGCGATCTTAAAGAGCTCTCATTGTATTCAGGACAGCACTGTCCCATGAAGCAGCATCTAGATCACCAGAGTTGTGGGGTCCCATCATGCGCGCCAACGTTGTTCGCATCTGTTCTTTGGCTGCTGTTCTGCTGTTGTTAAGCGGTTTTTGTGCCGCGCAAAGCGGCGACTTCACCATCATCGCGCTGCCGGATACACAAAATGAGTCGCAATTCTTTCCTGGAGCGCTGTCGGCGCAGACGCAGTGGATCGCATCCCATCGCCACGATTTAAATATCCAGATGGTGCTCGGCGAAGGCGACATCGTCAACGATTTCAGTTCGCCGGACCAGCAGCAGAACGCTGACCGCGCTTTCCGAATCCTGGATAATGCGGGCGTGCCGTATCTGTTGGCCATCGGCAATCATGACTATGATCACGCCGAACCGAAAGACGGGCGCCCGGTAAGCGGCTTCAATCGCTTTTTTGGCCCGGACCGGTATGCTGGGCGAGCTTACTATCGCGGCAACTTCCCCGCGGGAAGCAATGAAAATTTCTTCGGCGTCCTGAATATCGGTGGGAAGGACTTTCTCTTCCTCATTCTGGAGTTCATGCCCCGCGCGGAGTCGGTGAGTTGGGCGGAATCTGTCTTGCAGGCGAATCCTGATAAACAGGTCATTGTTGTTACGCACTCTTTCACGAACGTCGACGGCACGCGCGTGGATCTTTGTGACACGGATGACATGCCGCCCGGCAATGCTACTGGTGACGATCTGTGGCAGGTCCTGCGCAAGTACCCCAATGTAATGATGGTGCTGAGCGGCCATTTAACCAACGGCCATGCCGCTCATCGCACTGACATTGCCGACAACGGCAACCTGGTAAATGAGATTTTTGCCAATTACCAGACTTTTCCGCACGGAGGAGATGGCTGGTTGCGGATCCTGACCTTCCATCCCACCGACAACAGCATCTCAGTCCAAACCTATTCGCCATCCCTCAATAAATTCAAAACAGACGCAGGTGATCAATTCAAGGTGCCTTATCGCAACCCGCACCTCCACACCGGTCAGGGTAAGCTCAGCGGAATGGTTCGCACAGCTTCCGATTGCAGTCCCCTCGCGGGAGTTACTGTTTCCACCAATGAACATTCCACGGTTACAGATGAAGATGGCAGGTACTCTTTTGACCTTCCTCCTGGTTCCTACCAGGTTTCGGTTTCAGCAACTGGGCAGAGTCCTGAGCCAAAAACTGAAACGGTAGCCGATGGATTTGATACGGACCTGAATTTCTTTTTGAACCAGCCGGCCTCGGCGCCCTGCCCGCTCGACTCTGACTCTCCATCGGTCACCATCTGCTCACCAGTCGAGGATGCTACCATAAGCTCGCCTATCAACATTGTAGCTGCCGCGACGGATCGGAATCGCGTACGAACACTCAAGGCGGTACTGGATGGCAAGGCTGTGTCGTCAGTCAGGGCTGGAACTCTGAATGCCAGCATCCAGGCGGAGAACGGGAGACATCATCTCACCGTGCAGGCGCGGGACAGCGTCGGCCAGGAGTTCGAAAAGTCGTTGGATTTCACGGTAGGAGCCCAACCCCCGCCACCTTCAGCCCCAGACAGATTGAGCCTCCAAGTCTCTCCCGCCGAGGCGACGATACGGCTGGGGAGTTCAGCGAAATTTCTGCTCAACATCGGGAGCGATGGTTCGCTCACCGACATCGTTAGTTTCTCTTGCAGTGGACTCCCTGTCGGGGTGAGCTGCGCGTTCAACCCTGCCAGGGTGAAACCTAAAGCCCTTCCTGTGACAATCCAATTGACGATCTTTACCAGCCCGCTGAGTTCTGCCGCTTTAACCGAAAAAAAACGTTTCTATGCGCTGGCTTGGTCTATTTTGCTCTCGCCCGTCCTCCTGTTCGGCTTCCGTCGCAAGTGCGCGCGCAGGATTCAAGCCGGCGAAGCGGTCGCGACTCTAGCCTTTCTTCTGTACTGGGTTTTTGTGATTTCAGGTTGCCAGGGAGTAGCAGCCCCAGCCAATCATGGTTCGTTTACCGTCACGGTAACGTCCACTTCGGGTACGGTGCAGAAGAGCAACAACATTCAACTTTTGCTGGAGTAAAGGTGGCTCCAGCAAAGAAGAGTCATTGGCGAAAAACGTGGATTGATGTTGTGCTCGCCTTAAAAGATTGAGAAGAGCATTTTCTTGGCTTTCGGCCGCCGATCTGCAAATGGCCGGTTGAGAAACTCGACAAAGGGTGCCATGACTTCAAAGTGGCGCGCGATTTCCGCCACAATACGCGGACTGGTGAGCAGCTTGATATCGAATGTATTCTCCAGGTACCACTGGCGACGGCGCAGCAGATCTTCGGCGGGATGGTCGACAGGAAAGCCCTTGGGCATGCGCGTGAGCTGCTCGCCCTGAAGTCCGCCAAGCAGGCGCTTGACTTTTTTATCTTCGAGTAGCGCCTGAAATTCTTGGTACTGCTCCTGCAACAGCGTGCGATAGGCCAGGAGTTCGTCGCGCTCCGGGCCCCATACCCCGCCGAAGACCAAAAGCTCCTTCTCAGTGAAGTGAAAATAAAAGACTGACCCCTCGCGCTTGACAGCCGTGTGCCGCGGAAAAATGGCAGAAACGTGGGTCTTATATGGCGTTTTATCTTTGGAGAAGCGCGTATCGCGATAAATGCGGTACAGCGCCTTCTGCGGCGGCGTGATGTACTCGGGCGCGAAGCGCGCGAACTTCTCGTTCAGGCAGCTCACCAGCTCCAGCATGGGCTGCTTGATCAGTCTTTCGTATTTTTCCTTGCGCGGCTGGAACCACTCGCGCCGGTTATTGCGCTTGAGCGCGCGAAGGAAGGCGATTGCGTCTGGGGAGAAGCCGGGAAATTGTGAATTCATTTCAGGTCAGGATCAAAAACAAAATGTCTGAAAACATGGAGTAAGAGGAGATAACGGAAGCGAGCTGAGCATTTCTGACTATCAGCTCCGCCTACTCCGCTTCCTCCATATTTCAAGGTTTTACCGCTTGATCAGCGGCAAGGTGTGTGTTTAGGTCAGCGAAACTGCTTTGGTCGCAATTAGCTTCTTCACGCGTTCCACAAATTGTCCGGCCGACGCCATTCCTTCCGGCTGCTGCAATCCCCTCACGCGCACGTTTACCGTTCCCGCTTCGGCTTCCTTTTCGCCGACCACCAGCAGGAATGGGACTTTCTGCAGCGTGTGCTCGCGGATTTTGGCATTCATCTTCTCATTGCGATCGTCCACATGCACGCGGGCGCCGGCATCTTTGAGCTGCTGCGCGACTTTGCGTCCGTACTCCACGTGCTTTTCACTGATGGGGATCACTGCAACCTGCACCGGTGAAAGCCAGAGCGGGAACGCACCCGCGTAGTGCTCGATCAGCACTCCGAAAAAGCGCTCCACTGATCCGAATAGCGCGCGATGGACCATCAGAGGCTGCTTGCGCGAGCCGTCTTCAGCAACATACTCAAGCCCGAAGCGTTGCGGCAGATTGAAGTCGAACTGCACGGTTGAGAGCTGCCAAAGACGTCCAATGGCGTCCACCAGCTTCACATCGATCTTGGGTCCGTAGAACGCTGCCTCACCAGGAATGACCTTGTAAGCAATGTTGAGTTTCTTCAATACCTTTTCCAGCGAGTTGTTGGCCAGGTTCCACATCTCATCGCCGCCGATGAAGCTCTTCTTGTCGTTCGGGTCCCAAGTGCTCAGCTCCACCTGATATTCATTGAACCCGAACGTCTTCAACACAGCCAAGGCGAAATCAATGCAGCCCTCCACCTCGCTCTCGATCTGCTCGGGCGTACAGAAAATGTGAGCGTCGTCCTGGGTGAAGCCGCGCACGCGCAGCAGGCCATGCATCACTCCGGAACGTTCATAGCGGTACACAGTTCCCAGCTCGCCGTAGCGTTGCGGCAAATCGCGATATGACTTCAACGAATCCCTATAAATAAGAATGTGGCCCGGACAGTTCATGGGCTTAACGCGGTATTCTGCGTCGTCCAGCTCCATGGGAGTGAACATGTTCTGGGCGTAATAGCCTTCATGCCCGCTGGTCTTCCACAAATTGACTCGAAAGACGTGAGGCGTGTAAACGAGCGAGTAGCCGCGCTTCAGGTACTCTTCGCGCATCCAGTCTTCCATCTCTTTGCGGATGATGCCGCCCTTGGGATGCCAGAAGATCAGCCCCGGCCCGGCCAGTTCCTGAATGCTGAACAGATCAAGCTGTTGCCCCAACACGCGATGGTCGCGTTTCTTGGCTTCCTCCAACGCGTGGAGATGCTGCTCCAGGTCTTTCTTGCTGAAGAAAGAGGTGCCATAGATGCGCTGGAGTTGTGGGTTCTTTTCGTCGCCCAGCCAGTATGCGCCGGCAATGTTGAGGAGCTTAAAAGCTTTGATGTGACCGGTCGAAGGCACATGCGGCCCGCGGCAGAAGTCCACAAACTTGCCGTTGCGATAGGTCGAGATTGGTTCGCCGGCCTTCGTGAACTGCTCGATGAAGTGGACTTTCATGAAGTCGCCTTCCGAGCGGAAGCGGTTCAGGCCTTCGTCGCGGGGGATGTATTCACGCTCGAATTTCTCGTTGCGCTGCACCACTTCCTGCATGCGCTTCTCAATGCGCTCCAGGTCTTCAGGCGTGAACGGCGTGGGGCGATAAAAATCGTAGAAGAACCCGCTCTCCGTGGGCGGGCCATGGCCGAGCTTGGTTTCCGGGAACAACTCCAGAACGGCCGTCGCCAAAACGTGCGCCGATGAGTGCCGATAGACCTCCAGCGCTTCGGGATCTTTGTCGGTCAGAAGGCGAAGCTCAACGTCGCTTTCGAGCGGCTTGCTTAAATCTGCGAACTGCCAGCCGTCTTTAGATTTGGCTGCGTGCATGCTCGCAGGCGTGTTGCCGGGCTGACCAGATTCCGTCGTGTTGCCAGAGTGATCAGCGGCGGAGTGCTGACTGGTGATTGCTGACTGCTTGATTTTCGCTACCAGGGCAGCGTCAGCAAGCCGCGGGCTGATGGAGCGAGCGATGTCGAGAGGCGTGGCGCCGCGGGACACCTCTTTTTTGCTCCCATCCGGGAGCGTGACCTGGATTGCGCTGGATTGTACTGGATCAGACATAGAGTTGTGAACACAACTAATAATCGAGTCTAGCGAACGGGCAAATGGCGGGTCAAACGCTCGTCCGCGCCATGTCAACTCGGCAACGGAAAGAACCGGGTGGGTTGTGGACTTCCCGAGTCATCGATCCGGACAGAAATTAATCCGTTATAAGCGGGTACTCTGCCGCTAAAATCGTGAAGTCACCTCCAAGGAGTCGACCGCAAAGTGAAATGGATCAGGTGGATAGCACTGCTCGCCGGGATTGCAATGTTTGTGGCGAGTTTCGTGGTACCTGCGGTGAAGGAGGCGTCGGCGTCATCCGGATCTCCAGGCATCTCGGGTTATAAAATCGCCACGCTTGCCCTGGTTATACCCTGGGGACAGGGACGGGAGCTGCTGAAGCAATCACCTCTTCAATACTTCTGTATTCTGTTTAGTGGCTGGATTAATCCACTTTTTCTTGTCAGCCTGCTGCTGGTTCTGATAAAACCAAGATGGCGGTTTGCCATTTGGCTCAGGTACTTAGTTACCGCAATGTTCGTTTGTTGCTGGATCGTCTTCTATCAGATCCATCTTGATCCGCGGCAGGGCTACTTTCTTTGGATGTTCGGAATCCTTCTGGCTCTGTATTCGAACCTGCTTTCCGCACCCGTGGTCCACAGCCGGCGAGGGGATCAAGTCACAGCAGACTGACAAGAACGTAAGTATATTAGGAATTTGGAGAAGATTTGGTTATGGATGTTCAGGTTAAGACAATGCTGCCCACTCGCGCGGAGTTAAAAATATTGCAGGTGCTGTGGGAGATCGGCAATGGGACCGTTGAGGATGTGATCAGTCATTCCAACGCCATCCCGAAGCCCAATTACAAGACCACGCAAACCATTCTTCGCATCATGGAAGAAAAGGGCTTGGTTCGCCATGAGAGCCGCGGCCGTGTATTCGTGTTTGAACCGTGCGTCACCCGGGAAGAGGTAGGGAGGAATTCGGTCCAGAACCTGCTCGACCAGAACTTTGGCGGCTCGCCTTCAGAGTTACTGATCAACCTGCTGGAAGCCGCTCCAGTAAAAGAGTCGGAGCTGGAAGAATTGGAGACGTTGATCCGCAACTATCGTTTGCAGAAGGCGCAATCCGGCAAATAACAGTAAATGAGCCCGGCGCAGAGGGCCTTCTTTATGCAATCCTACTCGCTTCAGCTCGCAGGAGTGCTGCTCACATTCGTTCTGAAAGTGGCGGCGGCGTACGTATTGTGTCTCTGCCTGGCACGGGTGCTGCGAAACCCGCGGCACCGATTTCTAGCTTGGCTGGGGTTTTTGCTGGGTGCGGGGATTTCCTGGATAGCGCTGCTGGCGGATGAACTTGTGTTTGTGCTGACCCGTGGCGCATCTGGCGCAACTCTGGCCAAAGAGGCGGCAAAAGTCCCTGGTGAACATGTGGCGGTTCCGGCATCATGGAGCGTTTGGATTGGCACGATCGCGGTTGTTCTCATCGTTGCTTACATCGTGGGCGCCGCATCACTGGTGGCTATGCACCTCTTCAAACACTTGCGCCTCCGGCAGTGGCTCAAACACGGACGCCAACCTTCACCCGGTCTGCAAGATACTTTTCAGGACCTTTGCAGGGACTTCAATATAAGCCGCTGTCGCGTGCTGATACTACCAAAGGTAAGCTCTCCAGCCACGGTGTACTGGTGGACACCCCGCATCCTTCTTCCTGAGGTTTGCGAAAAACTGGTCGGATCACCACAACTGGGCAATGTGCTCAGGCATGAGCTGATCCACACGCTTCGCTGTGACTACCTATGGGCCACTCTCGGGGACTTGCTTTGCGCGCTGTTGTTTTTCCACCCGGCGGTCTGGCAAGCACGCAAGCAGCTTATGATGGAACGTGAACTGGCCTGCGATCTGGGAGTGATAGAGACTCACCCCGAAGACCGTGCCGATTACGCTGACAGTCTGGCCGCCTTCGTTCGCCTGGTCCGGCTGCAACAGCGTCCGGCTCTGGGTGTGGATTTTGCCGCATCGTCATCGTTTCTAAGTACACGCATCCGCAATATTTTGGCTGAACCCGCCGAAGTTCCTCGCTGGAAGGCGTTGGTGTGCGACGCCGCCATTGTTTTATTCATTGTGGCGTTCGCATCGGTTTCCCCGGCGCTTTCCGTCTCACTGGACTTCAGCTCGCAAGCGGCACATAGCTCTGCTCATGCACAGGCAAGGGTCGCGGTGGCCCCATTCTCGCCTCAGGCTCCGGGGTTGCACCGGCGCCACAATCGCGTTTCGCTTGAATACGTGAATACGCCTGGTACTGTGGCAACGGAAAATTGGGCGCACCAACGGCACACGCCCAATTCAGGCAAGCAGCAAGCTGAACGCAACGCCGTGGCCCCCTCGATTTCAGGTCCCATAGATGTGGACGGCCCGCCAATTCCAGCTCCCTTCAACTCGGTGGGAGATATGCCGATTCCTGATCTTGATCCTCTGACCGGAAGCGCGCGTTATCAGGCGAATCCGGCCCATGAAGACAAATAGTGTTGCCGTAATGGAAGCTCTCTAGACCCACTTGCCCCATCTAGGGGAGGACGCGCGGAAAATCGCGGAGCGTGAAGGAACCCACGGCGGAATGCGGCGGAAACGCGATATGGCTTCCAAAGCACGGGCGCGCTGATGCCGGTCAAAGGCTCGCACATATTGCCGAATGATCTGGGGCATGGTCAGCCGAAGGGCGGCGGAGAAGTTCTGCTCCGCCATTTCGCGCTGCTCTTCTTCCGATTGCAGCAGCTCAATCATCTGCCGCGCCAGTGCTTGTTTGTCCCCGATCGGGTAAAACTTTATGGCCAGGCCTTCATTTTCCGCCATCTCACGAAAATCCGGAATATCAGAGCAAATGATGGGAACACCGTGCTGAGCCGCAAGATGCGCCACTCCGCTCGCGCCCGTCGCTGAGGTATAAGGCATCACCATGAACGATGATGAACCGAAGATATCGCGGATCTTCTCTTCTTCCACATAGCCGGTGAACTCAATTCCCGGATGGTCCCCGTGACGCGCGCGCAGTGACTCAATATAGCCGGGAGAGTTTCCGTTGTTGGCGCCGGCAATGATCAACCGCGCGTTGGGCACAGCCTTGGCCACGTATTCCTCGAAAGCTTCAATGAGCATCTCGCAACGTTTGTAAGTTCCCCATTTGCCAAACGCCAAGATGCGATGTTCAGGGTTGCCACGACGTTCGAACTCGGGGTATTCGGGCCGGGCGCCCAGGATTCCGTGGGCGCGGAAATGAATATTTTCGCCGCGATACTTATCAATCAGGGTGCGGCGATATGCGGGCAACAGCACCGAGACCGAGTTCGCCATCAGGATCATGCGCGTCGCAGCGTTACCGGCCATTCGAAACAGCCTCTTATGGCGCACGCCGGCGTCTTCAAGGTCAATGTGGTCCATCAGATGGTGGAGAGTTACGTGCGTATAGTAGCCTGCCAGCCGAGTTGTGGCGGGAAGCGTCAGCCCGGAAAAAGCAGCCAGAGGACTTTCCTTGGTGCCAAAGCTGGAGAAGACCAGGTTGAACCAGACAACATCAGGCCGAATGTCGCGAATCGCGGCGAGAATGCGGCGGTGGTTGGTGAGCCGGTTCATGGTCCAGCAGCGCTCCACGTTGAACTCCGGCAGCTCCGGGAGAGGCTCCTGCAATTCGTCCGCCAGTATAGTCAGGCTCACCAGGGGATCGGCCTGAAGCTCACGGGCAACGTGATAGCCGTATTCGTTCAGCACCACTTTGCTGGGCGGAAAGGCTGTAATCAGGCAGATCTTCATGTCCGAGTATTTCCTTAATTCCTGTTTAGAACAGCGAGATTTGTATAACGGGACGCAGGGCGTTCGTCCTCACGTCACCGGTGAAGTTATAGAAGGACTGCTGTTGCATGCCTATGGAGAAGCGGAGCGGATAATCGACACCGATTTCGCCTGTTCCATCATTGAAGCTTCGCCGAACCGGCTTCACGTAAGAGATGAGGAAACCGCTCTGGACGTTGTCGTAAAGATGGAAGCCCTCGCCGCGGGTGAAATCGGCGGAAGCATTCAGGTGCCAGCGCTCGTTGAATTTGTAATCAAACCGGGCGCCGGGCACAAGGATCTGCGCGCTTGCGAATTCAAGCCCTTCCACGCGCCAGGAACGGATGTATTTGGCCAGGCCGGTGACTGTGGCTTTGTCGCCGAACTTGTGTTCCAGTCCGCCCCACGTGGCCGTGGTAAAGAACTCGCGCGCTACCGGATTAAACAACAGGTCACGGACGGAATAACCGGTGACGAGCGCATTGTGCCCCCATGGCCGCCCCACCTCAAACTCCAGGCTTGCGCCCAGATCGCGCGAGCTGAGGTGCTGCTGGGTGAAGGGGCCGGCTTCATGAATCGCGCTCCCGCGCATAGTAATCCAGTTGAACAGCGGAGAGCTGTTCAGATACAGATACTGCCGGAAGAGGTTCTGGTTGAATTGCAGTGGAGCTTCTGTGTCCCGCCGGAAAGCGAACTCAATCCCGGGATTGAGTACGAAGCGGGCATTCCCCAGCCGCAATACTGGCGTGGTGCCAACGTTGAAGAACGTGTCATAGCTGTTGTGACGCAGGATGGCCAGCGTGCTTGGTACGGAAATGGTGCCACGGTAATTGCGTTCACCCACGAACCCGTTGATCGGGCTGAAGTGGTTGATGTGATAGTGGAACGACGTCCCCAGGTCGGTTTCCTGGGATGAGCGCGGCCGCACGTTGTTGCCAAACAGCTTGCTATCGAGCTGGTAAATCGTGGCATCATCGAACAGCGCGGTGCTCAGAAAATCGCTCTGCACGTTGAGGTTGGGGCCTATTTGCGTCCCCTCCTGCCCGGCAACCTGCAACAGCCCGCGCTCCGCCGTGGGATCATCGGCAGCGATTTCGCTGGCATGAGCAAAGGCGGCGATGGCACGCACCCTGTCATGTCGCTGGCTGTACACGTTGGCCCACGCGAGCTGGTAATCATAGTTCTGCTGATAATCCGGAGAATTACCCAGCGCGCTCAGGATGGCTGCAGCTTTTTTGTCCTGGTTCTGGGCGATATAGGTGTCAGCGAGGCCAATAGCAACGGTGTCGTCGGACGCGCCCATGTCCTTTGCTTTGGTGAAATAGCGCTGCGCCAGATCAAAGTCGTGAATGGCGAGGAAAACGTTCGCGGCTTCCACCAGGTTGTCTGTAGTAATGGGCGAAGCTTCGCCAATGCGGGATTCAGCAAACGCCAGCGCGACTTCTTGCTTGGCATCATCATACTTGCCTTCATGCACAAACAACTTTGCGAACTGGAGGCGCACGTCCACACGGTTTGCGTCTGGCGAATCAAGGGCGCGGGTAAAGCGCTCAAAGGCCGCCTGACGGTCACCCAGCAGCATCAGGGCCTCTCCCGTGGCCAGCAGTACAGCCGACTGATCTGTTCCAGCCCGTTCCGCGGCCTGCACGTAGCGGAACGTCTCGGCCCGCTGGTGGAGCTGTGCGTAACTTGCGGCTAAACTGGCGAAGACCAGCGGGTCATCGGGAGAAATCTGCAGGGCAGAATTCCACTCGACGATGGCCTTTCTGTACTGGCGGGCGTGATACAGCGTATCTGCAAGCGCCTCGTGCGTCTTCAAATCATCGGGCGCAAACTTCAAGGCCAGCCGGTACTCCTTCTCCGCCTTATCGAAAACGCGCATCTGCCGGTAAGCCGTGGCGAGCGCCATATGGATGGCGCCGTTGTCCCTCATCCCTTTTTGCGCAATTTCAATTTCTTTCAGAGATTCGCGCGAGCGATGCAATTGCAGGTAGGAGTAAGCCAACCCAAGGTGCGCAATAGCGTTGTTCGGCGACATTTTGATGGCTGGCTCAAAGTCGTGGACCGCGTTCTGAGCATCCTGCATGTCATTGCGAACGTAGCCCCGGTTCACGAGGGCCTCGACCATCTTTGGATCTTTTTGCAGGGCGCGCGAGAAATCATCAATGGCCTGCTGCAAGAGCTGGTTCTGGCGGTGGACGTGGCCCGCAAGGAGCGGGAAATTGGCCTCTTTCGGCAGCACGCTCTCATAGCGGCTTACCAGGGCTAAGACGTCGTCGTAGCGGCCGAGATTGTAGAGGTCGTAGCCGAGATAGACGGCGCCGTCACGATCACGCGGGAGCTTCTGTACCACCTGCTCGCCTATGCGGGCTGACTCCAGATAGCGTCCCTTCAGGAAAAGGTACCGCTCCGTTTCCCGCATGACGTGGGGATCGTTCTTCATGGTGCCGGTCGCACGCGCCAGCCAACGTCCGGAAAGATCGGGATCGTGGGCCTCAATAGCTGCATTGGAGCCGCTGGCGATGATCTGCGGATTGGTAGGCGCGAGATTGTATGCCTTGTTATAGCTGGCCTGGGCCTTGGCATAGTCCTTCATCGCCGTGTACAGGTCGCCCAGAGCAACATGAGGCACGTAGTCACTGGGATACGCCGCCGCCATGCGTCCAAAGTAATTCTCAGCCGCTTTGTTGTCGCCCAAGTCACGGGACAGGTAACCGAGGGCTTCGAGCGCGAAACGGTTTTTGGGATCACGTTGTAGCAAGCCAGCGTACATCCGCTGCGCTTCCTGCTTGCGATTCGTCTTCCAGAGCAGGTTGGCGTATTGCAGCAGGACGTTGTCATTGCTGGGATCGAGCTGCATGGCCTGCTTCAAGTCAGCTTCGGCGCCGGCAGGATCGCCGCCAAGAGCGCGAAACGCAGCGCGAAGACGCAGGTACTCCACCCGATCCGGGCCTTCCACCTGCAGCCGGCCAAGAAACTGTTGGCCCATGGCGGTCTGCTGGCGTACGGCTGCGTCGTCCTGAAGATTGCGGTAAGAGTCAATCAATTGCAGCCGAAGCTGGGCCGGATACATTACGCCTTCGGCTGGGCCTTCAGGCATAGCGGCCAGAGCCGCAAGATATTCGCGCACCGCATCGCTGTCGCGATGCTCTACAGCGGCTAGCTCGGCGCGGATTGCATGCAGACGGTAGTAATTGGCATCAATTTGTTCTGCACGGGCCAGAAAAGTCCGCGTCTTGTCGAGGTTGCCCACTCGCAATTCTGCCTGGGCGGCCGCGAGTTGAGCATTCGCCGATTTCGGCTGCATGGCTGCGGCTTTTTCGCTCGCTTCCGCGGCCTCCTTCTTCATCCCGGCAAGACTGTATGTGAAGCCAAGCTCAGACATGACGGGAGCTGTCTTCTTTGGAGCACGCAGCAGGATGGCAAGGGCCGACTTGTAGTCATGGGCTTCACGGTAGTATTGGGCGACGGCGCGAAAGACATCAACGTTGCGCGGGTTGCGCTTCATCGCCCGATCCAGGAGCGCCTTGGCCTTTTCCTGCTGCTTGGATTTCATGTAGGCGATGGCGAGCAAGAGTTCGGCGTGCGAGGATGGGCCCGCCGCTTCTGACCGTTCCAGCAGGTTGATGGCGCGAGGCAGGTCGCCGGATTGCATGAAGAGCTCACCGGCCATAGCCAGATCAGTCGCGCGACGCGGGTTGGCCGCAATCACTTGAAGCAGCAGTTTCTTGGCTTCATCTGATTTGCCCATCCGGATATACGTCTGCGCTTTTCCGGAGAGCCCTTCCACAGAGTTCGGCTGCTTCGCCAGACCCTTATCGTAGGCGTCCAGTGAAACCGAGTAATTGCCTGCTAGGCGCGACGTGTATCCCAGCAAGAACCAGTTGCGGGGATCGTTCGGCGCGTCCTGAACCATCCGCTGGGCAAAGCTCATGGCTGCAGGATAGTTTCCTTTGGAGAGCGCCTGTTGCGCCGCACGGGCATAGCGCCCAACCTGGATGCTGCTGCCCCAGCCCAATCCGCCGGAGGAAGGCGTTGCAGGGGACGCGGCCTTCCGGCCCTTCTTCCCCTTTTGCTGCTGTGAATTCTGCTTTTGCGGCGACGATTGCCCGCCGATCTCGAACGTCTGTCCAAAGCCGTAGTCGGCCAGAAGCAGGGAACACGTAAAAGCCAGAACAAAAAAGTTTCTCTTCACGGGACCACCGTCATCAACTTGTCGCTTAGTTCGCGGCAGGGACCGCATGCCAGGGACAGACCATCATCCGCGGCTTGCCGGCAAATCGGACCACGCAACACTTGCACGCCATGGGATCAACAGAAGAGAGTCGCGCCACCGCTCCTTAGACTCATGCGGCCATCGGGCCAGCAGCTCTCATCTCTTCTTGAATCGAGATGCTGTTTCAGGGTGGGAGGATTGCTGGCTAGGTGAAACAGGCACAAATTGAGAATCCGGATGCCACAAGGCAAACCCGAATACCACTTTTGGAATCGAAACTGTGCGGCAAGCAAAACTGCTGCTCGATTTCATTCCGTCTTTGTCGCAGTCGCAATCGCGGAGGTTCTTTCATGAGTTCCCCATCCTTTGCCGTCTCCAAGCCTGCGCCCGTGCTGGGACGCGGCATTCCCCTGAGCTGGGTGATGCTGCTGGCGCTACTGGTGCACGGCCCGCTGCTCATCCTGCAGCTTCCGAACAGCACGTATGATGCGAACTTCCATAAATTTTTCGCTTCGCATTACGCGCAGCACTGGTTCGATCCCTGGAACGAGAAACAGTTCACGGGTTTCTCCCAGACCACGTATCCGCCCATGGAGCAGCAGTGGCTGGCGCTGCTCTCGCACGTGACCGGCCTGAATCTTGGTTACATGATCGTGCAGTTCATCGCGATTTTGCTGCTTCCAATCGGCGTTTACCGATTTTCGCGAATATGGGTGGATGAACGAGCAGCGAGTTATGCGGCGGTGCTCAGCGTCTTGCTTGGCTCGCTGGCATCGCTGGTGTACAACGCCGGGCAGTTATCCACCACATGGGCAGCGCCCTTATATCTCAATGCGTTGCCCTACTACTACGATTACGCGCGAAAGGGAAAATTCAGCGCTCTCCTCAAGGGACTGTTCCTGTTTTTTGCGGCTGCCTCCGCTCACCACGTGACATTGCTTTTTGGCAGCTTCATCTTTGCGCTTCCGGTGGTTGCCATGGCATTCATGGATCGCCACCGTGAAGGAAATGATGCGAGCGTGGGTGGCGTGCTCGCCCGAACGATTGTCTATGGCGTTCTCGCGGTTGTCGGCACCCTGATCGTTCTGTATCCCTTTGTGGTCGCGATCCTGGCCAATCCGATCAAGCAGATGCCGATTCCCCACGCCAGCCGCGACAACTTCTTCCTGGCGCCTTCTTCCGGCTTGAACTTCTTCATCATTCCGTGGGGCGCCATGCTTCTGGCCCTGCCCTACATTTTTGTGAAGGGCCTCAAGGAGCCGCGGCTGCGTCCCTTGTTCTTTGCGTTCTGGCTGGCAATGATGTTCGCCCTGGGCGGCACCACGCCTTTACCCAAGTGGCTGCTCGGCCGCGCCTTTGACGTGTTGACGTTTGAGCGCTTCAGCCTGCTGGCCCACGTGATGGCGCTGCCCATCGTCGGGTTGCTCGTGGTAGAGCTGATTGACCGCTACGGCCGGAAGGCGGCATTTACGGTCGGTGCGTTGGCATCTATCACCATGGGCTTTGCCGTGGCTTGGCCCATCTACCACATCAGCCGCGATAAGCCTTTCAACGTGGACGAGGTGATCTCATTCCTGAATCGCGACGGTCACGATAAGTTCCGCTATCTCACGCTGGGATTTGGCGCGAACAAGTTCGACCTGGTCAGCATTTCCACTACCGCAAGCAGCGTGGACGGCGACTACAACTCCGCCCGCCTGCTTCCCGAAATGACGCAGTACGGCGCCGGCCAACTGACGAATGCAAAGTATTACGGCACGTCGGGCATGGAGTCTCTACGCGCCATGTTGAAACACGCCGATCACTACGGTCTCAAGTACATCTTTGTGCGCGACCCCTACTATGAGCCGCTACTGGCCTTTGCCGGATGGCGCAAGGAGGAGACGTACGATCGCGGTAATGTCACGCTCTGGGTCAAGGATGGCATTGCTCCGGCCCGGCCCTCCGACCTGGGGCTGCGGCCGACGCGCATCCAGGGAATCATGTGGGGGACGCTGCCTATAGGCAGCAGCATTGTGGCCCTCTTGCTGGTATTGCTGTTGCCTGATAAACGGGGCCGCCAGGCAGAAACACTGGAATTCCCTATCTCAACCACAGAGCCGGTTCTTCGGGAGGCACGGTAATGGGACGCGTTCTAACCATCATCTTTGTCATCCTCACACTGGGTCTGGTAGCGCTGGGCGCCGTTCACAAGAGCGCCACCGCTCCCGCTTCCACCCCTGAGGGCGCTGTTCAGGACATGTTCCAAAACGTTCAGGGCCACGACTGGCAGAGCGCGTATTCGTACGTCGCTCCGGCCAGCAACGTGGACTTGCAAACATTCATTCGCGACCTCTCGGGGCGCGACGGCAGCCTGCGCACGTATTCGCAACTGGAAGGCGTCAATACGCGCGCCCTACATGAAAACGAGAATGACGCTGTGGTGCGGACCGAACTCAAGTACTCCACCGCTGTCGGCGCGTTCTATGACACCCGCGATCTCAAAGTCGTCAAGGACAACGGGCAATGGCGGATCATGTGGACGGCGGAAAAGAATCCCAGCGTTCCTCCACAAGTGATACCCGTAAATTACCTGCGCTGGGACATCATCTACCGCGGCGAGGGTGATGACTGGGGAGCGCAGAACGTTGAAACGCCTCATGTACGCATTCTGTCTATGCACCCGAGCGAGCGTAGCGGCAGCCTGATCCTGATGGGCGAAGTGGAAAATGAAGACACTGTGCCCGCCTTCGTCGCGGTGGGCGCATCATTGACAGGCAAGAGCGGACAGGATCTGGGCCAGGAATCCAGCTTCGATAAAACGTCGCACGTGCTGCTCCCGAAAGAGATAGCTCCTTACCGCATCGATTTTCCCGGCGTCAAACTATCACAGGTGAAGGCCGCTAACATGAAGGCGAACCCTCTGCTGGTTCCTGCATCGGCAGATCCGGTGATCGGGGTAATGCACCAGCACATTCAAAAGGACGCGAAGGGCCGGCCGGTGCTGGAAGGCGACCTGCTCAACGAAAGCGGACAGACGGTGAATATCCCACACGTGCTGGCCACTTTCTATGACAACTCCGGCAATGTGATCTGGGTTTCAGACGGCTATGTGGATCACGCCCTGCTACCGCAGACCCCGCAACCGTTTGCCGTGAGCCTGCCCGATGATATCGCAGCGAACGTCCATACCTATCGTGTAACCGTTAACCAGTACAGCCTCAATCGCCAGGAGTAACAGCATGAGAAAGCTCGTGTTCATTGCCATGACGATTGCCGCCTGCTGGTTTGCCGCCAGCCGGGCGAACGCAGCCGAACTACGCGTCCCCGACCAGGCAGTTGCCGGGCAGGATTTGCAAATCGCAACCAGCGGCAGCGGAAGCGCAACTCTTCTGCTCATCGGGCCGGGCGAAGTGATCAAGCATGAGGTCAAGCTGGGGGGAAATGCTGAGATTAAAGGTGAGGAGTTGAAGCACGCGGGCCGCTGGGTGGCGATTCTCCGCAGCGGCAGTCCTCAGTCGCAGGTGTTCTGGGTAGAGCCGGGCAAGCCGGAGAGCCTCAGTTTCCTGGCGCGTCCCTCGCGCGTTCCGGTGAATCGTCCAGGCGTCATAAGCGGCGTGGTGTTCACGTTTGATAAGTACGAGAACCTGGTTGTGCAGCCTGAGGAAGTCACGTTTACGCTGAGTGTTGGGGGAACGAGCGCTTCGCAAAGGGTAACAACGAAGAATGGCGTGGCCTGGGTACGCAGCTCGTCGGCGAAAAAGGCGGGCGCGGCACAGTTTGTTGCAAAGGTCGGTGACGTGACGGTGAACCGAGTCGTACAACAAGTTGCATCCAATCCGTGCGAAAACGGACTTCGCATGCACCTCGCCGGGCGGAAGAACAACCGCATCATCCTGCAAACAGATCCAGTTCACGATTGCACGGGTAATCCCGTGCCGGACGGAACGATCGTGACATTCATCGAGACCGACAGCACCGGCCGGAGCGTGGTGGACGCGCGAATCAAGAAAGGCATCGCCACCGCGGAGCTACCCGCGTCACAGAAGGCCCGCATCAGCGTGGCTTCCGGTGTGGCTCTAGGCAATGAGTTGGACGTGGGAGGCGGGGAATGAGGCTCAATTTGCGCAAAGAATCCACCGCTGGTTCAGGCAAGCTGCCTAATGCAAGGGCCGCGGCGCTGGTTCGTGTCGTCGTGTTTGGGGCCGGCATGGCCATGATGCTTTCCGGCGCTGTGCCGCTGGCCCGCCGGATTCTTGCGGATACCAAACCGGCCGTGCACGTCGACTTCAGCAACGCCGCGCCTCGCGAGGTTGAGGATGCAACCCAGCAGGCCGTTCTGCGCGACTACACGGCTGCCTGGAAGGGGCTCAGCACCGCACTGGCCCGCAATTCGCTCGCGCCTCTGAACGAAAATTTCACAGGCTTTGCGCTCAACAAGCTGACCGAACGCGTGAAAGAACAGCAGCACAACGGACTCAGCACGCGCATCATCGACCACGGGCACAAGGTTGAAGCCGTGTTCTATTCACCCGACGGCTCCGCCATTGAGCTTAGGGATACCGCATCATTGGAAACGCAAATCCTGGATGGCAGCAACATTATCCACTCCGACCAGGCCCAGGTGCACTACTACGCAGTTCTAACAGGAGCGGAGGACCGGTGGAAAGTGAGAGTTCTGGAAAGTGCAAAGTAAGGATAGTGCTCGCCTGAATTGGTAATTGGGTAATCTGGTAATTGAGTAATTGATCTGCCGTAAACGGGACGATCCTCTCAGAAGACTCTTTGTATCCATTCGCTTTTAATCACCAAATTACCCGATTACCAAATTTCCTGCTGCGAGTCGAGAACGCTTCCCCCAAAAACTACAGGATGTACCGTGACAGATCCTGGTCCTTCACGATGTCCGTGAGCATCTTCTGCACATAGGGCGCATCCACCTTCACGCCTTTTTCTTTCATATCAGGCGCATCGAAGCTGATTTCGTCCAGCACGCGCTCCATGATGGTGTGCAGCCGGCGCGCACCAATATTCTCCGTGGATTCGTTCACCCGAAAAGCAAAGCTGGCAATTTCGTCCAGCGCCTCGCGCGTGAATTCCAGCTTTAGTCCTTCCGTCTCCAGCAACGCTGTGTATTGTTTCACCAGCGATGACTTGGGCTCGGTGAGAATAGCAATGAAATCCTGCATGGTCAGCGACTTCAATTCCACACGGATCGGGAAACGCCCTTGCAATTCAGGGATCAGGTCGCTGGGCTTGGAGACGTGGAACGCGCCGGCGGCGATGAACAGAATATGGTCGGTGCGGACCATGCCATAGCGTGTGTTCACCGTAGTGCCTTCCACAATGGGCAGGATGTCGCGCTGCACGCCCTCGCGGGAAACGTCGGGTCCGTGACCGCTCTCGCGGCCCGCGATCTTGTCGATCTCGTCGAGGAAGATGATTCCCGACTGCTCCACTCGTTCGACGGCTACCCGCGTTACCTGGTCCATGTCAATCAAGCGTGATTCCTCTTCTTGAATCAGGTATTCAAAGGCCTCGCTCACCTTCATCTTCCGCTTTTTAGTGCGCTGGCCGAATATGTTGGGCAGCATGTCTTTGATGTTTATGTCCATCTCCTCTACACCTTGATTGGAGATGATCTCGAAAGCGGGCATGGAGCGCTCGCGCACATCGAGTTCCACAATGCGCTCATCCAGAACGCCCTCGCGCAGTTGCTGGCGCAGCTTTTCCCGCGTGCGGGAGGTGGAGTCACCATCTTCAGCAGCCAGAGCAAAACCGGCCGTCGGCGAAGACGTGGCTGCCGGAGTCCCGGGTAGAAGCAGGTCGAGCAATTTATTCTCGGCGCTTTCTTCGGCCTTCTCGGCCACTTCTTCCAGGCGCTCCTCGCGGATCATGTCAATGGCGATCTCGACCAAGTCGCGGATCATGGATTCCACGTCTCGGCCGACGTAGCCGACTTCAGTGAACTTGGAGGCTTCAACTTTCAGAAAAGGAGAGTTGGCCAGACGAGCGAGCCGGCGCGCGATCTCCGTTTTGCCAACTCCAGTGGGCCCGATCATGATGATGTTCTTGGGCATGATTTCTTCCGCCAGATCGGGCGGAAGTTTCTGGCGGCGCATCCGATTGCGCAAGGCAATCGCGACCGCCCGCTTCGCTTCATGCTGGCCGACCACATACTTGTCCAGTTCAGAAACGATTTCCTTTGGTGTCAATTCATCCAGAGTAACCTCGGCTTCTTCCGTGGTTCCTGGCAAATAGATAGCCATCTTCGACTCCTGTCGCTTCGCTCCAAACCGCTCAACGGTAGGGCTCGCGACTGCAACTCAATGCTCCTGCAACAGCCGGACTCAGCGCGTGGGCGGATTCGTCCGGCATTGTCCAACTATCGACTCCTGTCGCTTCGCTCCAAACCGCTCAACGGTAGGGCTCGCGGCTGTAACTCAATGCTCCTGCAACAGCCGGACTCAGCGCGGGGGCGGCTTCGTCCGGCATCTTTCAAAGCTGCCGTCACTTCGCCGCTTTTCGTTTAGACGCTGATGGGCGGTCCTTGGTGCGAATCACAAACTTCAATCCCGACCACGTCTCATCGATAGCGCAAATCTTCACATCCACCAGCCCGCATTCGAGCCCGACTTCGCGGACGACGTCTTCGGTGAGGTCGGTCGCCATGCCGGAAGTCTTTTTCGGCCAAGAGATCCAGAGCATGCCGTCTGGTACCAGAGTTTTCGCGAGGGCCGGGAAGCTCCGCTCCAGTTCTGTTTTGCGATCCGTGAAACAGACAACCACGTTGGCTTTTCTGCTGAGCTTCTTGCTGTGCTCGGCGCCGTCCGGCAGGGGGCCCAGATCCTTCAGGAAAGTGGCCGGCTCATTCTTGAAGATGACACGATGCCCCGGTTTAATTCCGATCTTCTGGATAAGCGGCGTTCCTGAATAGCCTGCCATGCCCGGTCAGCGTGTAGAGGCAGTTTGCTTCTCCGGCACCCCGGAGAGCTCCTCAATCGTGAAATTTTCGTTGGTGTAAATGCAAGTCCGGCCGGCAATCTTCATAGCCTCTTCAGCAATCTTGCGGGCCGGAAGGTCGGTATTGTCCATCAGCGCCCGCGCGGCAGCCAGAGCATAAGGCCCGCCGCTTCCAATGGCCGCCACGCCGCCGTCCGGCTCAATTACATCGCCCGCGCCGCTGATCAGGAATGTCACAGCCGGGTCGCTGACCAGAAGCAGTGCTTCAAGGTGCCGGAGGGCTTTGTCAGTGCGCCAATCCTTGGCTAGTTCTACGGCTGCGCGGCCAAGGTTGCCGTGATATTGCTCCAATTTGGCTTCAAACCGAGCGAACAAGGAAAACGCGTCAGCAGTGGAACCGGCAAAGCCGGCCAGGATCTTCTCGCTATAAAGGCGGCGAATCTTCTTTGCCGTATGCTTAATGACGTTTTCCCCCAGGGTTACCTGGCCATCGGCCGCCATGACCACTTGGCCATTGCGGCGCACACATAAAACAGTGGTGGAGCGAATCCTGGGCTGAGATTGCTGCGAGCGCACAGTATTGTTCAAAACCATGAGGACAATTTCTTATTATACAGGCCGGGAGCTCCCCGACGGTCCGAGCGCAGGAACCAGGACATGATCTTGAGCGCCCATTTTGCCTTGTTGGCGTTGCGACACTTCGAAATCAGAGTACAATCCGCCAGCAACACCGGAGGAGATGATGAAGATCAAGGCTGGAATCTCGGCAGTACTCATGGCAGCTTTTATATTGCTTGCCGGCTTAACCCCGGCGCAGGCAAAGGACAACTGCGACAAGAAGATGCAGAAGGCCGAAAACAACCTGCGCAAGGAGATCAGGAAACATGGTGAGCGCAGCTCGCAGGCGGAATATCGCAGGCGCCAACTGGAGCAAGTCCGCGAGCAGTGCGGGCGAGATCACGACAGAGATCATGATCGTGACCACCATGATCATGATCATGACCATGATCACAGATAAGAGTGAATGTAAATAATGTAAATAGCGAGCCGGGCGCCGGAGCCCGGCTTTATTTGTGACTGCGGCTCGCCACTGTTCGGGAGTTCTGCTAGATTTCCAGCATGACCCGAGAACTCCCGCTGGGGCTGCGCGGTGAGGCGGAAATGACCGTCTCTCACGAACACACGCTGAATCATCACCACTCTGAGCTTCCTGCCATCTACTCAACGCCCCATATGATCGGGCTGATGGAGTGGGCGGCGGCGACCGCAATGAAGCCTTATTGCAGCCCGGGCGAAGTCAGCGTGGGAACAGCCATCAATATTGAGCATCGGGCTCCCACAGTCGTGGGGCAGCGGGTCAGAGCCGAAGCGCGACTGGAATCAACTAAAGGGCGGTTTTATGTCTTCCGCGTCACGGCGCATAACGGAACTCACCTGATCGGCTGCGGGACGGTGACGCGGGCGTTTGTCAATCCAGAAAAGGTTGCAGAAAAGTTTGCACAGGCTGAACGGGGTTGATTCTGTAATATGTCCTTCGGTGAGTCTCCCCTTTCACATCACTGCCCATACTGGCCCCGCGCGAATGGCAGAGCTCGAAACCGCGCATGGCGTGGTGGAAACGCCCGTATTTATGCCGGTGGGAACGGCCGGCACAGTTAAGGCGGTGCCCCAAGACGTGCTCCTGGAGTTGGGAGCGCAGATTGTTCTCGGCAACACCTACCATCTTTATCTCCGGCCTGGACACGACTTGATCCGCACGCTCGGTGGGTTGCACCGGTTTATGAGCTGGGAGCGCGCTCTGCTGACCGATTCCGGAGGATTTCAGGTTTTCAGCCTGAGCGAGCTGCGGAAAGTGACAGAAGAGGGAGTTCAGTTCCGGTCGCACCTCGACGGGTCGTCGCATTTGTTTACCCCAGAGCGTTCCATTGAAATTCAGATTGCCTTGGGCGCGGACATCATCATGGCTTTTGATGAATGCACCGAATATCCGGCAGACCAGAGCAGAATTCGCGAATCGATGGAGATGACGCTTCGCTGGGCCCGGCGCAGCAAAGACTACTTTGAAGCTCACAAGCACGAGGTACCCTGGGCTGAGAACCAGAAAGGTCGGACACAGGCGCTGTTCGGCATTGTGCAGGGAGGAATGTACCCGGAAATGAGGCGCGAGTGCGCCGAGCGGCTGCAGGAACTGGATTTCCCCGGCTATGCCATTGGCGGCTTGAGCGTGGGCGAGCCGCGCGACAAGACGGCGGAGATCATCACTGCCACTCTTGAGGTCCTGCCCAAGGGCAAGCCGCGTTACGTAATGGGGGTCGGGTACCCGGACGAGATCGCCCAATACGCCACCATGGGAGTGGATATGATGGATTGCGTGCTGCCGACGCGGGCTGCGCGACACGGCCTCTTATTTACCTCCGAGGGTCGGATGAACATCAAAAACGTACGCTACGCGCAGGACGAGGCGCCGCCCGATCCAAAGTGCGGCTGCAAGGTGTGCGCCCGCTACAGCCGGGCATATTTGAGGCACCTATTCGTATCGGGTGAACCCCTGTCCGGGGTGCTGAATACGGTGCATAATCTGGCCTTCTACCTTGACACCATGCGAGCGGTACGTCATGCTATAAAACTTGGGGACCTCTCAGGAATTCTTTCTGGGACAGTGTTCATGGCCTGAGCGCTCCTGATTCAGCGTCAAGAATCCTCCGATTAACTCCGACACAAGAAGGTCAGGTGCCTGGAGGCCCGGGCGGTATTGATTCAGCGGTCAGAACAAGGCGGTTTCTGCTCCCTCGTGTGAGCGAGTGTGCGCGGGCTGTGCGGCAATCAAGAAATGGTTCAGAACGCGATATTTTCAATTCTGTTGCAGCAAGGCGGCATCGGCGGGCTGATGTGGCTCCCCATGCTGTTCATTTTTGCCATTTTTTACCTGCTCCTGATCCTCCCCCAGCAACGGCGGCAGAAGAAATGGCAGCAGATGATCGGCGGTCTAAAAAATGGCGACCGGGTAACCACGGGCGGTGGAATTCGTGGCATCGTCATCGCCGTGAAAGAAGACGCGCTCCATCTCCGCGTACCGCCTGACAATTTGAGACTGGAAATCGCCAAATCTTCCGTTGTATCGGTAGCCCGGGAAGACGAAGCAAAGAAATCCTAGCGAAGTGAAGTTGAAATGCAGAAGAATTTACTCACCAAATCCGCAGCTATTGTCGCAATCTTGCTGGTTTTCCTTTACGGCATCTTTGGCATTCCCAAAGGCCTCGGCGGAGACGCGCTGAAAACGGCCATTTTGAAGAACATTCACCTTGGCCTGGACCTGACTGGCGGCACGCACCTGATTCTGCAGGTCATGGTCAATGATGCTGTAAACGCCGAAACAGACCGCGCCGTTGAACTGCTGAAAGACGAGTTGCAGAAGGCGAAGGTCGCTTACACGGAGATCGGCAAGCCTGACGCGGCGAACCATCCGGAAGAGGTTGTGGTCAAGGGTGTTCCGCTGGACGGCGGTTCCCAGCTCCGCAGCATCGTGAGCGATCAACTGAAGGATTATGACCCGCCATCAGCCGGTCCCGGCAACAGTTGGATCATCACCATGAAGCCTTCGGCGGTGAGCGAGCTCAAGAACCGTACCGTCGAGCAGTCGATTGAGGCCATCCGCACGCGCGTGGATGCTTTGGGCGTGAGCGAACCTGAGATCCAGGAAAACGGAATGGGGCTCAACCAGATCCTGGTCCAATTGCCTGACGTAGATGATCCCGGCCGCGTTAAGGAGATTATCCAGTCCACGGCGCGTCTGGAGTTGCGACAGGGTTTTGACAATGCCAACGGGTACGATAGCGAGCAGGCGGCGCTATCCGCGCACGGAGGAGTTTTGCCTCCGGGTACGGTCATGATGCACGGAATTGCCGGTGGCAATGACCAGAGCGACCGTGTTTTCATCGTCGGCCGTATTCCTATAGTGGGTGGAACCGACATCAAGGACGCGCGTCCGGGTACGGATTCCACCGGACGTCCCGATGTAGATTTCAACCTTACGGCCGCTGCCGGAAATAAATTTGGCGCCTTCACCGCCGCACACAACGAAACTGGCACGGACCCGAACCACTACCTGGCCGTGGTTCTCGACAACAAAGTGCGTGAGTTTGCGTCGATCCGGACGGAGATCAGGGATACCGGTGAAATCGAGGGCGGCTTCACGGAGCAGAGCGCAAAAGACCTGGCCATGTTGCTGCGATCCGGTGCGCTGCCGGCCAGCCTGCATTATCTGACAGAGCGCACGGTTGGGCCTTCGCTGGGTGCAGACTCCATCAAAGCTGGAGTGCGCGCCGCTATCGCTGGTCTGGCCGCCGTGCTGATTTTCATGCTGGTGTACTATCGCGCTGCCGGAATCAACGCAGACATTGCTCTGATTTTGAACCTGGTGATTCTGCTTGGATTCATGGGTTTCACCGGCTCTGTACTCACCTTGCCGGGAATTGCCGGCGTAATCCTCACCGTCGGTATGGGTGTGGATTCCAATGTGCTGATTTTTGAGCGCATTCGAGAGGAATTGCGCAACAAGAAGGCCCCAGCCGCAGCTGTGGACCAGGGATTTGATCGTGCGTGGACGACCATTTTGGACACTCACGTGACAACGATCGTCTCGGCCATCATTCTGTTCTTCGTTGGCTCCGGACCGGTGCGGGGATTTGCGGTCACGCTGACGTTCGGTCTGCTGGCCAACCTGTTTACGGCGGTATTCGTATCACGGGTGATTTTTGATGCCGTGCTCAATCGCAAGCAGCGCGGTGAAGCTCTGAGTATCTAGTTTAAAGGTTGATAAAGTGGAATTTTTTGGCAATACCAACATCGATTTTCTCGGCAAGAAGTGGTACTTCCTCGCTTTTTCGCTGATCTTCAGCGTCGCCGGGGTGATTTCCATGCTGTTCTGGCACCATATACCGCTGGGCGTGGATTTTCGCGGCGGCACCATGGTGTATGTGAAGTTCGCGAGTACGCCCGATTACGGCAAGATTCGCTCCGACCTCGATCATGCCGGACTGCACAATGCCAAGATTGTGCGCTACGGCGACCCGGCCAATAACGAAGTGGTCGTTTCCCTGGACCTGAAGGAAACCAGCGAAACCGACCTCTCCAAGGGCAAGAACCAGATCATTGCCGCCCTTGAGACGAACGCTCAGCCTGGCAAACGGGACCTGAACAACAGTGACAAGATAGGGTTTGCTGAAGTACGTGATGCTTTGGTTGCGCGCGATCCCCTGCACACGTCCCCGACCCAGTACGAAGGTTTGGCGCGCCAGATTCTGGCTTACCGCAACAACACCGAAGGTGGCGTGCTGAAGAGCATTGATGACCTCAAGGCCGTTGTCCCGGCGCCTGTGCTTGATGCGCTCAAGCAGGATTTCTATACCAGCAATTTCGGCGTTCGCAGCGCCGACATTGTGGGACCTCAAGTGGGCGATCAGCTCAAGCACCAGGCGTGGCTTGCGGTGCTTTTCTCATTAGTCGGCATGCTGGTGTATCTGTGGTTCCGATTTGAGCTGATTTACGGCGTAGCCGCTGTGGTGGCGGTCTTCCACGATACGCTGATCACGGTAGGTGCTTTCTCCTTGACCAATACAGAGATAAGTCTTACTGTTATCGCCGCGATTCTGACCCTCGTCGGCTACTCCATGAACGACACCATCGTGGTGTTCGACCGTATCCGCGAGAATGTAAAACTGATGCGGCGAGAGAGCCTGGCAGAGATCGTCAACCGGAGCATCAATCAGACATTGAGCCGGACGATCCTGACTTCAGGGCTGACATTTCTAACTGTCTTATCGCTGTATCTTTTTGGTGGCGAAGTGCTTAGGGGCTTCTCCTTCGCTCTTGTAATTGGCATCTTAATAGGGACGTATTCGTCGATTGCAGTGGCAGCTCCGATGTTGGTGGCATATCAGGATTGGCAGTTAAAGCGCTCCCGGACAGGAACTATATCGGTTCCTGCTTCTCCGGCGGGAAAAGGAGCCTCCCCGGCAAGTAAGGGTTCCGCGCCGATCGGCAAAGGCCCCGCTCCGGCGGGCAAGGGAAAAGTGAGGGCCAAGGTTTAAGCAGTCCCCCGATTTGGGAGCAAAACAGGCAGTCCCGGTGTCCAATGTAATTGAAGAGTCCCCCTAGGATTGGAGAACAGGGATGTTTGAAGACAGCTTAATGGAATCCGGCGGCAAGATCCGGACTAACCAGAAGTACACCACGACGGTTTCTCTGATTATTGAAGCGATCGTCGTTGGTTTTATGATCTTGCTTCCATTGCTGATTACTGAAGCACTGCCCTTGCATCAGCTGAACTCGTTTCTGGTGGCGCCGCCCCCACCACCTCCACCCCCACCACCGCCAGCGGCTGCACCCGTGCAGAAAGTCATCCAGCACGAGGTTGTTAACGGTGAGCTGCGCACGCCCAGCAAGATTCCCAAAGTGATCAAGATGATCAAGGAGGAGGAGACTCCTCCATCCACGGGAGTTACCGGTGGAGTAGTAGGCGGAGTTCCCGGAGGCCAGGCCGGCGGCGTTCTGGGTGGCATTATCAACTCCAGCGCTCCCCCGCCAAAGGTGGCCGCACCGCAGAAGCTGCGTGTTTCTGAGGGCGTAGCGGCAGGGAACCTGCTTCGTAAAATAGAGCCTCAATATCCCCAAATGGCGAAAATTGCCCATATTCAGGGGGATGTGATTCTGGCTGCCACCATCAGTAAGAATGGAGTCATCGAAAACCTTCACTCGGTCAGCGGGCATCCTATTCTCGTCCAGGCTGCTATGGAAGCTGTGAAGCAGTGGAAGTACAAACCTTATCTGCTGAACGGCGAACCGGTAGAGGTAGAGACGACCATCAAAGTCACCTTCAGGATGTAACTGTAGTGGTCGCTCGCTAAGAATACAAAGGCTGGCGAAGACGCCAGCCTCCGAAAAGGGCAAAATCCGTTTCCCGCAGGATGGGGCACTCTTTCTAGGCCGGAGCTTGTGGTTCGTCCTTACCGGCAAATGTTCTGAAAAAGTTCTGAGGAGGAAAAGTTAAAACTCATGCTTGTCGCGAATGTTGCAACTCTGCTTTTGGCTAAGGCCCATATCGTAATGGCCTACTTGATGTTTCAGGCTGATGATCAGGGAGGAGTCGGCTGGGATCCGGTTTCACTCTGGCGGCAAATGGGATGGCTTGCACGCGCCGTCGTTATCATTCTCTTCATCATGTCTGCGTGGTCTATCGGCGTGATGATTGACCGCTGGATTGCTTTCAACGCCGCCCGCAAACAGTCGCGGCAGTTTGCTCCTGCTGTCGCCGGCGCTCTGCGCGAAGGCAAGCTGGATGAAGCGATTCGCGTGGCCGAGCGCAACAAGAAGAGCCATCTTGCGAAGGTAGTGACCGCAGGCCTGCAGGAATTCAAGGCACACGGTGACTCCACTGAGATTCCCGGAGAACAGATCGAAGCCAGCAAGCGGGCTTTGGAACGCGCTGAAGCCATTGTCCATGCTGAACTGAAGCGTGGCCTGGGTGGCTTGGCGACCATCGGATCCACGGCGCCGTTCGTCGGCTTGTTCGGGACGGTGATCGGCATCTTGAACGCGTTCCGTAAGATTTCTGAGCAGAAAGCCACCGGCATCGGCGCAGTCGCAGGCGGAATTTCTGAAGCTCTGGTGACCACGGCTCTCGGCCTCTTTGTCGCCATTCCCGCCGTGATGATGTTCAACTACTTTACCGGCAAGGTTGAGGCGTTTGACGTTGAAATGGACAACTCCTCGAGCGAACTGGTGGATTATTTCCTGAAGCGTACGAACGCGGTTCGCCGGTAACCGAGGAGACGATCCATGTCAATAGTCATCCGGAATGAGGGAGCCAAGGTTAATTCCAACATCAATGTCACCCCTATGGTCGACGTGATGCTGGTTCTGCTCATTATTTTCATGGTCATTACCCCGATGCTCCAGAAAGGGCAGTCGGTCGATCTGGCGAAGACGAACAATCCCATCCAAATGCCTGATGCGGACAAGGAAGATGCGCTGATCGTAGCCGTAATGCGCGATGGCAGAGTTTTCTTTGATACGCAGCAAGTTGGCCCGGAAGAGCTGACCAACAAGGTCAAGGAACGGGTCCAGAACCGTGTGAACAAAACCGTGTATGTGAAAGCTGATGCACGGGCCAAATACAAGTCGGTTGTGGATGTGGTGGATGATGTCCGTTCGGCCGGTGTTGACCAGTTAGGTCTGCTCACGGAGCAGAGAAGGCAGTAAAGCAAGGCGACAAGCATAGCCGGCGCTCGCGCTAGCAGGTGCGGGCGCCGCGCATGAAGAATCGTCAAAGGAATTCATAAAGAGGGTATACCGTTATGGCAATGTCAGTAGGAGGCCCGGGAGGCGGGCCAACAGCAGACATCAACGTCACTCCGTTAATTGACGTTCTCCTGGTTCTGCTGATCATTTTCATGGTGATTACACCGCTTACCCCGAAGGGGTTGGAGGCCCTGGTTCCGCAGCCGCCTCCGCCGAATCAGAAACCTGAGCCCAATGACCGCACGGTTGTAGTGCAGGTGCTGGACTCAAATCAGGGGAAGCCCAAGCTCAAGATCAACCAGGAAGACGTGAACTGGGACAACCTCGGCAATCGGCTTACAGACATCTTCAAGACTCGCGCTGAACGCGTGATGTTCGTAAAGGGTGATCCGGACGTGGAGTTTCAGAACGTCGCCCAAGTGATCGATATCGCCAAGGGTACTCAGGTCGTGGATAAAGTCGGGTTAATTACGGCCAAGATCGAGGCCGGCCAGTAAAGGTTGGTCCGCTCAGAGCGGGGTTCGCGCGAACGCTGCCCCGCATGAACCTTTCAACGGTTCGAAATCTAACTCCGGCAAGGGAGCCAGAAAAGATGAAACAATGCGCACGTCTGGCGACGGCAGTTGCCGTCGCTGCCGCGCTGTTAATTACGGCGGGGTGTAACAAACTCAAAGCGCGCGACCAGCTCAACAAAGGCGTTCAGGCCTATAAGAGCGCCAATTACGAACAGGCAATTGAGCACTTCAAAACTGCTGTTTTTCTTGATAGCGATCTGAAAGTCGCAAAGCTGTATTTAGCTACGGCTTATGCCCAGCAATACGTTCCTGGGGTGGAGTCGCCGGACAATATCCGCATGGCGCAGCAGGCAATTGACGAATACAAGAAAGTTCTTGAGAACGATCCCAAGAGCGTCAACAGCCTGAAGGGAATCGCCTTCCTGTACATGCAGATGAAGGATTTTGACAAATCCCGCGACTATTACAAAAAAGCCATCCAGGTGGATCCCAACGATCCTGAGGTTTATTACTCGGTCGGTGTAATCGACTGGACGCAGGCTTACAAAGATGCTGCTGACCTGAAATCAGCCAATGGGATGAAAGTGGACGATGAGCTGAAGGGAAAAGGCAGCCAGAAGTGGTGTGACCAGTTGAAAACAAAGGACGGCTCAGTCATCGATGAAGGCCTGCAGATGCTCCAGACGGCCATTGATAAGCGGCAGGATTACGATGATGCGATGGCCTACATGAACCTGCTCTATCGTCGCAAGGCCAACGATATGACCTGCGATGACGCCCAAGCTCGAGCGGACCTCATCAAGACGGCGAACGATTGGAGTGACAAGGCGATGGCAGCCCGCAAGAAAAAGGCTGAAGAAGCTGCCAAGAAGAACCAGGGCGGAATCATTCTGGAGCAGACACAGAACCAGAATCAAAATCAAAATCAGAACCAGGGACAGCAGCCGTCTCACAAATAGCGTCCCCCAGGGCAAACTATTCGCGGCCCCTCAGTAGAGCGAGGGGCTTTTTCGCGTCACCACCATCCATACGGTAGAAATCAATTAAAATCAAAGGTTTTGTGAGCCCGTTTCTATGTTCAAGAAGGTCTTGATCGCCAACCGGGGAGAGATTGCGGTCCGCATCATTCGTGCCTGCCGGGAAATGGGTATCGCCTCGGTTGCTGTTTTCTCTGACGTTGATCGTGCCGCCCTGCACGTCAGCCATGCCGATGAAGCTTATCCCATCGGGCCGGCAGCCGCCCGCGAGTCTTATCTAAGCATCCCCAAAATCATTGATGTTGCGCAGCGCAGCGGTGCGGACGCGATTCATCCCGGCTATGGCTTCCTTTCAGAAAATGCCCGCTTTGCTCACGCCTGCCAGGAGGCGGGAATCAAGTTCATTGGTCCTCCGGCCGCCGCCATGGAACTCATGGGTTCAAAGACGCGCGCCCGGCAGGCAATGCAGGTTGCTGGCGTGCCGTTCGTGCCCGGTTCTTCCCGGGGGCTGTCTTTGGTTGAGGCGGAGCGGATGGCTGGGAAGATAGGCTATCCCGTCATGATCAAAGCCGCTGCCGGAGGTGGCGGCAAAGGCATGCGACTGGTGCGCTCCGCTACCGAACTGCCTTCGTCTTTCGAAACGGCTAAGAGCGAGGCATTGCGCTCTTTTAACGATGATGAAGTTTATCTGGAGAAGTACATCCAGAATCCACGCCACATTGAAATTCAGGTCCTCGCGGATGAGCACGGCAATGCCGTGTACCTCGGCGAGCGCGAGTGTTCGGTGCAACGGCGGCATCAGAAGGTGATTGAGGAAGCCCCTTCAGCCATTGTTGACCAGGACTTGCGCGCTCGCATGGGAGCTGTAGCTGTCCAGGCCGCCAAATCATCCGGATACGCGAATGCTGGGACCGTGGAATTTCTGGTGGACTCTGAGCGCAACTTCTACTTTCTGGAAATGAACACGCGTCTGCAGGTTGAGCACCCGGTTACGGAAGCGGTAACGGGCCTGGATCTTGTTCACCTGCAGCTTCGCATTGCAGCAGGAGAAAAGCTTCCGTTTTGCCAGAGCGACGTGCAACTGCGCGGCCATGCTATTGAGTGCCGGATCTACGCTGAAGACCCGGAAAACAACTTTTTCCCATCGCCCGGTAGGATAGCGAAGCTCATGCGCCCTTCCGGACCGGGGATCCGCGAAGACAGCGGCGTCTATGAGGGCTGGACCGTGCCGCTCGACTACGATCCTATGCTCTCCAAGCTCGTCGCGTTCGCGTCTGACCGGCGGACAGCCATTTCTCGCATGCGCCGTGCGCTCGATGAATACTTTATTGGCGGGATCAAGAGCAACCTGGGATTATTTCGCAGGATTCTCGATCATCCGGATTTCCAGGAGGCGCGGATCGATACCGGCTTTCTCGACCGGCTTCTCTCCTCCCCTTCCGACGATATTCGCTTTGAAGACCCGCTCGAGAAGCTGGCGGCCGTGTCAGCCGCGCTTTTTGTGGCCACCCTATCTCCGAAGCCGAATGGCCAAAATGGAGCTTCTACCGGCAGGGCGGCCATGCCTTCAGTCTGGAAACGCGCCGCGCGATACGAAGGAGTTGGCGACGAATGATCTACGAAGTCACCGTTGCCGGAAAGCTCCACCGGGTTGAACTGCAGAAGTCGGGCGAGCAGTGGCGCTGCAAGCTCGACGGCGTCGATTTACCCGTGGACGCAGTTTCAACGCGCGAGGGCGTACTTTCCATCCTGATCGCCGGAAAGTCGTATGAAGTTAAGCAGGAGAGCACAGCATCTGAAAGCAACATTGTGGTGGGCGGAGTTCGAGTTCCTGTGCAGGTCCGCGACCCGCGCGCCTTGCGATCACGCCGCCGGGGGGAATCGGGAACCGACGGGCCGAAGAAAATTGTGGCTCCCATGCCGGGGAAGGTGGTGCGGATTCTGACGCCTGTTGGGATGGCGGTAGAGCAAGGCCAGGGCGTGATTGTGATTGAAGCTATGAAGATGCAGAACGAGCTCAAGTCGCCCAAGAAAGGAACCGTCCGGAGGCTGAACATCGCTGAAGGAGCGGCGGTTGAAGCCGGGCAGACCCTGGCAGAAGTAGAATAACCAGATTACTTTACTGACGCAGTGTTCTTCAGTACGTTTTCGGCATAGTAGTTGTGAATCTCCGCTTTGTCGCGGAGGACCTCATCATAAGCGGCTCGCAGCAGTTGCTCCCGCTGCGTGCGCAACTGGTTTCTGATCCACTGCTGCACCGCGGGATCGTTCAAGTCTCTCTGTCCGGCTGCTTCCTTGCCAATCAGCTTTACAATGCGATATCCGACAGGCTGGCGGGTCTCCGGATTCACCATGGGAATGATGTTGCTGTACTGCCCCGGTTTGAGCTTTAACACGGCATCGCGGGTAGCAGGGTCAGTATTTTTTAGCTGCGATTCCGGCACAGGTCCCATCTCTCCACCGTTGTGAGCAGTATCGGCATCTTCCGACCACTGTGCCGCGACCGTGGCAAAATCTTCTCCACTTTCCAGGCGGTTGTAGATCATCTGGATCTTCTGGCGTGCCTGCGCTTCGGTTTGTCCCTTGTCTCCAGCGGGCTGCCCAGGTGGGCGAACGTAAACCTGGATTGAAGCCATGAAGTAACGAGGCTCGATCAGATTGAATTCTGCTTTGTGCTGGTTGTAGTAATTCTGGATGTCGCCATCCGTGATGTTCACTTTGGAGGCGATTTCCTTGTTCAGCAGTTTTTCAATGGTGAGATTGCGCCGAATCTCCTGCTTGGCGTCTGCCTCGGTCAGTCCCTGGTCTTTGAGCTTCTTCTGAAATTCTTCTGAGGTGTAGGGGGCCTTCATCTGGGTGAATTTCGTGTCTACTTCATCGTCTGTGGCCACCACACCCAGTTTTTCCGCCTGCTGCAGATGCAGTTGCACCCCAATGATCTGATCCAGGATGTTCAGCCGTAGCGTCTCTTCTTCCGCGGCCGTCGGCTTTTGCGGAGAGCCCGCGATCTGCATGTTGTAGCTTTTATCCACTTCGGAACGGAGGACCTTATAGCCGTTCACCTTGGCCATCACGTCCTGTGCCGATCCGCCCTGACCGCATCCGGTGCAGCCGCACAGGAGCGCGAAAATACTCAGCAGTGCCAGGCAGGATAATCCCCGCCAGCGATGCAGTGACTCGCTCAACCAACCCTCCAGCAAGCGTTTTCAGCTACGTTACGATATCTGAGTTTCATCAACTTGACTACTTCTTTGCCGCGGCGGTAGGCGCTTTCTCGCCGGCATCTGCCAGCGCCCGGTCAAGAATGGAGCGGAGCCGGTCTTCGGGAATTACGCCGGATATGCGCTCTCCGTTGATGAACATCGTGGGCGTGGAATCCACTCCGAGCTTGTCGCCCTCTGCCATGGAAGCGCGCACGGCGGATTCGTCCTGCTTCTTCACGCACGCGTCAAACTTCTGCTGGTCAAGGTTATGCTTGACGGCGCGCTCCTTCGCGACTGTATCTAGCTTATTAAAAGCCAGCGTCCAGTTCTGCCCACCCTGAGCGTTGGACGTGATTTCCCGCTGGTTGGCATGAACATAGTCGGCGAAGTCCCAATAGGCATCATTGTTCTGCGCCGCCAGGCAATTGCCGTCCACGGCAGCATGCATCGCCCACGGATGGATTTCAACGAGAGGGTAATCCTTGTAAATGATCTTCACCCTGTCGCCGTAGCTTTGAAGAAGGCCCGGAAAGAGCGTGGCATGCATGCGCGAGCAGAATGGACACTCGAAATCATCGTAGTTGATGATCGTGACTTTCGCGCCTGGATTGCCACGGATAGGTCTTCCCGCGGCATCGATCTTTGACATCAGGTCCTGCGAAATGTCCATTTTTTCCAGGTGGGCAAGAGTTTTGCGATCCTTGGAAACCAGGAATTCGTGTGTGGTGCTGTGTGATGCATCTTTGAACGTCACCATCACGCTGTCATATCCCGGCAACTCTGAAGACTTCGGCGACGCCAGCGAGATATCGATTTGCGGGGGAACGCTGTAGCGCGATCTGATCTCGGTCTCAATTCGATGAGTAATCTCAGGGGAAAGCGCCGTGGCCGCGCTTGTGGTCTGAGCTCTGCAGCCCGCGCCGATGAGAAGTATGAAGACAGGTATGAACAGCAGAACGCGGCCGATCTTTATCAAAAGAAACCACCTTTGAGCATGGAAATGCCTGTGGAAATTATCTCATGAGGCTGCTTTACGCAGCCTAAGTGAGAAGCTTTATCAACGGCTGGACGGCTGCTGAGGAGTTCATGGACCCGGAGCGGAACCCTTCAGTATCCAAGGTAACAAACGTAAACCCCAGCGCTTTGAAGATATTGGTAAGCTCCGAAAACATGGGGAGAGTGAGAGCCCTGGGAAGTTCCGCGCGGTCGATTTCAATTCGCACGATCTCGCCATGGTGCCGTACTCGAAATTGGCGAAAGCCGAGGGATCGCAGCGCATCTTCTCCGCGCTCCACCGCCGCGAGCGCTTCCTGCGTAACCGGCCGCCCGTATTCGATTCGAGATGAGAGACAGGCCGAGGCAGGCTTGTCCCAAACCCGCAGCCCCGCTTCCCTGGCCAGCTCGCGAATTTCGGCCTTGGTCAGCCCTGCTTCCAGCAGAGGAGCCGCTACTTTGTGCAGGCTTGCTGCTTTCTGTCCGGGACGGAAATCGCCCTGGTCGTCGACGTTCACTCCATAGGCAATTGTGGTGAAGTTGTGTTCCGCGGCATATTGCTCCATGATCCGGAACAGCTCGTCTTTGCAGTGGAAGCAACGTGAGGTATCGTTGCGCACGTATTCAGGGCGCTCCATCTCCGCTGTCGTGACAACACGAATTGGAATGTGCTGCTCCTGCGCGAATGCCAGCGCGTCCTGAAGATGAGTTCGAGCCAGACTGGGCGAGTCGGCAATGATTGCCAGCATCTTGTTGCCGAGTACGCGGTGAGCGGCATAACTCAGGTAAGCCGAGTCCACCCCTCCGGAATAGGCGATCAGGACACGTCCTGCTCTGCTCAGGACCTCCTCGAGCCTTTGTTGTTTTGCCGAGCGCATCATCTCATTTTAACCACAGAGAGCACAGAGGAGCGCAGAGGAAAACAAACATCAGATCTGGCAGTGAGGGTTCTTGTTCTCACCGAATTTGCCCCGTGTTCCTCTGTGGCCTCTGTGGTGAACTTGTCAGAAGAGCCGCGTCTGCCGTTTCAAATTTCCAAACGAGCCAATATTGGCCAGAGTGAACGCAAACCGGTACTGGTTTTCATTACGGACCTGGCCCAGTGAGAAGCGACGGTATTCCAGGCTGATCCCGCAGCAGTCCCAGTTATAGGCTGTCTGTGCGGCGGAATACTGGACGAGCTTGAATTCAGAATCGACTCCAATGTTCGCTGCCGCGCTCCACCCCCGTTTTGACGGGTTGCCGTAACCTACGAGCGCGCGAAGCTGATTGAACACAAGTGGGACGCATTCCGGCTGGTTGAAACGCTGCGGAATGCAGGGTGGAAGTACCTGCCCCGTGGTAGGACTGGTCACAATTTCACCAGGGTCCTGCAGGAAAGCGTGGCTGCCCTGAATGACGAAGTTGCCGAAATGCAGATTGGAATAGAAGGTGCTCGAATTGATGCGTCCTTTCTTGAGATCGTAGTCGAGTTCCCATTCGAGATCGCTATTGGTAGTAGTTCGCATACGAAAACGTGAAACCAATGGTGAAAAACGCCGCGGCTCGGTGAGGAAAGCGATCCCTGTAAAATCCGCGGTCGTGCTCAAAACGTTGCGCTTGCCGTCAATAAGGGCGCCGCCGAAATTCGGATCAATAAAATACTTCTGCTTAATCTCCCAGCTCAAAAATTCGTTGCCACCCGCGGGTGTGCAGCCTTGATCCCAGTCATCTTTGTCTTTGGCGCTTCCTGCCGAATCCTGTCTCCTCAGATCAGGAGGTCCTTGTTTTTCAGAACCAGCCGGCTGCTCACAGCCGCGCACGTGCTTCACGAACAGCCGTTGTATAAGGCCATACTCCACCTCGTTGGTATTGCTGAGGATGTCACGAAAATCGAAACGGATAATGGACGGAAAGTTTTCCACGCCGTTGGTATAGCGATAAACAAGGCTTGGTTCCAGGGTGTGTTTGAATTTCCTTCCCGCGATTTCCTGGCCAAAAATTTTTTCCAGTGTGGGAGGCCGGAGTTCAAGGCTGGTTTCAATGGTTCGCCGGTTCAGCAGACTATGTGTAGGATTTTCGCCGCCGAGGCTTGCTCCTGGAACCTGTACCGCTTCTTCACGTTGCGTGTAGGTGGTGTTTCTGAGCTCAACCTCCGGCCTGACCGTCCAGCCATGATAGAAAACCGGCAAGGAAAATTCAGGGGCAACGTCGAACCGGCCTACAACACCCGGTGTAACAAACCCCGGCTGGCTACGGCGGACGCCTTCTGCATCCACGTCATACGACCAGTACACCGGCGAATCAAAGATGCGTTGATCCAATCCTGCAAACTCCAAAGCCGGAGTGTGCAGAATGGTTATAGCATCTCCTGTTGTTGTCCCCTGAAAGTTCTGGTAACGCGAGCCAAACGCATTGAAAGAAAACCCATGCAGGCTTTTGGAAAGAAAAGCCACCGACCTTACTTCGGAATCAACTGCCTGCGAGAAGTTCTCCGTGAATGCCAGACGAAAAAGAAACGAACTCAAATAATCGAGTGAAGCAACGCCTCGAATGCCGTGGGCGAAGTTCGCCTCGCCGTTGAGCTTGATATCCTCGCCCCCCTGGTTCACAGTCTGGGCCACCGTCGTGGTGGTTGTGCCAGAAGCCTGCTGTACATTCTGCTTAATCCCGCGGTCGAGCACCTGAAAGTAATTCACGTTCAGGTACGAGCTCTCGCTGGGCTTGGCGCGGAAATTTTCCTGGAGCGACCAGCCGCGCTTGGAAAGGTACTCTCCTCCGAGAGTGGCATCCATGCTGCGGTTGATGGCCCAGTAGAATGAGTCGCCCAAAATTGTTCCTTTTGTACTGGAGGTCCCGAAATTGGGGATTAGAAAACCGCTCTGGCGCCCAAGCCGTTCCACCGGCGGGGAAGCGTAGGGCAGATAAAGAACGGGAACACCTTTGAGCCGGAACGTGGTGTTGTAGATTTTCGCCGAATTGCCAACGCTCAGAATGATCTTCTCTGCGTTGAACGTCCACTTTGGATGAGGGAGATCGCAGGAAGTTACCGATCCATGATGGAGGACGTATTCCTCTGGTCCTGTCTGCTCCACCAGCTTTCCTGTGAAGACGATTGGGCTAGATGACGTTAACGTCACATTGCGCCCCTGGAAGCGCAATCCGGTACCACCCTGCACGTCATAGAACTTGCCTGTCCGCGTGCGCACATTGTATGTGGCATGACTCGCAGTCATGTGAATGTCGCGAGGCCCTCCGTCGAGCTCAACATGACCTGATGATGTTGCCTCGCCCGAGCTTGCGTCATAGGTCACATCATCGCCGTGAAAAGTGTAGTCCTTGAAGGTAACTTCCACGTCGCCGTGCAGGCCGTACATGGACCCGTTTCTCTCGCACTCGTTTGCATCAATGATGACCGGCTCGCGTTCGCTGACGTTCACCTTGGCCGCGCCAGGCAGAGCGGAAGCCGGCTGCTGAATTTTTCGAGATGCTGTTCCGGGTGCTGCTTTTTGCAGTATGGGCGGCGCGGTGAGCACTGCATGGCAGGGGCTGTTCTGCGGCTGTGTCTGCGCCCGCGAATCTGCGGACGGGGGCGTCTGGCTCGTCACTATTCCGCAAAACAGAAAGAGATGACAAAGCGCACCCGCTGTGATAACAAATGTAATTTGGGAACGCATGCCGTAGGAAATTAACCGGACTGGGCAAGGTAACACGCCCACTTTTGGAAAAGCAAAACTCGGTCCTGCGTTTCCCCGCTGCCTGGCGAATCTCACAATCCGTCGTATGAACTGCCCCATCTGCGGCAGCCAGCTCCCGTGCCGTCACGTTCCCAGGGTCGCCGCGGTCCTCAGTGAGACTGATGAGGACGCACAGGTCTCCGTCGATCACAACACGCCTCAGGGAGACTCTGCTCTCAGCCATGACGAGTACGATCTGAACTGGCGGAAGGAAATTACCTCCCGTGTACAGCAACATCGCGACCGCAGGGGCAGAAACGGCGACATCGCCGAAGCCATGGAACTCGAATTTGCCGCCGACGAGGCCTTGACCGTTACTGACGGCCCCGTGATTCGGGCGCTTCATCGCCGCAGGGTTGAAGAACAGGCTCCCGACCCGGCGCAGAGGATTGCTTTGACAGAGGGCGCGAGAGTAATCCGCTTTCCTCGCATGCTTGCGTCCCTTCATGAACTTGAAGAAAACGAGCCGCAATCCGATTCTGCCGTTTCTGCGGCCATTGAACCCTCGCCGGTAATTTTGCCCCGCATTACGGATGTGGCAGAGCAGTCTTCGGCCGAGCTGGCGCAGCCCGAGGAGCCCATCCACCGGCCGCTAATTGAGCCTATGCGTGCTCCAGAGCAGATGGAACTATTGCCCAGCTTTGAGGACATTCAACTGGAACCCGCATACACGAGCGCGCAGACGGATATCGAAATCATTCCGCGCCCCGCTCCCCTGAAAGAGCGGCTCGTCGCCGGTCTGGTCGATGTCATGCTTGTTGCGCTTGCGGCTGTCCTTTTTGGTTACAGCTTCGTTCGGATGTCGGAAGATATGCCGCATTCACGCCTCGCATGGCTGTTCGCCCTGTGTGTGGGCGGGATACTCTGGATTCTGTTCCAATACCTCTTTCTGGTGCATGGCAATGGGACCCCGGGCATGTTGTTCGCTCAACTTGAGCTGAGCACCTTTGAAGGCAGGCGCGTGAATGAAAATACGCGCCGCATCCGCGCCGCTGCCAGCGCGCTTTCTGCTCTTTCTGTGGGTCTGGGTTACGCGTGGGCGTTTGTCGACGAAGATCGGCTCGGATGGCACGACCGAATGACGCGAACGTTACTGCGGAGCAGCACGCAAAACCCACCAGCGAGCACTCAGGGCTGGGACTGGGATTCAGCGTAACTGTTTTCGCTAGCACGCCAACTTCGATCGACTCTGTCGGGGAATTCATCCCCAGCGCGTGATTTGTTACCATCAAATCAATGGCAAAACACGGCAATGTTCGTGTCCGGTTTGCTCCATCGCCGACCGGTCTATTGCACATCGGGAATGTGCGTACGGCGCTGTATAACTGGCTATTCGCGCGCAAGACTGGCGGCTCTTTCATATTGCGGATCGAAGATACCGATCTGGAGCGCAGCGAGGCCCGCTACGAGACGCAGCTTTTGGAAGATTTGAAGTGGCTCGGGCTTGACTGGGACGAAGGACCGGACAGGGGAGGCCCTCATCCTCCGTATCGCCAGTCCGACAAAATGGATGTATACCGCGGCTATGCGGAGAAGCTGATTTCAGAGGGAAAGGCGTACTACTGTTTCTGCAGCGCTGAAGAACTAGAGCGCGAGCGGCAGCAGGCAATGGCCGAGCAGCGGCAGCCCATTTATTCGGGAAAGTGCAGGCAGCTAACACCAGCCGAGGTGGAGCGGCGGCGGGCGGCGGGCGAAGCACCGGCCATCCGCCTCAAGATTCCCGAACACCCCATTCGCTTTCACGATATCGTGCGTGGGGACGTTGAATTTTCGCATGAGGTCGTGAGCGATCCCATCATTGTCCGTTCCAGCGGCATGCCTGTTTACAACTACGTTGTTGTGATTGACGACGCGGATATGAAGATCACGCACGTGATCCGCGGAGACGACCACATATCGAACACTCCCAAACAGGTAGCCCTGTATGAAGCGCTTGGCCTCCCGGTTCCGGAGTTTGCTCACCTTTCCACCATACTGGGTCCGGACCGGGAGCGGCTCTCAAAGCGTCACGGGGCCACTTCGGTTTCTCATTTTCGCGAGATGGGAGTCTTACCTGAAGCGCTGATGAACTACTTGGCTCTGCTGGGCTGGGCTCCCAGCGGTGGCGACCGCGAGATCTTCCCTCGCGCAGAGCTGATCAAGGAGTTCTCTTTAGAGCGTGTAACCCCGGCGCCGGCCATCTTTGACAACGAGAAGTTGAACTGGCTCAATCGTCAATACATTAAGGGCAGCCCTCCGCAGGTTATCCATGAAATGGGCACCGGCTTTTTGCGTCGGGCTGGACTGCTCCCCGCCGATGTGAACGGAAGTGTAGGCGGGTGGGCCAAGCGTGTCATTGACCTGCTGGCTCCGTATGTTGACCGGCTGGAGCAACTCCCTGACCGCGCCGGGATTCTGTTTAATTTTGACCCGGCAAAGGCAGTGTCGAACCCGGAGAATGCTGAAGTGCTTGGCGGCGCAAAAAGCGCCCCGGTGATTGAAGCCTTCGCGAAGCGGGTGAACGCAGAGAGCTCTCTCACGCCGGCTCGGTTCAAGGAAATCATGAACGAAGTCAAATCAGAAACCGGAACCAAAGGCAAAGATCTGTTTCATCCCGTGCGCATAGCGCTAATCGGCGCCCACTCAGGGCCGGACTTCGACCGCCTCATTCCCCTTATCGAAGAAGGCAGCACTTTGGATCTGCCAGTCCACGTCAAAAGTGTGCGCCAGCGCGTGCAGGAGTTTCAAACAGCCGCTGCGCAGCATAAATAAGCCGCACCTCCGGCCATGCGATTTGATTTCACCTTCCCGCGCGAATACGAGATTAAGGTTCTCGAATCGAAGCCTCCTGTCCATCCTTTAGAGAAGCTTTACCATTTTCCGGTGGAGTTGGAGGAAGGTGATCGCAGCGGAGTGTACGTTAGAGTCGTGCCCAGAAACGGCACACCGTGGTTTGGATTTTTTGCCTCAGGATTTGATTCTCCGCAGGTGATGAATGCCGTCTGTTCCTGTCCTGCCCCGGATGCGCTCTGTGTGGTTGCAGGAGGCTATGCTTACGTGGTCAAGGCACACGATCCAACCACATGGTTTCGGGTGGAGCAGAGGCCAGTGCTCGAGCTTAGAACGGCAACCGATCAGCAGCTCATACTTTTTGAAGGGTTTACTTCAATCAGCGCTGTGGGGCCTCACGGGATCGCATGGAATAGCGAGCGGCTATCATGGGAAGGCTTGCGGGTCACGCAAGTCCGCGACCACGTGCTGCAAGGATTCGGGTGGGACGCCCTGACGGATAAGGAAGTCGCATTTAACCTCGACCTCCGCACCGGGAAGCATACTGGCGGGGCGCGACCATCGGACGCGAAAGCGCCTGGCTAGCTTTTCGCAGCACTGGGCGACGTCTGCGTCGTGGAGCAACCGTATGGACGAAGGCAAGAAAACCGCCGATCTCCTCTATGATCTGGAAACAACCCTTCACAAAAAAGCAGTTCGTCATTCTCCCCAATTGCTTGCCGCTCTCCTGGCCGATGAGTTCATCGAGTTCGGAAGCTCCGGCCGAGTTTTCAGCAAACCGGCAATCATCGAAGCGCTGCAGGTGGAAACTCTCGAGCAGCCAGCTCAGGTTGAAAACTTTCAGATGCGCGAGTTGGCGCCGGGCGTCGCTCTGGTTACTTATGTTGCCTCAAGAACGGCTCCGAACGGCTTACTATCAGGTCGAACTTTGCGTTCATCTCTGTGGAAGCGCGAAGGTAGTGGATGGCGGATGATCTTTCACCAAGGAACCAGGATTCCCGAGTAGGCCCCCGACTTAGACCTCCCGAATGGTCGTGCGCGCGGCTAAGCCGCCATAACCGCCTCTAGTTTCAAGCTATAATCAACTATGGCGACAAACCCGCAGCCCGCATCACATAAGCTGCTGAATGCCAAGTTTCAGCAGTTGCTGGCCAAAGTCGCCCAAAACCGTCCTAAAGACGACCTGGAAATCATCCGCAAAGCCTACGAGTTCTCTCTCAAACATCACCATGGGCAAAGACGCGCCTCGGGCGAGCCTTATCTGATTCATCCTCTAGAGGTAGCCCTGGTGCTCGCCGACATGAAGCTCGATTCCACGGCCATCGCCGCCGGTCTCCTGCATGACGCCATTGAAGACACACCGGTAACGCACGAAGATGTCCGGCGGGAATTTGGTGACCACGTGGTGCACATTGTCGAGGGTGTGACCAAAATCGACAAGATCGATTTCGCGAGCCGGGAAGAACGCCAGGCGGAAAACGTGCGCAAGATGGTACTGGCGATGGTGGATGATATCCGCGTGGTGCTGATCAAGCTGGCGGATCGCTTGCACAACATGCGCACGCTGCAACATCTGACTGACGATCGCCGCCAGGCGGTGGCCCGAGAAACGCTCGAGATCTATGGCCCGATTGCGCACCGGCTGGGCATGGGCAAAGTTCGCGGTGAACTGGAGGACCTTGCATTCCGCTACGTGGACCCAATTGGTTATCAGCAGGTGCATTCGGCAGTGGAATCGCGGCGCAAGGCAGGAGAAAAATTTCTGGCCGATATGGTCAAGATCCTGCAGAAAAAGTTGAAAGAAAACGGCGTTGAGGCGAGGGTAGAGAGCCGCATCAAACGGCTTTACAGCATTCACCAGAAGCTTCTTCGCCAACGCATCACCGTCGACCAGGTCTATGACCTGCTGGCGGTGCGCATCATCACGAATTCAGTCAAAGATTGCTATACAGTCCTGGGCGCTATTCATCAGATGTGGCGGCCTGTGCCGGGCCGGATCAAAGATTTCATCGCCATGCCGCGGCCGAACCTCTACCAGTCATTGCACACCACCGTAATCACGGAAGATGGCCACCAATTTGAAGTGCAGATTCGGACCGAGGAGATGCACAAGATGGCAGAAGAAGGCATTGCGGCGCACTGGAAGTACAAAGATGGGAGCCCGGTCAGCGCGAGGGACGAGCAGCGTCTGGCATGGCTGCGCCAGGTGGTGGAGTGGCAGCAGGACGTCAAGGATCCGGCAGAATTTCTTTCCAGCCTTAAAGTCGATCTTTACCCAGAAGAGGTCTACACCTTCACGCCCATGGGGAAGGTTGTGATTCTGCCGCGCGATGCCAGCGCGGTGGACTTCGCTTACGCAATTCATACCGAGGTTGGCCACACGTGCGTCGGCGCGCGGGTCAACGGTCGCATCGTGCCGCTGCGCTATAAGTTACGCAACGGCGACGTGGTGGAGATCATGACCCAGCCCGGTCACAATCCCAGTCGCGATTGGCTAAGCTTCGCCAAGTCCACACGCGCCCGCAACAAGATTCGCCATTGGCTTAACATCCACCAGCGCGAGCGCGCCATTGAAATCGGAAAGAAGCTGCTGGAAAAGCAGGCACGCAAATACCGGCTGGCGCTCAAAGATTTTGATGAAAAGGAGCTGGACAAGATTGCCAAGGAATACGGCCTGGGGGCAGGGCAGGACTTGATGGCAGGTATCGGGTACGGCAAGTATTCTGCGCGTCAGGTGCTCGCGAAGTTATCGCCCGGGCTCTCCGAAGAGCCGGCTACAGAGGAGCCGAAGAACATCAGCACGCTCGGGACGGTGATGCGGCGCGTCTTCGGCCAAAGCGCTGACAATGGCGCGATCAAAGTAAAGGGCTACAACGATCTGCTCGTCTATCGCGCCCGATGTTGCAATCCGATTCGCGGCGAAGCCATCGTCGGGTATGTCACGCGCGGCAAAGGCGTGGCCGTTCATGCCGTGAGCTGCCCGAACGTGATCAATCTGATGTACGAAGCAGATCGCCGAATTGCCGTGGAATGGGCCAAGCCAGCGGTGATGAGTCGGCAGGATGGCAAAGCCACGTACGCGGTGAAACTGGCTGTTTTCTGCGACGACCGCGCAGGTATGCTCAAGCAGCTTACGGCGGTGATCAGTGACGACAATACTAACATCCGCAATATCGAAGCTCGCACGGCCGACAGCCAGGCAACGATTGATATCGTAATCGATATCGAGGACGTGAAGCACCTGGATCGAGTGATCAGTGGACTGCGCAAAATCCCCGGCATCCATGACGTGCAGCGCCTTAACAAAATCTGAACCTTCCCTTTCCTTAACAGATCAAGTAGACGCCAACTTCACCCCACAAAGAAAGGCTCTGGTGTCTGATATTCTTTCCCGTCAGGAAATTAGCTTGGAGGGACTCGATGAGCTTTACTCGCGACGTGGTTTCCACACCTACTGCTCCCAAGGCGATTGGCCCTTATTCGCAGGCCATCAAGGCGAATGGCTTTGTCTTCATTTCCGGGCAGGTGGCATTTGATCCGGCCACGGGCAACCTGATCAGCGGAGGAATCGAGCAACAGACCGAGCAGGTCTTGAAGAACCTGAGCGGAATCCTCCAAGCCGCGGGCAGCAGTTGGGAAAAGGTGGTGAAGACCACCGTATTTTTGAAGAACATGAATGAGTTCGGCCAGATGAATGAGGTGTACGGAAAATTCTGCAAAGGCGCACCGCCCGCCCGTTCTACGGTCGAAGTTGCCCGCCTGCCGCGTGACGTCGCGGTAGAAATTGATGTGATTGCCCTGGCTTAGGCTTGTCATGCGCGTGCTCGGGGTTCGTGCAGAAACACGCGATTTCATTACCGCCATCCGCTTCCCCTGGGAAACTTCACTTCGGGTTGCAACACATCTTTGCCGGCGGTGGTGTGGTGGTGAAATTCTAGCCGGCCCATTTTTGTGCACAAAACGGAACAGGCCTCCAAGTACGGAGGCCTTTAATCTTGAATCTTTCGAAAGCTCAAGCTTTCGTAACTTTGCCGGACTTCAGGCAGGTGGTGCACACGCGGATGCGCTTGTTCGCGCCTTTTACCTTGGCGTGAACAGGACGCAAGTTCACGTTCCAGCGGCGACGACTCACGTTGTGCGCGTGGCTTACCTTGTTGCCGAAGCGCGGGCCTTTGCCGCAGATATCACATACTTGTGCCATTTCAGGGACTCCAGATTGCGTTGTCTCGGAAGAACTATGAAGGCTTCAGAGCGTTGTAAGACTAAATCTTACAGGAACATAAGCTGTTGGCGCAAACTCTGGAAACGGCATGATACCTGGTTCAAAGGTTTTTGTGCGCTTATTGCAACGCTGAGCTTGATTCGCTGCCGAGAAGGTTGCGCTGCTTGATTTCCTCATAGCAGCCTCCGCAGACCAGCGCGATTTCCATCAGTTCCTCGGTCGCATCGGTCCAGCCGTCGTGCTCAAGGCGGATCAGTTCGCAACCGTTACACCACGCATCGGGATAGGGATTGGTGCGGTCATCCAAGTCGCAGAAGAAACCCAGGTACTTCCCGTAGACAAGATGTTTACAAACAAACGCTTCGTGGGTGGCCCCGTGCTGGTCGCAGCGAATGGTTGCCATTAGGTACCTCTGATATGAAATCTTCCTGTCTGAGCCGCCCGGAAGATCCGACGCCCGCAGAAATTATTGTACCTCGTTGCGGGAACTGCCCCGAAAGCTTTTTTTCCGAAGGCATAACACTGCTACCAACATATTTTCTTAAGACTTCTAATTTGACGCAGGAAGAATTTGTGCCAGAAGCCAGGTTCTCCTAAGAGCTTCAGCAACTGCGGACAACCGCATTCTATCTGGCGCTCACCATCTCCGGCTGACGATGGCTCGCCAAAAGCTGACGCAACACGTACTGCAGAATGCCGCCGTGCTCGTAATAAAGAATCTCCTGTGGCGTGTCGATGCGTACCAGCGCGTTGAATTCGATTGCGTTGCCGTCAGCATGAATGGCTCGAACCAGGATTTGCCGGCCGCCGGCGAACTTGCGGTCCAGCAGCTCTCGCACGCCAACAATCTCGTAGGTTTCATCGCCCTTCAAGCCAAGTGTCTCCGCGTCTTCTTCCGGCAGGAATTGCAGTGGAAGTATCCCCATACCTACCAGATTGGAGCGATGAATGCGCTCATAGCTTTCGGCGATTACAGCGCGAATTCCAAGCAGTAGCGGACCTTTAGCGGCCCAGTCGCGCGAAGAGCCAGAACCGTACTCTTTTCCCGCCAACACAATCAGCGGAACACCGGCGTTAATGTACTTGACCGACGCGTCAAAAATTGACATTACATCTCCAGTGGGAAAATGTTTCGTCACACCGCCTTCGGACTCAGGCACAAGCTTATTGCGCAGGCGCACGTTGGCAAAAGTCCCGCGCACCATTACTTCATGGTTGCCGCGACGCGACCCATACGAGTTGAAATCTTCCTGTTTGACTCCATGCTCCTGCAGGTATTTGCCTGCCGGACTGTTCGGCTTGATGGAGCCCGCGGGCGAAATGTGATCTGTGGTGACGCTGTGTCCCAGCTTGGCTAGCACGCGTGCACCTTTGATGTCTTCTACGGGAGCAGGCTTGGCAGGCATCTGATCGAAGTAAGGCGCACGCCGAATATAAGTGGAATTCGCGTCCCAACGATACGTGTCCCCTGTTGGGACCGGCAGCTTTTTCCACTCGTCGTCGCCCTCGAAAATAGATTTGTAATTTTGCTGGAACATGCTGGAGTCAATGCACCCTGCAACTGTCTCCTGCACCTCTTTTTGGGCGGGCCAGATGTCACGCAGATAAACAGGTTTGCCGTCTTTGCCAGTGCCTAGCGGCTCGCGCGTAATGTCAATATCAATGCGCCCGGCCAACGCGTAGGCCACGACCAGCGGCGGGGACATCAGGTAGTTGGCGCGAACTTCAGAGTTAATACGGCCTTCAAAATTTCGATTGCCTGAAAGCACAGAGACCGCGACAAGCTCTTTTTCGCCAATCGCATAAGAAACATCCTGGGGAAGCGGCCCTGAGTTGCCGATGCAGGTGGTGCAGCCATAACCAACGATATGGAATCCGATCTTTTCCAGATAGGGAATCAGGCCCGCCTTTTTGTAATACTCGGTCACAACGCGCGATCCAGGAGCGAGGGAGGTTTTGACCCAAGGTTTGCGCGTCAGGCCTTTCTCTACCGCCTTCTTTGCCAGCAGGCCTGCCGCGATCATGACAGAAGGATTTGAGGTATTCGTGCAACTCGTGATGGCTGCGATAACAATGGACCCATCGTGAAGCTGTTCGAATATGTCCTCTCCAACCTGTTTCTCCGCCGCAGGCGAGGTCGCATCTTCCACCGCGACGGCAGTCGGATTCCCGCCTTCGCCTTCAAAACGCTCCACTTGTGCCGGAGCCGCCGCGCGGCCCGCGGCTCGGGGCATACGCGGCCCAATCAGAGTCGGCAGCGCTTTTTCGAAGGCAGTGCGAGTCTGGGACAAAGGTACGCGATCCTGCGGACGGCGAGGGCCAGCTACACTGGGCTCGACGGTGGAGAGGTCGAGCTCCACCACTTGGGAGTACTCGGGATCCTGCGCCTGCGCCGTGCGGAAGAAGCCCTGCTCTTTACAGTAGGCTTCCACCAGGGCAATCTGCTGAGGATCGCGACCGGTCATGCGAAGGTAGTTCAGCGTTATCTGGTCCACCGGAAAGATACCGCATGTTGCACCGTATTCAGGCGCCATGTTGGCTATAGTGGCGCGATCTGCAAGAGCAAGATGGTCTAAGCCTGGCCCGAAGAACTCCACGAATTTACCCACAACGCCGGTTTGGCGAAGCATCTCTGTAACAGTGAGCACCAGGTCCGTCGCAGTGGCGCCCTCTGGCAGTGATCCTGTGAGCTTGAAGCCAACCACCTGCGGCACCAGCATGGAAACAGGCTGGCCCAGCATGGCGGCTTCCGCTTCAATGCCTCCCACGCCCCAGCCCAGCACACCCAAGCCGTTGATCATCGTCGTATGGGAATCAGTGCCGACCAGCGTATCGGGGTAAGCCTGCGTGACCCCGTCAGTCTTTTGAGAGAACACAACTCGCGCCAGATACTCGAGGTTCACCTGGTGAACTATCCCCATATCGGGCGGCACGGCCTTGAAATTGTGAAAAGCTGATTGCCCCCAGCGCAGGAACGCGTAACGCTCCCGGTTACGTTCAAATTCCCGTTGCGCATTTACGGCGAATGCATTGGTGTTGGCAAATTCATCCACCTGCACCGAATGGTCAATTACCAGTTCTGCTGGTTGCAGAGGATTGATCAGATTGGGATCGCCTCCCATCGTCTTCATGGCATCGCGCATAGCGGCAAGGTCAACCACTGCCGGCACGCCGGTGAAGTCCTGCATGAGCACACGAGCCGGGGTGAATGAAATTTCCTTGTCGGGTACGGCTTGCGGCTTCCAATCTGCCAAAAAACGGATGTCATCGCCGGTGACCGAACGTCCATTTTCTGTGCGCAAAAGATTTTCAAGCAGAATGCGAAGCGAGAAAGGAAGCCGGTGAGGCGTGCAATTGATCTTCTCAAGCGCATCCAGGCGGAACACTTCATATTCTTGCGCTCCGACGCGCAACTTGGAACGGCTGCCGAATGAATTATTCATAGAAAGCCACCTCTCTGTTGGATTCGCTTGCGCGGGGAAATGGTCCCCGGAAATTCTGCGGGGGCGGCTTAGAACTCGCCCCCAATCGTGCGGTACAGGAGCAGGAGGTTCAAAGCCACGATGATTCCAGTTACCACGTACGCCATGCCATTCGTGCGCCGGTTGTTCACCATGTCGCCCATGACTGCTGCGTTGCGCGTGAGAATGACAAGAGGCACCAACGCGAAGGGAATCGCAAAGCTCAGCGCTACCTGAGATAGTACCAAAATCTTCAGGGGATCCAGTTTGAGCGCGATGACCACAAGCGCGGGGATGATCGTGATCAGCCGGCGCAGGAACACGCTGAACTTTATGTCCAGAAACCCTTCGATGATCACCTGGCCTGCCATGGTGCCCACCGTGGAAGAGGACAGCCCGGAAAAAAGCAATGCCAGAGCAAACGCCATTGCTGACACCCTGGGGAGAATGGGAGCCAGAGTGAGGTGCGCTTCATCGAAGGTAAACGGCGTTCCCGTAGCGTACCAGACCGCAGCTGCCATAACGATCATGGCTGAGTTGATGAACCATGCTCCGTTCATCGCGGCAAGGACGTCAAACAGCTCGTAGCGGAGGTGCCGCATGGTGAGCAGCCACTGGTTGGTGGGGCAGTGCTGAGAATCTTCGCGCACCCTGTGTTGCACAAGCGCGGAATGCAGGTAGATCACGTGCGGCATCACCGTCGCGCCCAGCATGCTCACAGCCACGTAAATGCTAGACGAGTTGATGTGCGGCACCGCCACGCCGTGAGCCACGGCGCGCCAGTCCGGATGCACGATGAAAATCTCAAAGGCGTAACAACTCGCAATGGCGAAGACAAACGCCATGATCAACTGCTCAAGCCGCCGAAACCCGTACAGTTCCACGGCGAGCATAAGAAACACAACGACCGCTGTGATCAGGGCCGCAGGCAGGAGCGGAATTCCAAAGAGGAGATAAAACCCAAGCGCTGCCCCAAGGAACTCGGCCAGGTCCGTTGCCAAAGCCGCTAGCTCGGCTGCCACCCAGAGGCTGAAGTTGATTTTAGGACGGAAGAATTCGCGGCAGTTCTGAGGCAGCGTTTTCCCCGTGGCGATACCCAGTTTCGCCGAAAGATATTGGATCAGGATGGCCATGGCGTTCGACCACAGCAGGACCCAGAGCAGCGTGTAACCGAAGCGTGCGCCTCCTTCAAAATTGCTGGCGAAATTGCCGGGATCTACGTAGGCCACGCTGGCCACAAAAGCCGGGCCGAAGTACCGCCACATTTCGCCCCGTTTAAGGGTTGGGAGCAGCTTCATTCGCGCTTTGAACGGGGACCGTGCTGGAGTGGGCGGTGCGGACATAAAAGGATCAATTTCTGGAACGCAGTTTGTAATGCTCAGCATACGCGATTACGCCAAAAAATCGGAGACGGGAGCACGGAATTTCTGCCCGGAGCACCAGCCCGATAAGCTTTATATTGGGGTCACGCGAAATCGGCGCAGTCCGCGATAGCGTAGGTGCGACATTCCTTCAACTTTCATAGGACACTAGGCCTGATTTGCAATCGATAAGCCTTCATCGCCGGTGAATACGTCGCAGAACCAAAACCCCTCGCTTTCCACCCGGTGACCGCATTGAATTGGGATCTCACTGCCGAACATAGGTCCGGAATAAACGCAGGTGTGGAATTCGCCATTCTCTCCGCAAGGATCGGCTCCAGGCGGAAGGTCAGCGAGCAATTGCCGGTCGAACTCGCGGCCGGCGAAGGACGGCGGGAGCTTTTTCGGGTCCACGCAGACCAGCCTGGCTCGCAAGCCTCCCGCGATCATATCTTGAGCGAGTCGGCGGGTGGGCAGCCGCCAGAGCGGGAACACGGGCTCGAGTCCGGTACCCTGCAACTGGCGTTCACGGTAGGCGCGAATGTCCTCTAGAAAGAGATCGCCAAAAGCAATAGCAGTCACGCCGTGCTCAAGCGCTGTACGGCAGGTAGCCGCCATGATCTTCTCGTAATCGGCATTTGAACAGGGCCAGGGCAGCGGGACCTTGATGAGAGGCAGGCCGGCAGCTTCAGCCTGTTGCTCCAGCACGACACGACGAGTGCTATGCATGGCGACACGATCAAATCTGGCGTTGAGCGTTGTCAGAAGCCCGGCAACTTCGTACTCGTTCTGCTGCCGCAGGAGATGCAACGACCAGGCGCTATCCTTCCCAGTGCTCCAGGAGAGCAGAAGCTTCTTCTTCATGGCTGCTCCATCATACGGCTGTAGGCGGGGGGGAATCTGCACGAATCACTGAATGGGCAACCATGATTTTCCTCCCAAAGACACCCAAAATGCCGCAAAATGCTAAGCTTCTAGACAATGTCGGCTCCTAACTCAAGATTTGTCCGGGCTTGCCGTTGCGAACCCGTGGATGTAACTCCGATATGGCTGATGCGCCAGGCCGGACGGTATATGGCGGAATACCGCGCAGTGCGCAAAAAACATTCAATCCTGGAAATATGCAAGACGCCGGAACTCGCGGCCGAAGTCACCATCACTGCGGCAGAGAAACTGGACGTAGATGCAGCCATCATCTTTGCCGACCTGCTGCTGCCGCTGGAAGTCATGGGACTACCGTTTCGGTTTGCCGCTGGCGAAGGGCCGGTGATCGAGCGGCCGTTGCGCACAGCCCACGACGTTGCAGCGCTGGAGATTCATCGCGCCGCCGAGCTGGGCTATGTGGCCGAATCGGTCAGCAAAGTGGCGAAGCATTTTGGTGAGAAGCTACCCGTGATCGGCTTCTGTGGAGCGCCGTTCACGCTGGCCAGCTACATGATTGAAGGAGGCGGTTCTCGCAACTACATCCATACTAAGAAGCTCATGTACACTGAGCCAGGAACGTGGCGGCAACTCATGCAGAAGCTGGTGCAGGTTCTGGGCGCGTACGCGGCAGACCAAGTGAAGGCCGGCGCCGACGCTCTCCAAGTATTTGACAGCTGGGTGGGCTGCCTGAGTGTAGAGGATTATCGCGACTACGTTCTGCCGTTTGCGAAGGAGCTGATCCAGGCGCTTAAGAAAACCAGGGTTCCCATCATTTACTTCGGAACTGACACCGCCACGTTGCTTCCCTCGATGAAAGAGACGGGGGCCGACGTGATGGGCGTGGATTGGCGATTCCCCCTCGATCAAGCGTGGGGCACTCTCGAATATAGCGGCGCTGTGCAGGGGAATCTTGACCCCGTGCTGCTGTTCGCCGGCCGGAAGGAGCTGCGCGAGCGCACCGACGGAATTTTGCGCCAAGCCGGCGGCCGGCCGGGGCACATCTTCAATCTTGGCCACGGCATTTTGCCGGAAACGCCGGTCGATAACGTGCGTGCTCTGGTGGACTACGTGCGCGAATTGAGCGTGAAATACACAAGTGGAATCTCGCCGAAAACCGTAGCCGTGGCTCAGGATGGAGGGGAGGGAGCGGTTCGATGACCGCGCAGAAAACAGCTGTCTTGCTGCTGGCGCATGGCAGCCCGGACTCGCCAGAGCAGGTGCCTGAATTCATGAAATCGATTACCGGCGGGCGCCCGGTTCCGGATGCGGTAATCGAAGAGGTTCGCCATCGCTATGCGCTCATTGGCAGGTCGCCGTTGACAGAGCTGACCAAGAAGCAGGCGGAAGCACTACAAAGAACGCTTCCCGTTCCCGTGTACCTGGGCATGCGCAACTGGAAGCCGTTCATCGCAGATGTGGTGAAGGAGATGATGGCGAGCGGCGTGGACCAGGTGCTGGCCATTTGTCTTGCCCCGCAAAATTCCTCAACCAGCACTGGCCTTTATCGCAAAGCGCTGATGGCGGAGATGAAGCCGGACATCCAGGTGCAGTTCATTGAATCCTGGCATGATCATCCGCAGCTGACCCAAGCCTTTGCGGAAAAGCTGCAACCGGCATGGCATCGCGCCAGCGAAGTGCTGGGACGCCCGGCGCCGGTGATCTTCACCGCCCACAGCGTCCCCACACGCACCATCCAGGCCGGCGATCCTTATGAGCAGCAGGCGAAAGAGACGGCGCGGCTGGTAGCAGAAAAGATTCCAGGCCTTACGCCGGAGCTGAAGCAATTTGCTTTTCAAAGCCAGGGGATGTCTGGCGGGCCGTGGCTTGGGCCGACGGTGGAATCGGCCATTCTTGATTTCAAGAAGCAGGGCCACAAAGGAGTGGTCGTTGCCCCCATCGGGTTCGTGTGCGACCACGTGGAGATCCTCTATGACATCGATATTGCCTTCCGGCAGTTTGCAACCGATGAAGGGATGAAGCTGTGGCGGCCTGAATCCCTGAACGACTCGCCG
>DATNDP010000169.1:0-5431 GCA_035553195.1 Candidatus Acidiferrales bacterium
CTGTGTTGGTTGCTTTTACTTGCGCGCCCGATACCACTGCTCCCTGCGGGTCTTCCACGGTGCCGGAAATCGATCCTTTCAGTACCTGTCCGATGGACGGAAGAGACCACATGAGTACCAGGCATACTGTAGCTAATGCCAGAAAATACTTGCGATAATTCATTTCCTTATTGACTCCATTAACGTAGGTTGAACAGTTATGGTTGTTACAGCTAGTTCAGTTGTCAGGGGTAAATAAGGCACACTACAGGAGAGGAGGAAAAGACTCGTTCCCCTGGGGCTGCCAGACAGCTACATTGCAGCTTGAGTTCCACTCTGTTCCTGCTGAAAATTCAGGGGATACGACTGATGACTGGTGAGCGTCAATTCATTTTGCTGAATTCTTGCATGCACTCTCTATTGAATTTAGGATTCCAACCGCGGAATCACAGTTCAAAAGGGCAGTGTTTGTTGTGCGCGGTCGTAAAAAGTAAACAGAATTCAACAAAACTTTACTTCGGGAGAGGAGGAGTGATCACCTCGCCAGGACGGTCTGACATGCGAAAGCGGGTGCGGAAGTGTTCAGAAATGAGCATGACCGCGGGTTTGTTCGATTCAGGATCTTGCTGCATGAGATATTTCATAGCTTCCAGGAGGAGCCGCTGGCCCTCAATGTAGCGTGGATCCTGCGTGCGCTTTTTGCCTTTGCGGCGGCTGGGATCAGGAAGAACCGGGATGGTAAAAACTTTGGCCACTGCGGATACCTCGCCCCTGCTAATTTCGATGCCCTTTGAAGACCAGCTTGTTGCAGAGTAGCAGAGAAATCTCCGCAAACAAACCTCAAACGTCCCGTGCTGCTGCTGCTTCGATGAACGCCCTACCCGGGTACGCGCTTATTGTGGGTGCACAATTTGGGTGCTGGACCTGGTTTTCAGGCGAAATGCATCGTCAGGTACTTTTCCGTTCACCTTGATATTCGTGTAGTGAGTAAGACGGTAATCACCGTTCGGCTCAAAAAATTGCTGCTTTAATGAGATGTTTCTTGCGGGATCGAGCCACAGCAGGACTCGGCTGACGGACGACTTGATCTTTTCCTCTTTAGGAGTCAAGTCCAGCTTTGCGGTTCTTACTCCATCCACGGTTTCCCAGCCATCGAGCTTGACTTCAAAGTTGCGCGCCAGATCTGTTCCGCTCGCTCCAAATCCCAGGCTCATGAACGACTCCACCTCGGCGCGGTTGGCTTTGGCGGTGTATTCGGTTACCTGGTTTATTTTGGGTTGATAAAGGCTGAGCTGGCCATCTTTAAAGAGCACCTGTTTCGCCTCAGGCGAGACCACCTTCACAGCAGCATCAATTCCGGTTTTTGTGCGGCGGAAATAGATTTGACCTTTTTGAATATTGTGGTCGTCCACCACGCGCTGGTACTGGTCCCATTCAAAGTCGGCCTGGGCGGATTTGAAATTCTTCGCGCCCGTATCCATCTGGCCAAGAACACCCTTGAGCTCCCCGGCGCTCTGGCCCTGTGCCGGCCCGCCCTTTGTAGCGAGCGTTTGCGGCGCGCTTACAAGCGAAGTTACCCGAGTACGGGCGCGTTGGCCGCTTGGCTGGGCGGCCAGCAAAGCCAAAGGCAGGAACACTAGAGCGAGGATGAATGATTTTTCTTTCATGCCGGTTTAAAAGACAACAACGGACAGCAGATCAGCGACGAACCCAGCCGCGGTAAGCAACTATGTGTCCTGCCTGGTCGCGTACCGGTTCCACTCGTTCCACGTGAACGGGTCCGGTAATGGGGCGCAGCACGCGAGCAAAATTCTGCCTCACCATGCCTTCGTCCTGCGCATCCACGGCAGAGGCGTCCACTTGGTACACCATGCCTCTGCTGCCATCCGGAGTAACGACGATGCTGTTTTGATGCGCAACGTGCTCTGCCGGTTGGTCTTTGAAATCGATGAACCTTGGCGCAAGAAAGATGAACAGCAGAATCACTGTGACCATCACGTCATAGTGAAAGCTGCCGCGCTCGTACGTCCAGAACAGGTAGCCCTTGATGGTGCGCCAGACACGCGACATGAGCTAAGTGTATAGCATTCAGCACTCGGCAGTCAGCACTCAGCATTCTGTCCATGGCATCTCCCATCTCCCGACAACCTGAAACAAGAGGTACCGGAGTGAACGGAGCAGTGCAGTGAAGGCGGGAGTAGTTGAATCCCAATTCTCCGATTCCTCCGCTTACGCCATGTTTCAACGTTTCCCCTGGAGGTTTCGATTCTGCCTCAAGGCTGATTGGTGAGTGTTGGCGCTTGACCGCTTCTCAGAACTTCCTGGCCACAATCTTGTCAGTTCCCATGTAGGATCTGAGCGCTTCTGGGATAATGACGCTGCCATCGGCCTGCTGGTAATTTTCAAGGATGGCCAGCCACGTCCGGCCCACGGCCAGCCCGCTGCCGTTGAGAGTGTGCACGTAGTCGCTGCGTTTGCTGCCTTGGGGACGGTAGCGAATGTTCGCGCGACGCGCCTGGTAAGCTTCAAAGTTGGAACAGGAAGAAATCTCGCGATAGAGCTGCTGCCCAGGAAGCCAGACCTCGAGATCATAGGTCTTGGCAGAGGCCGCGCCCATGTCCCCCGTGCAGAGCAGCACGACGCGATAGTGCAGCCCCAGTTTCTGAAGCACCATCTCCGCGTCGTGAGTCAACTGGTCGTGCTGTGCGTAAGAATCTTCAGGGCGCGTGAACTTCACCAGCTCAACCTTCTGGAACTGGTGCTGGCGAATGATGCCGCGCACATCCTTGCCATAAGAACCCGCTTCACTGCGGAAGCAGGGTGTATAAGCGGTGATGGACAAAGGCAGACGCGCAGCATCGATGAGCTCATCGCGATAGAGGTTGGTGAGCGGCACTTCCGCCGTCGGGATCAGCCAAAGATCCCGCTTCTCCACGCGGAACAGATCATCCGCGAACTTGGGCAACTGCCCGGTTCCGTACATGGAGTCCGAGTTCACCATGTACGGCGGGAGCACTTCGGTATAGCCGTGCTCGCGCGTGTGGAGGTCGAGCATAAAGTTGGCCAGCGCGCGCTCCATGCGCGCTCCCAGGTCCCAGTAAACGGCGAATCGCGCTCCGCTGAGCTTGGTGGCGCGCTCCAGATCGAGCACGCCCAACTGCTCGCCTAATTCCCAGTGCGGCTTCGGCGTAAAGCTGAACTCGAGCGGCGTACCCCACTTGCGAACCTCTTTATTGTCGTCGGCCGAGTGTCCCACAGGTACCGACGAGTGCGGCATGTTAGGAATGCCCGCGAGCAGGTTGCGGAGTTCCTGATCAATGTCACTTGCCTGCTTCTCCAGGGCATCGCCCTGCTCGCGCAGCTTCTTTGTCTCACTCATTTGCGCTGACGCGTCCTGCCCAGCCTTCTTGAGCCGCGCGATTTCCTCTGACGCGCGATTGCGCTGCGCTTTGAGTGTTTCCGATTGTGTAATGAATTGCCGGCGTTTTTCGTCGGTCTCGCGAAAGCTCGCCAGCACCGCCGAATCCTGTCCCCGGCGGCGCAGCATCTCCTCAACAGCAGGCAGGTTGTCGCGAACGAATGCGAGGTCAAGCATAAGCAGTCTAGATTAACATCGCGCGGCTCTGCGGCAGAAAACGCCCGGCAGTTCCTGATGGCGCGCTGCTTGCTTCTCGCTTCGGTTCTCCGGAACCGAGATCACGAATGTGTGAATTCTGGAACTCCCAACTTTTCCAGTAAGCGCTTGAGTACCTCTTCCCGCTGCTGCAAAGCGAGTTTGAACTCGTGGTGCTCGGCTCGCGAGATCTCCAGCAGCAATTCACGATGGTTCTGCGCAAGAATTTCTTTTGCGACCTCCGCTTCATCTTCGGTCATGCTGAAATTCATTACACCCTCCTGGCGTGATGAAAATGTTCAATAGATCGAGCTTATGCCGCGGCGCGCTTCGCTCGCAAGCGCAGCCAACGCGCTTCCGTTGTCCTCCAGGCCAGCACTCAATGGCGGATAGTCAATCCTGAAAAGCGCGTTTACACTAAATACAATGGCTACCGGCGACACTGCGGCTCAGAAAAAACAGGAAAGCAAGCAGGAGCAAAATCCGGCGCTGTCACGCAAACCCGATCTCAACGTCCATTTTGCCGGGATCGCGTTCAAGAATCCTATAATCGCGGCGGCGGGAACCTTCGGCTATGGTGTGGAATTTGAGGACATTGTAACGCTCGAAAAGCTGGGCGGGTTTGTGACCAAGGGCCTTTCACGCGAAGCGATGGTCGGCAACCCTCCGCCGCGCTTGTTTGAAACTGCCGCCGGCATGCTCAACTCCATTGGGCTCCAGAACATCGGCGCGCGGACGTTTATACAGGAAAAACTGCCGCTGCTCAGCCAGAAGAAAAACGTGGTCGTCATCGCAAATGTTTTTGGCTTCACGCGCGAAGACTATGTTGAAACCGTCAGGATCCTCAATGAAGCCGAGGGAATCGCCGCGTACGAGCTCAACGTCTCCTGTCCCAATACCCACGAGGGTGGCATGGTGTTCGGAACGAACCGAACCATGCTGGAAGAGCTGGTGGCCACGTGTAAATCGGCTTCGCGGAGACCGCTGATCGTCAAGCTCACCCCCAACGTAACCAGCATTCCGGCCATGGCGCGCGCCGCAGCGGACGCCGGCGCCGATGCTCTTTCGCTGGTCAATACCTTCGTGGCCATGGCCATCGATGCAGAAACACGTAAGTCGCGGATCTCCAACGTCACCGCGGGCCTCAGCGGACCGGCGATCAAGCCGATTGCCCTGCGCATGGTTTATGAGGCCGCGCATGCCGTAGACATTCCTGTCATCGGCATGGGAGGAATCAGCACAGCCACCGACGTGGTGGAGTTCATGCTGGCCGGCGCTGCCGCGGTCCAGGTGGGCACTGCCAACTTCTGGGACCCCTGCGCTACGGAAAAGATTGTTGATGGCCTCCAGCGCTGGTGCGTGGAACACCGGGTGAAACGTATCACCGAGCTGATTGGGGCACTGCAGGTTTAATGCCATCCAATGAGTGCCGGATTCCCTCTGGCAACCTCTCTTTGCTGGAATGGCGTCCTAAGTATTAAGCAAAATGTTTAGATCGGCATGCCTTGAGGCGCGAGCACAGGCGCCGGTCAGGCAAAGTGTGTGTCCCATAATCTTCTTCTGACCCCTGTTCCCCTGGAGAAGGAATAAAATGAAACCCAAATGGACAATCGCTGTCTTGTCGCTCCTGGTCTTTTCGGCGATGGTATGGGCCCAGACCAACACCATGGACCAGGCATCTGAAAAGAACGTTCAGATTACACAGGGGCCAACCATCAGCAACATCACTGGAAATTCAGCCAGCATTCACTGGACAACCGACAAAAACGCTGCTAACCACGTGAAGTACCGGGTGGCAGGATCCGGCAACTGGCAATCTGCTTTTCACGCGGGCGGTTC
>DATNDP010000170.1:0-23096 GCA_035553195.1 Candidatus Acidiferrales bacterium
GCAGCAGGATACGTTGGTCCGCTGGTGCCCTATCGTTCTCCTCACCGTGGCGAAGTGATCGTCTTCCTCCATCCCAAAGAACCGGGAATGTACGTGGTCAAGCGGATCATGGGCGTTCCGGGAGACCACATTCATCTGCAAGGCGGCAAGCTGTTCGTCAACGGCCAGCCGCAAAATGAGCCGTATTTGAATCCCGACCACGGTGTTTATGACCCGTACCGGGATGATTTTCCTAAATACCCAGCAGCGGGCGTCCCTAACGTGTATTCCGAATGGCCCATGGTCCTGAACACGCACATACAAAACGGCGAGATTGTTGTACCGGCGGGCAGCTACTTTGGAATGGGCGACAACCGATCCAATAGCCTCGACAGCCGTTACTGGGGATTCATTCCGCAGGAAAACATCATAGGCAGGCCATTGTTTATTTACTGGTCTTTCGAGACCCCTGCGAACCAGTGGGAGCAAACCTCGCTTGGCGACCGAGCGGCGTTCATTCTGCATATCATTACTCATTTTTTCAGCGATACCAGGTGGAACCGCATGTTCCACATGGTGCGCTGAGCAGCTTATTCTTCAGGAAACAGCAAATTGGTAAACCAAAGCAAAAGCACAGGAGAAGAGAAACACAAAGAGACACTGGCGGAATCGATAGCTGGATTTGCCGCGGTCTTTATTTCCGGCCTGTTCATCATCACCTTCGTCATACAGCACTTTGAGATTCCTTCATCATCCATGGAACGCACGCTTCTGATCGGGGATCATGTATTCGTGGACCGGCTCACTCCAACAGGCAATCGATTTCCCCGCTTTCTCATGCCTTATCACGATATCCATCGCGGTGACATTGCGGTTTTTGTCTCTCCCGCTGAGCCCGGGCTCTATTTGGTAAAGCGCATCGTGGGCGTCCCCGGTGATCGCATTCATCTGGTTGATCGCAAGCTGTTTATCAATGGGGTGGCGCAGAAAGAGCCCTATGTTTACTATGACGAAAACAGCCCGTATCACGCGCCGGATGAGTACCGCGATGATTTTCCCGCGTTCAGCCCCTTCGGAAGGGCAACGCCGGAGTGGGCCGCGAGCATTCACAAGTACATCCAGGGTGAGGACCTGGTCGTTCCACCCGGCCACTACTTCGCGATGGGAGATAATCGCGATGTAAGTTATGACAGCCGGTTCTGGGGCTTTGTCCCGAAAGAAAACATCATGGGAGCCCCCCTCTTTATTGCCTGGTCGCTGAACCAGACGGCCGACGACTTCGCGCCCAGATCGATTCCTGAGCGCATTGGATCGTTTCTATACACAGCGACTCACTTCATCCCCATGACTCGCTGGCGGAGAACCCTGCACCTGGTCCATTGAGAGGTGAAACATTACTGGAAAGAAGTTCATTGTCGCTGCCGTTGTCCTGCTGGCGCTGGCCGTCTTTCTGCCGCCCAACATCAATGGCGTCCGTTTTCGCGACAGTCTGGCAGGTTCTTTAAGCAGCGCGCTGGGGCGGCAGGTAAAGATCGGGCAGGTTAAGTATCGCGTTTTTCCACGCCCCGGTTTTGACATTTACAACCTGCAGGTGATGGATGACCCGGCGTTCAGCGCTGAACCTCTGCTGATGTGCGGCAAGGTCACCGCTGATCTCCGTCTCACTTCTCTCTGGCACGGCCGGCTGGAAATTGCCAATCTGAAACTCACTGATGATTCGGCCCCGCCGAGCCTGAATCTTGTCTATTCCAAGGGTCAATGGAATCTTGAATCGCTGCTGAAACGTGTAGAACAGGTGCCCTCAGCTCCCACGGCCAAGAGAAAGGCAGAGCAGCGTCCTCGATTCCCTTACATCGAGGCCACCGGCGGCCGGATCAATCTGAAAGCCGGCCCGGAAAAGAAGCCATTCACGCTGACCAGCACTGATTTTGCTTTCTGGCTCGCCGCTGAAGACGTGTGGCACGTGCGGCTTGAGGGACAGCCCGTGCGCACGGACATGAATTTGAGCGATACGGGTACACTCCGCCTGGAAGGCGACCTGCGCCGCTCGCCGGATCTGCCCAAGACACCTTTGCGCATTGGCGTGTCCTGGGACAATGCGCAGCTCGGGCAATGGACAACGCTGCTCACCGGTCATGACAAAGGATGGCGTGGCGGGTTGAGCGGAAACGCCCGGCTTACCGGCACGCCAGAAAATCTCCACATCCTGGCTTCCGGCGAGCTGCGAGAGTTCCGCCGTTACGATATTGATCGTAACCAGATGCCGCGCCTGAGCACACGCTGCCTGGGCAACTACGTGAACCACTCACTGGAGATGAAGTGCGACACTCCGCTAGGAAGCGGCGGTGTGCTGCTCACGGCGCGATGGTCCAGCAATACACCGCGCGACTACGACCTCTCCATGGTGGCTACACGGATTCCCATGTCAATGGTTACCACCGTCGCGCGTCATGCGAGGAAAACCCTTCCCAATGACCTCAGCGCGACCGGCGACTTGAATGCTGCTTTCGGCTTTCACTCGCATAACGGCGTGCGCGACTGGCACGGCACAGGCATGACGTCGGCTTTCCAAATCCAATCCGCCGCAGGGGACAGGCCATTTGCTGTCAGCCCGGTGCGATTCCATATTGGGCCGGTGGAGAGCCCTGGTCCGCTGGTCGGGCGGAAATCGCGTCCGAAGCAGCAGTCCAGAACCACCGCCAACGATACCCTCACCATTGATGCTTTTTCTGTGCAGATGGGGCCTTCCACCTCAATCCAGGTGCAAGGCACCGCGGACTCAGCCGGCTACTGGATTGGCGTCAAAGGGATGGTCCCGCTGGAACGGCTGCTTGAGCTTGGTCGCACCACCGGGTTCCCATCGGAGATACGCAATACGACAGCGTCTGCGGTGGTCGATCTAAATATCGCGGGAGCCTGGGCAAACTTCGCGCCGGCCAACGTGCGTGGCACAGCGCACCTCCAGAATGTGGCTTCCTGGATTCCCGGCATCAAGGACCGGCTTATCATTACGGAAGCGGATGCCCAGCTCAGCGAGATTGAACTGGTCTTGGCAAACGTAAAGGGTGAGTTTGAACATACCCCTGTTTCCTTTGCCGGGAACATTCACGTCCCCTGGAGTTGCCCTGGTAACACACTGCCGTGCCCGCTGGAGTTTGACCTCCACTCTGACTCTCTCGCGATGGCCGATGTGGGACATCTGCTCGGCGTTACCGACAGAGGCTGGAGTATCCCTTTCTTTTCTGATTCAGCACGGATGCCGGACTTTCGCGCTGACGGGACCATTTCCGTAGGACAATTCAGCGTGGCCCAGCTTCCGCTGGAAAAATTCTCGGCCCATGTCGAAGTTGGCAACAAAGCGCTGTTGGTCAGCAGGATCAATGCGCGACTGGCAGGAGGACAGACGCAGGGAGAGTGGCATGCCGACTGGAGCACCTCGCGCCCCCGCTTCACAGCCGCAGGAACGGTAAGCGGCGCCGCCATGGACGAGCTTGATCTCAAGCAGCCGGATGTGGCGCTGGCCATCTCATGGGTTTCAGGCCGGGCCGATGTTAAGTACTCACTGAAGTTTGAGGGAGCAACGCCGGAGGAGATGGCCAACAGCGTGAATGGCCGTGTGGAATATCTCGTGAACAATGGCCTCTCACGCTCTTTGTTGGTGGATTCCAAGCCGTTTAAATTTCAAAGCCTTCAAGGCGCACTTGAAATCGAGAAACAAGTCATGAAGGTGCTGCCAAGCAAATTTAGGGCAGAAAACCGCATCTATGACATGAGCGGAACAGTGTCTCTGGTTGACAGGCAGGCAAAATTGAAGCTGAGCGACAACGGCTCGCGCTGGGAGATTACCGGCGCCCTGGACAAACCGGAAGTCGCCGCTGCGCCTCACGTGGAAGCCACTGCTGTGCATACGCGATGAAATTTTCCTGGATCATTCTCACTCTCCTGCTGATCTGCTCCTGGTTTTACATGGAGAAGCGCGATGGCGTGCGCGCCTCAGTCCAGCCGGCTTTAAACAGTCAAACCCAACCGAACACAACGTCGCGCGCAGCCCATCCTCTCGCTTCGAGCATGCAGGCCAAGCTCAACTACATTGAGCAGAACGGTCGCAAAGCTCGCCCCGATCAGAGACCGACGGTCCTGACTGAGGATGAAATCAATGACTATGTCGCCTCCGGACGAGTACAGTTGCCGAAAGGCGTAAACAAAGTGCGCCTGCAAGGCACATCCGGAGAAGTGACAGCGTTCCTGACGGTTGATTTCGACAAAATCCGCGAAGGCCAGGAATCGTCGAATCCGCTGATGGGCCTGTTCAGCGGCGTCCACGATGTCACGGTGAATGCAAACGCGGCCGGCGCCGGTGGACAAGGCCGAGTCCACGTCAACACAGTGAGCCTGGATGGAACGGAAATTCCTCACATGGCGCTGCAGTTCTTCGTCGACAAATACATCACTTCCAAATACCCCAATATCGGCATGGACTCGAAATTCCAGTTGCCCGACAAAATCGATACCGCCACTGTGGGATATCACAAACTGACAGTGACGCAGAAATAGCTGCTGGCAACTAGCAGTTAGCACTTAGCATTAGCAATTAGTCGTTAGCTCTTGTCAGGTCGTGTGGCACAGCGGCAAGCCGCAATGAGTAACAAGCCTGCTGCTACTCATTGAAGACGTCGCACAGGCGCCTCTGAGTCTTTCCATGCAGCCGGCTTTGAGAAGACCTTTTCCCAATCAAGAATCCATCCTGAACCCGCCCCCAGCCCTTCTCGTCCGTCTCTCCCTTTGAGCGCGGGTGAAGGAACTGCTCCGCTGACCCGTCGCGGGAGCCCACCGCAATTCAAGCTCTCCGCCGCCACCCAAAATCGCTCCGAAAAAGAACGCATTTAAGGCCTTAGTAGTAGAGGCGTCCTCGGCTGTGCAGCGAGTCGCTTTTCCAATTCGAAACCTTGATTAAACCTCATGCCCTAAAGTTGCTTGGACAATGCCCGAATCCAACCGCACCTCTGACGAATCTTTTAATCGACGTTATATCATTGGAGATTCAACCTGTTGAACCAGAGAGGCTTTGCATGCCACGATTCGAATACCGCGATTTGCGTCCCATACCGGCTGCCGACAAGGCTTTTCTGGACTGGATCCAGAAGTTGGACGAGGAGTTCTCAAACCGGGACATCGAGCATCGGTGTAAGGTCGTGCGCGAGACCCTGCATGAACTTTACCTCGGCCGCTCATACGCTGAGCCGGGCCCGCAGACGCCTCTGGCTGAACAGGCCCTTATCTACAATTTTGATCCGCGCAATGCCACGCTGGAGCCTGAATACTATGGCGACGTGGATGCGCAGAAGTACGCGGAGCGCAAGCCGCTGATATGGTTCTGGATGATGTATGACCGCTCTCCCCTGGGGCTGAACCACTGGCTGGGCTTTCGCGTGCGCTACATGCTGGCGAAACACATCTTCAAACATATTGGCAAGAACGTGAAGATCTTCCACGGTGTTGAGTTCTCCTTCGGCTACAACCTGAGCGTGGGCGACAACTGTACGATCCACAAGTACACGCTGCTGGACGACCGTGGCGAAGTGGTGATTCACGATGGCTCTTCCGTTTCCGACTACGCCAACGTGTATTCGCACGAGCATGATCTGAATGACGGAATGATCGTGACCAACCAGAAGACGGAGATCGGTCCCCGCGCGCGCATCACGTATCACGCAACCGTGATGAGCGGCGTGCGCGTGCACGAACACGGACTGTTGGGTTCCATGGGCGTGGCGACCAAAGACGTTCCGCCGTTCACGATCTCCGCGGGAGTTCCTGCCAAGCCGGTGAAGGTGAAGACCATCGCACCGCAGCAGGCGGGAGCCGTGAAGGAATCGAAGTAGGTTGAAGGACTGTGCTTCCACGCGTCACACGCGGTTGAACCTGCGAAGACACGTGATAACATCGAAGAAACTCGCGTTTACTAACCATGACAGACCAGCCAGAAAAGACACAACCGCGCGTGCTGAGCGGCATGCGTCCAACCGGAAGACTACACCTCGGCAATTACGTGGGTGCGCTGCAGAACTGGGTAAAGCTGCAGCACACGCACAAGTGCTTTTTCTTTATTGCCGACTGGCACGCTCTGACCACGGATTATGAAGATACTTCCCGAGTCGGCGATAGCACGGTGGAAGTGCTGCTCGACTGGTTGGGCGCCGGGCTCGATCCGGAAAAGTGCACCATGTTCGTACAATCGCACGTGCGAGAGCATGCCGAGCTGCATGTGCTGTTTTCCATGGTGACCCCGCTAAGCTGGCTGGAGCGCGTGCCTTCCTATAAGGACCAGCAACGCGAGCTGGCCAATAAAGACCTGCATACCTACGGATTTCTCGGATACCCGCTGCTTCAGGCTGCCGATATTCTGATCTACCAGGCGGATTATGTTCCCGTGGGGGAAGACCAGGTTGCGCACGTTGAGCTTACGCGCGAGGTGGCGCGCCGCTTCAACCAGTTCTACTCTCGCGGCCCGAAGCCGCTGCTTAAAGAGCCGGACGTTCTGCTGACAAAAACGCCGAAGCTGCTGGGCATGGATAAGCGCAAAATGTCCAAGTCGTACGGCAACTCCATCCTGCTCAGTGAAGAAGCCGATACTCTGGCGGAGAAAATCAACAACAGCGTGACCGACCGTCCCAAACTGACGGACCAAGGCAGCCCGGATCGGTGTCCGGTAGGCAATTTGCACCAGATCTTCAGTCCACCTGATCGGCTGGCCTACATCACGAAGGGCTGCACCCAGGCGGGGATCACATGCGTGGAATGCAAAGCGCTGGCAGTTGAGAGCACAGAAGCGCATTTGCGGCCGATTCGCGAGCGACGCAAACAGTTCGCCACAAAACCGGAGCTGCTCAGGAAAGTCATCGAAAACGGAGACCGGCAGGCACGCGAAGCAGCAGAAGCTACGATGCACGCAGTGCGCGAGGCAATCGGGCTGTTCAGTCTGGAGAAGGTCGAGGAGCACATTTCGCTGAAAGGAGCCAGCGCGCGCTTGCGTGTGCCGGAAGCCGTAAGCAGCGCAGCCGATGAAAAGGAGCGGCGCGAAATTGTGACTTCGGACTGGGTGGATCGTGTTTCCAAGATGAATCCGCTGCGCAAAGATCGTCCCCAGGTCTTCATTACGCGCAAGGGCCGTAAAGTGGGAATACAGACGGCGAAGGCGGGCGAGAAATTCAGTTTTCCCGACCGGCCTCTGAACGTGCTTGTCCTCTTGGCAGAAGAAAACGGTATTCTCCGCGACTATGTGCTCCCGCCGAAAATTGTTCAAGATCACTGGAAGAGCTTTGCGCGCGATAACAGCAACGTCCTCATCGAACTCAAGCAGACACCAGCCGGCGCAACACTCGCGACCGGGTCGGGCGACCTTTCCATCCAGCAGTATGAGGGCGATTACAGCGCGCTCCAGTAAACTCTGAGATTTTGCGGGTGTGGACCTTCCCGGACTCCGAACACACTTTCACTTGTGTCCTGTCGCCGGCGTCCCACGGAGCTGTGGGTGATAGATCTTCGGCTCTGCTTGCCAACCAATCCCAAATTCGGTTACGATACTTTCGTATTTTATTTGTATCTTGGTTGTCCTCCTTGTGGTCAGGAATTGCCTAAGTTTCAGCGCCACGGTTTGGTGTTTCTGGGGTGGCGATGGGCAGAGGGGTTGCACATCACCCGGATCGGCACCTCGAAGCTACATCGCCGGGACTGGAAAACCCGGCACTTCGATGCATACGCAGCGGGGCGAACCGGCGATGAAGCAGCTGAATTGAGGCTCCACCGTACGGTCACCGTACGGTCGAACGCGGTAAGTGTGTGAAACCAAAAAGGCAGGGGAGGGGGTGGGGGCTAAACGGCTGAGAGGTTAAGCAGAGGGCCATGGATCTCCGGGACGCCGTTCAGCGCGCGCGTGATCTCCGGCATCAGAAACAAAAACTTCAAAAATGACTGCGTGAAATGGTCGCGTAATCCACAGCCCAGGCACGATCTAAGCTCGCGAAAACGATTAGAATGAATTAGAAAGCTCGATTCGTGGCAGAAAACGTCCAATCCGCGGCAGCGCAGACGAGCGAGTTCCCCTTCGCCGTTACCGTCGGCGCCGTCTATGACGGCCCGCTGGATTTGCTGCTGGATCTTATTCGCAAGCAGGACATTGATATCTACGACATTCCGATTGCCAAGATCACGGCGCAGTACCTGGGGTATGTCGAGAACCTGAAGCAATTGGACGTGGACGTTGCGGCAGAGTTTATTTATATGGCCGCGCTGCTGATCCATATCAAGAGCAAAATGTTGCTGCCGCGCGATCCGGATGCTCCTGCGGGAACGGAAGAAGATCCACGCGAAGAGCTGGTCCAGCGCCTGCTGGAGCACGAGAAGTACAAAAACGCCGCGCAGATGCTCCTGCAGAAGCAGCAGATTGAAGACGCTGTCGTCACCAATCCCTCGTTGAAGGAATTCCGTGATGCGGAAGGTACCGAGCCGGAACTCGACGCCGATGTCGTTGACCTGGTGAAGACTTTTCAGGAGATCCTGGAACGAGCACGTTCTCGCCCCATGCTGCAGGTGAACGAGGAAACGGTGACGGTAGCTCAAATGATTGAGTACTTCCGCCGGCGATTGCTGATGGAAGATCGGCCCATCCGGCTCAAACGCCTGCTGCAGCACATCACCTCACGGCATGCGCTCATCGCATCATTCCTCGCGCTGCTGGAGCTGGTAAGATTGCAGGCTGTGCTGCTGCGCCAGGACCGTGTCTTCGGCGACATTCTGCTCAAAAAACATGCCATGTTCGATACGGTCATGGGCGAAGGCGCCGTGGCGGCGAGAGATGATTGGAAATGAGCAAATAGCAATTGGCAACTGGCCAAAGACGTTGCCAGAAGTGCCAAAAGTGCCAAAGATTGACGATTGAAAAACCGGCTGGCCATCGAATTGCGAGAGTAGCGAATGGTCGCCATTCGATAATAGATCAGTGCCATCTGCTAATTGCTAGCTGCTAACTCCTATGTCCATCAAAGCCGAACTCGAAGCAGTGATTTACGCGGCGGAAGATCCCATCACGCTGGACCAGCTCGCCGTGCTGCTGAAAGATGATCTGCTGGCGCTCAGGCAGGCAGCGCAGAATGACGCTGCTCCGGTCCCGATCTCTGAGCCGCATCCGGAGCAGGCCGAAGAGCATTTGGGCGCGGTGGAGAACGGCGCCACGGCTCCGGGCACAGCTCCGGAAACGGAAACCGCGGCCGTCCTGGCAAAGAAAGCTAAAGGTAAGGAAAAAGAAAAATCAGAGCGAGCGGAGCTGCGCGCGTTGCTCAGGCCCTTCTTGGAAGAGCTGATGGCGGATTTCAATCGCGAAGATCACGGAATCGAGATTCGCCAGGTGGCGGGCGGGTACCGCATGTCCACCAAGCCTGAACATCACGATCTGGTGCGCGCTTTCTCGAAGAGCTTAAAGCCGCCGATCCGGCTGTCGCTGCAGGCGTTGGAGACGCTTGCAGTCATCGCCTACAAGCAGCCGGTCACAGTGCCCGAAATCAGCGAGATTCGCGGCGTGGATGCAGCGGGTGTAATCGGCACTCTGCTGGAGCGGAAGCTGATTACCACCGCGGGACGCAAAGCGGTTGTCGGCCGGCCGATGCTGTACAAGACCAGCAAAGATTTTCTTCTCCGCTTTGGCCTGAAAGATCTGAGCGAACTGCCAAGTTTAGAGGAATTTGAAAAGCTCGCTGCAGGCGAACTGCAGGAAGAGCTCTATCCGCGCGACACCGCGATTCCGGATGCAACGGGAGTGCCGGACGTCAATCCCGAGACTGCAGCGGAATCAGCGCTAGCAGACGGCGGAGTCGAGCAACTCGCCGATGACGAAGCCGAGATACCACAGAACGTGACGGAGCCAACCGTCTCTTCCGATCCTCGTCACGACCAAACAGATGAACAGGTGACCGGCGAAGTCGCGTCGGAAAGCACAGGTGGCTAGGGGTGGCCGTCGCGCGCTTGCAAAAGATCATTGCCGCTGCGGGAATCACCTCACGCCGAAAAGCGGAGGAATTAATCGCGCAGGGACGAGTCACTGTAAACGGGCAGACCGTGACCGAACTCGGCAGCAAGGCCGATCCTGAGCGGGATCATATCAAAGTTGACGGCAAACTGCTGCGCGGCTCAGAGCGCCACATTTATCTCCTCCTGAACAAGCCTAAAGGTTATGTGACTACGGTTTCTGACCCGGAAGGCCGGCCTACGGTCATGGAACTGGTCAAGAACGTTGGCGAGCGCATTTATCCGGTCGGCCGTCTCGACTACGGCAGCGAAGGCCTGCTGCTCATGACCAATGATGGCGAACTGGCGAATTTCCTCACTCGCGCGGCTTCGCACGTTCCCAAAACATACCTGGTGAAGATTTCCGGACACGCGAATGAAGACGACATTAACAAGCTGCGGCACGGCATTCGGATTGGCAGCAAGCCGGGCGAGCGCGGGACTCGTCCGCTGCACACCGCTCCGGCGCAGGTGCGCATTGTCCGTGAAGCCGACAATCCCTGGTATGAAGTCACGCTGATCGAAGGCAAGAACCGTCAGATACGCCGCATGTTTGAAGAGATTGGCCATCATGTGGAGAAAATCAAACGTGTGCGCTATGGTCGTTTGGAGCTAGACGTAGAGCCAGGTCAGTACCGTGACCTGACGCCACAGGAGCTTTCCGCGTTGCGCAAGTCAGGGCGCCGGCCTGATTCTGCTGCGCCGGAGCGCAGTGCAGCGAAAACAGCAGCGCGGTTTATCGGCAAAGCCGGCAGGAAACGTCCAAACCGGGAGTGGTCCAGGCCACGCAGCAAACAGGTTCGAGCACAGGAATCACATCCGGAAGCGGCGAAGCCAAAATTTACAGGTCAGCGTGATAGAAATTTTCCAAACCGTCCAAAGCGCAAAGAGGAGGCGCAACAACAGTTTGAGCGCAACACGCGTGGTTTCGCGGCTGGTAGCAGGCCTGGAAAACAGCAGGGTGCGCGCCCACCTCAGCCTCCAGCAAGGGCTGCGAAGCGTTATGGATCACGGGGTCCGCATTCGCGCTACGGCCACTAAGCAAGGATCAGCATGTCGTTCGTTACTGGCCAATCGCGCACCTTCGTGATACAAAGGCCTGTAACACTTCTCCTCTGATGAAGCCGACCATCATCGACCTGATTCCTCCGCATATCCGTTCGCTGGTGGGATATGTTCCGGGCAAGGGAGTGCGGCAGGCGCAGCGCGAATCCGGCCTGAGCATGATCAAGTTGGCCTCGAATGAGAACCCATTTGGTCCTTCGCCACGCGCGGTGGAGGCCATTCGCGCGGCAGCATCCGAAGTGAATCTCTATCCGGACAATGACGCATCAGAGCTGCGCGCGGAGCTGGCGGCGCGCCATAACATTGCTCCCGAACAGATTTTTCTGGCAGATGGATCGCTCGGACTGCTCGACATCCTGGCTCGCACTCTTCTGGGTCCGGGACTGAACTGCATTACCAGCGAGCGCTCTTTCATTAGCTATCCCATTGTGACCCGGGCTGCGGGCGGTCAACTCATTACTACTCCGATGCGGCAAGACAGCTACGACCTCGACGCCATAGCCGCAGCAATCAACGACAACACGCGAGTCGTGATTCTGGCCAACCCCAACAATCCAACCGGCACAATGTTTGACGCGGACGCAACAGACAGATTCCTGGCCCGCGTGCCTGATCACGTGCTCGTGGTGCTGGATGAGGCCTATTCCGATTTCGCCGGCTACTTTGCCGCCCAGCGTGGCATCACGTATTCGCGGTCCATGGATTACGTCCGCGCCGGACGGCGCAACGTAATCGTGCTCCGAACGTTCTCCAAAGCGCACGGCCTGGCCGGCATTCGACTTGGATACGGCTGCGGAGATGCGGAATTGTTTCAGTACTTCGGGCGCGTACGCAATTCGTTTTCTGTTTCTGTGCTGGCTCAAGCCGCTGGACTGGCAGCCATCCGCGATGAAGGCCACATCAGGCGGACGGTGGAGAACAACGCAGCAGGAGCGGAATGGCTCTTTCCGCAGTTCTCCGAATTGGGACTTCGTGCCGTTCCCACCAGCGCCAACTTCATCTACTTTGAAGTCGAAGAGGACGCCAGCGCATTTGCGCGTCGCATGCAGGCAGAAGGAGTGATCGTGCGTCCGCTTTCGGCCTGGGGGATTCCCAACGGCATTCGCGCAACCATTGGCACGCCGGAACAGAACCAGGTTTTTGTGCGTGCCCTGAAAAGAATAGTAAGACAAACGGTTTTGCGCTAGCGCCGGCTAAATCGCGCACTTGGGGTCTTTGCTTTTTCAGGCAGTGGAGGTTTCCTGTGAAATTGAGTCTTTATGATCGCGTCCTGCTGACGGTCTCGGTCTTCTTCCTTGGTGTACTTACGCTGCGCCCGATATTCGAACCCAAAGTGGCGCACGCGCAATCAGAAAATGCTCATTACTACATTGAACCCGGAACCACGATGCTCGTTGCGCCCGACAAGTCAAAACAGGTGGTCGGCAAGGTAGTGGTCGATCTCACGAACGGAGACATCTGGGGATTTCCTACGACGCAGGATTTACCGTACCCCATTGACGTGACCAAGAATCAGGCGCCCACTTCTTATCCGATCTACCTGGGAAGATTTGATTTCTCGGCCATGCATCGCGGCCAATAGCCAATGGCTTCGGGTTCTAGCACCTGGTCCGCTGCAGGCGCGCTTGGCCGGCAAAACTGGCTGGCTGCGATTGGTATGACGCTGGTTCTCATCTTCATCGTATTTGCCTTGTTTGCCCCCTGGATCGCGCCCCAAAGTCCGAGCCAGATCAATCTGGCGATCCGCCTCCAAGCTCCCAGCGCGGCCCACTGGTTTGGCACGGACGAATTGGGCCGCGACATTCTTTCGCGCGTCATTTATGGCGATCGAATCTCCATGTTAGTGGGCACCAGCGTGGTCGCCGGGTCGCTGCTGCTGGGCCTGCTCTTTGGGTCTATCGCTGGTTACTACGGCGGGCTCACAGATCGGATTTTCAACGTGATCATCATGAATGCCTTCCTGTCTTTTCCCGGCATTCTGCTGGCGATTGCATTTGTGGCATTCCTTGGTCCCGGAATCCTTAATCTCATTCTTGCCCTTTGCATCGGCGGGTGGGTTGGCTATGCGCGCCTTGTGCGCGCTCAGGTGCTGGCGGTGCGCGAGCGTGAATTTGTAGAAGCCGCGCGGGCGCTGGGCGCGAGTGACTGGCGCATTGTAACCCGCCACATTCTTCCCAATATCATTCAGCCGGTGATTGTGCAGGGCGCCATCGGAATGGCCGGCGCGGTTCTGGCGGAAGCTACCATGAGTTTTCTGGGCCTGGGTGTTCCGCCGCCAACCGCGAGTTGGGGGTCGATGCTGAATGACGCACGCGCTCACTTGTTTGACGCGCCTCATCTGGTCCTGTTCCCTGCTCTGGCGGTGATGCTGGCCGTGTTGTCGTTTAATTTTATCGGCGATGCGCTGCGCGATTACATGGATCCGCGATCGCGGATTGAAGCGGGACTCTAGATAGCGGAGTGATCTCGCTCACCGCGGAGGCCCGGAGACGCGGAAAATCCCAAGAATGATTATAGGAGTCATTTCGGATACACACGGCTTGTTACGGCCGCAAGCTCTTGAGGCTCTGCGCGGATCAGAGCACATCATCCATGCGGGCGATATTGGCGCACCGGAGATCATTTCCGAGCTCAAACAAATTGCACCGGTCACGGCGATTCGCGGCAATGTTGACGTGCAGACCTGGGCGCGCGATTTTCCAGAGATGCAGGTCATTGAGCTTGCCGGCAAGAGCTTTTACGTCATCCACGATCTAAACGCACTCGACCTGAATCCCAAAGCTGCGGGGTTTGACGTTGTGATAAGCGGCCATTCGCATCAACCACGGCAGGAAATCAAGGACGGAGTGCTATACCTGAATCCAGGAAGTGCGGGTCCGCGAAGATTCAAGCTCCCGATCAGCGTGGCCAGAATCGAAATTTCAGGTGCGCTCATCAGTGCCACCATCGTGCAGCTTAAGATTTAATCGCCTAAACGAAGGCGTGCAATCCGAACCGGCTTGAGATGCTCCGCGTCCTTCAATTTGCCATGTTCTTCGTGATCGATCTGGCTGTTCTCAATGTAGTAGAACCAGCCGTTGTAAATCGCACCCGTAGTGGGCAGTTCCAGACTGGCGGAGCGGAATTCCAGCAACTTGCCCGCGCTCACCGCTTTGCCGTCCGGTGTCAGGCGGAGTTGCACAATGCGATTCTGGCCAAAGCCGTTCTGGATCGCAATAAGGTTGCCACGCCAGTAATAAAGACCGTCGCTTTGAGCCAGGCTGATTCCATTCGACGCCTCTAATTCGCTGACGTTTCCGCTGGTGAGATCAACCCGGGCAATGCCGAAGGCATGCGCCACGTAAAGAGACTTGGCGTCTCCTGATAACGCAATGCCGTTAGGATAGAGTCTGCCACCCAGCCCGATGCGAACAAGCTCTTTGGAGTCGCGCGGGAGCCGATAGATACTGCCGTCTTCACTGTCCGTAACGTAAACGTCGCGGGAAGGCGTAATCACAAGATCGTTGAAGAGGTGCTTGCCTGGATCCTTTGGAGCCACACTAGAAAGGGTCCGGCCCACGGCATCAAAATGGAAAAGCGCGGCAGAACCTTCGCTTTCGCTGGCGGCCCAGATACTGCGGTCGGCAGGATCAACGTGGATCCCGAGTACGGACAACAAGCCACTCTGCCCTTCAGCCACAAAGTCGGTGGCGGTGCCGTCTAAAGCAATCTTCACAATTTTGCGGTGGTGGATACTACTGAGATAGAACGTCCCGGCGGACAAATCCACCGCCAGCCCTTCGGGAATCAGATCCTTCTGCGAGACAGTAACAACTGTCGTGCCGGTAGAAATCGACGGATGTTTCTTCTCAACCCGCTGCACCAGTTTGCGAAACGGCTCGCATGATTGCAGTGCTTTGAAGTCGGACTCAGTGGCGGGATCGAGCCATGGGGTGGCAGCGAGGGCGTGCTGCAAATTCGTGAGGGCATGTTTCCGGTTGCCGATTTTGGCATAGCTCAGTGCCATGGCAAAACGTACAGCCGCGTGATCGTCTGGGCTGGTGAGCAGCTTCTTGAATTGCTGCTGCTGCGCGGGCGAGAGTTCTTTTCCCGAGGGAAGATCACAAGTGGATTGGCCTACAACTGTGCCCGCCACAAGAAGCAGAACAACCAGCGTACGTCGCATAAGTATTCGACGAACTGGGAAGCCAAGGATCACCAGCACATTTGCAAAATTCGCACCTCGGAATAACAAACCTATTGCCGAATCCGTGGGTTGGCCAGCGAGTAGAAGAAATCGGTGATGAAATTTACGGCGACGTAGGTCAGCCCGATCATCAGGATGCAACCCTCGACAAGGTAGTAGTCGCGATTGCCGATGGCCTGAATCGTCAACCGCCCGATGCCCGGCCAGGAGAAGATGGTTTCTGTGACAATTGCACCCGCTAGAAGCGCTCCGAACTGGAGACCGACTACTGTCAACACCGGCACCAGCGCGTTGCGCAGGGCGTGCTTGTACACAACGATATTTTCCGGCAGGCCCTTCGCGCGGGCGGTGCGGATGTAATCCTGGCTCAACTCTTCCAGCATCGCGGTGCGCACCATGCGGGTAAGAATGGCGGCCAGAGCGCCGCCCATGGTGATGGCCGGAAGAACGAGATGCGCGAGACTTCCCGATCCGGACACCGGCAACAGGCCGAGGTAAATGGCAAAGAACAGAATGAGAATCGGGCCGAGCGCGAAATTAGGAAAAGAAAGACCAAGCAGGCTGATAAAGCTGAGCAGGCGATCATCCCAGCGGTTTCGTCGCCGTGCTGATCGGACGCCGGCTGGAATGGAGATCAGAAGGGCCACGATCATGGATGCAATGGTTAGTTGCAGCGTCTGCGGATAACGCTGGACCACCAGTTTGGTCACAGGCTGGTCAAATCGCAGCGATCGCCCCAGGTTGCCGTGAAGCACGCCCTTCCAATAGTTGACATACTGTTCGCCAATCGGAACATCGAGGCCATATGCATGCCGCGCCGCCTGAAGATCGGCTGCGGATGCGCCTTCTCCGAGCATCTGCTGGATGGGATCGCCGGGAACGAGATGGATCATCAGGAAGACAACCGAAACGACAAGCCACAGCACGGGAACGGTGTAGAGCAGGCGGACTGAGATGTAGCGAAACATTTGACCTTTATGCGCCAGCTCCGCTCGGGATTTCAAAAAGCATCAACTCGCCGTCTCCATCGGCTGATGTACGCTCTCAATCTTCACCCGCGCGATGCGATGGCCTTCCATGTTCAGCACGGTGTAGCGGCGGCCTTGATACTCAAACGATTCCCCGCCTTTGGGGATTTTTCCCAGTTGCGCCATGACAAACCCGGCCAGCGTTTCAAAACCCTCATCGCGCGGCAGCTCAATGTCATACTGCACTTCCAAGTCGCGGATATTCGCAGTGCCGTCGAGCACCACGGCCCCGGAGGCGAGTGACACCACCGGCCGTTGCGCAACATCAAACTCATCTTCCAGTTCGCCGACGAGTTGTTCGAGCACGTCCTCTACGGTCACCAGGCCGCTGGTGGATCCGAACTCATCCACCACAATGGCCAAGTGCCGCTTGCGCTGCTGAAATTCCTGCAGCAGGTCCCCGACGGTTTTAGCTTCCGGGACAAAGAGGATCTCCCGCATGAGGTTCCGGACCTTGAGCCCTGAGGATTTGCCGGTAAACATCATGCCGCTGGCGAGGCGCATGTGCATCATACGGGACATATCCTTGGAGTAGAGGAGGCCGATGATGTTCTCGCGGCCTTTTTCAGGATCGTATACCGGCACACGCGAGTGTTGTTCCTCCACGACCTTTGCCATGGCTTCCTCTACCGGCATGTCGGCCGACAGGGAGAAGATTTTATGCCGCGGAACCATGATTTCTCGCGCCGTGAGGTTGTTGAGGTCCAGCGCGTGGTGAATCATATCTTCTTCTGCTTCGGGCAGCAGGCCGACGCGCCGGCTGGCGGTAACAATCAGCTTCAACTCCTCCGCGGAATGGCCGCTACCCTCCCGTCGGAGCCGCGACCCAAATCCGCGCAGCACCAGGTTGGCCGATTTGTTCATAACCACCAGGAATGGGTGCGCAACTCGCATGAAAAAATCCATGGGTGCTGCCACGGCTAGCGCAACGCGCTCGGCCCGCTCCAAAGCGAGCGATTTGGGAACCAATTCGCCCAGAATGACCAGCAGGTAGGTAATCGCGACAAAGGCCAGGGTGGCTGCCAGTCCGTGCGCATAAACTCTGGCATAAGGAACATCGCCGAGCCAGGGCTGGATGATGGCAGCCAGAGTGCCTTCACCCGCCCAGCCCAGACCAAGGCTGGCCAGGGTCACGCCGAACTGGACGGCAGGCAAAAATTCGTCGAGATGTTGCTGGATGCGCTGCACGATGCGCGCGCCGATCCGCCGCTGCTCAATCATCTGCTGGATCCGGGTGTCCCGGACGCTGACCATGGCAAATTCAGCGGCTACAAAGAAGGCATTGGCTGCCACCAGCAGGACCACCACAATGATCCTCAGCAGCACCAGGGTTACCATATGGAGTCCCATAATACACCGGGTAGTCTCGGAAACGGGCCGCGCAAAAGGACACGAACCCCGACGGAAATCACCTTACCTGAACTGCTCTCTTTTTTCGCCCTGCAAGGTCTAAAGACCCATGGCGTTCTTTCCTGGAACCAAATAAATCCTTCCGACGTATTCTCTGACTGAAACCTTAGAAAGGGGCTTCACGTGGCCAACGGGAAAAATAAGCGCAAGCGGCTCGTCTACATTGTGGGCGGGATTGCCGTCGTACTGGTCATCGTTGTCGGTTTGGTGGCCGCAACACGTGGAGGAGCAAAAATCGACCCGTCTCGCCTGGCCAAGGTGGAAAAAGGCGACCTGGCCAAAAGCGTGGTCGCAACAGGGAAAATAGAACCCATCACCAAAGTTGAGGTTAAATCCAAAGCCAGCGGCATCGTAAAAAAGCTTTGGGTCGATTACGGACAGCCAGTGAAGCAGGGGCAGGTGCTGGCGGAGCTTGATAAGGAAGAGATTCTGGCGCAAGTGAACCAGGAGAAGGCCTCACTTCAGGCTGCCGAGGCTGCGGCTCGCGCCGCCGATGCCGATCTCCAGCGGGCCAAAGTAGATGCAGTGGGGCCCGATGTGCCCATGCTGAAGCGCGCTTATGAGCGTGCCCAGACCATGGCGAAAGACGGCGTGGTCTCGCCTTCCGCGCTGGACGATGCGCAAAAGAATTACGAGATGGCCGTAAACAAGCAGCAACTCGGACAGGCAAACGTGATTTCTGCCAAAGCCAAGGTGACCCAGGCCCAGGCCCAGGTAGCGCAGGCCGGGGCGGAGCTGGCACAAAAAGAACAGGAGTATCGGAATTCCACCATCGTTTCACCGATTGATGGTGTGGTTCTCTCGCGTGATGTCGAGGTGGGCGACGCGGTCAGCTCAATCCTGGTGCTGGGGTCGTCTGCGACGCTGGTCATGACCCTGGGCGACACGCGCCAGGTCTACGTCAAAGGCAAGGTGGACGAGAGCGATATCGGGAAAGTCTATATGGGCCAGCCGGCCCGGATTAAAGTCGAGTCCTACAAGGACCGGACGTTCTACGGCAAAGTGACAAAGATCTCGCCGATGGGTGTCGAGAAGGATAATGTGACCACGTTTGAAGTCCGCGTATCAATCGACAATGCCAAGGGCGAACTCAAGTCGCAAATGACGGCCAACGCGGAGATTATCCAGGACGAGCACAAAGGCGTACTGATTGTCCCCGAGGGCGCGCTGATCTATGACAAGGATCGCAAAGCTTCAGTGGAGGTTCCCGATCAAGGCGCCAAGGGAGGAAAAAGAAAGGTTGCGGTCGCCGTGGGCATATCGAATGGTTCCAAGACCGAGCTGTTGAACGGCCTGAGCGAAGGCCAGCAGGTAGTGCTGCAATAATTGCGGAGGAACATCATGAGAACGAGCAGGAATTTTGCATTGATTGCTGTTGTCCTTGCGCTGGGGCTGCTGCCGGCAAGCGCAGCAGTCACTGGCCATTTTGATCGTACGTTGAAGGTCAACGGCCCGGTTGATCTGACGGTAGTCTCCGGCTCCGGCAACATAACGGTGCATACGGGCGCTGGCGACTCCGTGATTGTTTCCGCCAAAATCCACGCCAGCAACTCCTGGCTGTTCGGTAGCAGCGCGGAAGACAGAATCCATCGCATTGAGCAGAACCCGCCAATCGAGCAGCAAGGTAATATCATTCACATCGGGCGGACCCAGGACCATGAGCTGTTCCGCAACATCTCAATTGATTACGATCTCACGGTTCCGGCCCAGACGCGACTAACCTCGCAAACCGGATCCGGCGACCAGGTCATCAACGGAGTGCAGTTGCCGCTCACGGCGAGGACCGGCTCCGGGAACATTACGGTAGATAGCCTGGGCGCCGACGCGCATGTGAGCTCAGGTTCGGGAGATCTCAAAATCGGCTCTGTAAAAGGTTCGCTCAATGCGACCGCCGGCAGTGGCAACATCCATGCTGAGGGCGTCGCCGGAGAAATCAATGCCACTACTGGAAGCGGTGATCTCGAGATGCGCCAAGTGGCAGCCGGCAATGTGCGCGTGGGCACTGGTTCCGGGAACATCAAACTACACGGAATCAAAGGTGGCTTGCACGCTCAGACAGGCAGCGGGGATATAGTGGCGGACGGTGAGCCGACCGCCGACTGGCAACTTGGCGCCGGATCGGGCAACGTTACTCTCAAAATCCCGACCAATGCATCATTTAACATCGACGCTCGGACTTCCTCGGGCTCGCTCAAGGTGAGTCACCCTGTTACGGTACAAGGCAGCATGTCCCGCAACCGCGTTCAGGGCAAGGTGGGCAATGGCGGCCCCATACTGGACGTGCACACCGGCTCCGGCGACATCTACGTGGAGTAACTCCTCTTCTTCAAATCTCCGGCAAATCTCCGGCGGAGGCTGCGGCCTCCGCTTTCATTTTGCGTTTCCCACTTGTTCGTGCTCGCCCAGCCACATCCTTCTTCGCCCAGAAAAGCATGCATAGCCAGCTCCTATCTCTGTCATTCTTCTAGAATGAGAGTCACCATTGGTAGATCCTATGGCAGGAATTGGCTGATCTAACGCCTTTCATAGGCACTGCCTATCTGATCCATTGACAATTTCGCCAATCTTGGAAACTCTAATCTGAGTCCAATCGGTCTCTAATTACTAAAGTGCATCCTGTGTCCAGTTCGGCGGACGCTTTCGAAAACGCCGCGCCATTGCCTCCTGAGACGGACCTTGGCGGCCAGGGCAGACGAAAGTTCCCTTCCGGGCAATCAGGCTACGTGGGCTGTTTGCAGGGCGCTTGAACTGAGTGCAACGCGAGGACGATCTTTCCGTGGCAATCCATCCTGTCCTTGCGCCAGATCAGTTGTTCACCCGCTTTTGGTTAACGTCGCAACACGCATGGCTGCTGCTGTAGCGCCAGTGCTGCGCTGACGTGTGCCCTCGCGCGGCTGCGCAATCTCGCTTGCGGAGCTGTGGGATTTGTGTGCCTTGTCCCGGTAACGAACGGAACACAACAGTTGACGGAGGCCGGGCATGACCTATCTCAGAGGTACCACTTTGAATGAGCAGACAGTTGCAGCGGAACTCACCCTCGCAGCTGTGCAGCAATGGCCAGAGCAGGCTGAAACACCTTCATACATCCAGGCGTTCCTGCAAAGCGCAAGGGAGACATTTGCACCCTCGGCAGTGCGCGCCTTCTTCGTGGACCTGAGCGCAAGTGACCGGCTGCTGCATCATTTCGGCTGGCTCCTGCTCCTGAGTGTGCCCGTATTTGCCGCTCTGAGCTACGTCGATCCGGGAACGGCGCAGTTCGCGAATCCGTGGTTCAAGCCAATCAAGTTCGCCATCTCCTTTGCCACGTTCGTCTGGACAGTAAGCCTGTTCCTGGAGCGGTTGCGGCTGCCCGCCCGGCTGATCCATCTTGTGCGCCAGACCATGACCGCCAGCATCGTGGTGGAAATGCTCTGCCTCGCCGTCCAGGCATCTCGCAGCGCAAATGCCGCCACGGCTTCTGGGCTCGCGGACTGGGTGATCCAGCAGATGACCACAGCCATGGTGTCTGTGAATACGGCCATTCTGGTTGGGCTTCTCGCCGGGTTCTGCGGCAAGCGCGGGATCATCAAAATGGCTGACGACGCCATGGTGCTTGCCATTCGGCTGAGCATTGTGATTTTCCTGGCCGGCAACGCTGTTGGAGGCTACATGCTTGCGCGCGGCTCCCATACGGTCGGCGCAGCGGACGGCGGCCCCGGTCTCCCGTTTCTGAACTGGAGCACCATTGCGGGCGATTTGAGGATTGCGCACTTTATTGCCATCCACGCCATCCAGATCGTCCCCCTTTTCGCCTACCTTCTCTGGAAGATGACGCCACGACCGGGCATCAAAGCGCGCCGCATCGGCGTATACGCGATGGCTGCCATTGTGGCTTTGATGGTCGGCTGCACTTTTGTCCAGGCGATGCTCGCGCATCCTGTGATCGCGCTGTCACGATAAGGCGGCTTAGAGGTTTGACAGTCAACTAATGGGCGGCTGCACTCGGCCGCTACCGGTTGTGCAACCACAACTGAAGTTTTCGCGCTCGGGGGAACGGGATGAAATCGCAGCAGAAGCAGAAACGCGGTCACAGATTGGTACAGCAAAGCCATAACCATACATCTGCGGCCATCGAGGAACATCTGCTGAGGCTGGGTGTGGGTGATCCCTTGCTGCGCGGAGAATTGGACCGCGAGCAAACCCTGAGCGGCTACGCAGTGCAGTGCTGTTTGCAACAACGTACGCGGAGATTCGCGAAGACAACTTTGCGAATTCCTGACGCGCTCGCCCGCTCGAAACCTACAACCTAGTCAACAGAATGCCCTCTCACTGCAGCTGCCTTGATCCAGCCGTTGCATTGACCTGCCTTTACAGAAAGTGTTATAAAGAAACGTTTTACTGGTGCAGGAAGAAGTGTTTTTTGCCTCTTACCTGCCCGGTAAATTTCCGACGCGGCCAAACCTCAAACCACGGTTCTTGATGTGGAAGCGCGTTTCTGGAATTGCCAGATAAGGCGTTTGTAACTTTAAAAACTCACAACTTTGATGAACCTTTTTGGAGGAACCTCTATGCACACCTGGCTCCCCTCGGGCCTGATGGAGCGTGCAACTTCCGCGCGCCGTATGTTCGCGGCAGTGATGATCGCGTTGATGATCTTTGCTTTACCGGCCATGGCGCAGCAAGCCCAGCCGTCCACGACCCCGGCGCCGCAACAGCCTGGATCCATTGCCAATCCGCAACCGGGAACCATGGTCCAGGAACAAGTCGCCAATCCTCCCGGTCATGGCAAAACGCATGAGGCGGGTGGGGAAGCCAACCTCCCCATGCCAGACATGGCTCAGGTCTCGTTCTTCAACAACAGCATTAATGGGAGCAAGCTGCTTTCGATTGGGCTGCTGTTCTGCGCCTTCGGCGGGCTTTTCGGCCTGATCATTTACATGCAGCTCAAGAACCTGCCCGTGCACCGCTCCATGCGTGAGATTTCAGAGCTCATCTACGAGACGTGCAAGACGTATCTAGTCACGCAAGGCAAGTTCCTGCTGCTGTTGGAAGCCTTTATTGCTGTCGTCATTCTGCTCTATTTCGGCCTGCTGCTGAAGTTTTCCGCCGTTAAGGTCATCATCATTCTCCTGTTCAGCCTGATCGGGATCGCAGGCAGCTATGGGGTGGCCTGGTTCGGCATCCGCGTCAACACGTTCGCCAACTCGCGCACGGCGTTCGCCGGACTGAAAGGGAAACCGTTTTCCATCTACGCCATTCCGCTCAAGGCCGGGATGAGCATCGGCATGATGCTGATCAGCGTGGAATTGCTGATCATGTTATGCATTCTGCTTTTCATTCCCCGGGACTATGCAGGATCGTGTTTTGTCGGGTTCGCGATTGGCGAATCC
>DATNDP010000171.1:0-11937 GCA_035553195.1 Candidatus Acidiferrales bacterium
AAGACTCCGCCCTTGCCCTTGATCTGCTTCTGCTTCAGGTATTCCTCGCGGCTGCAATCGGCTACATCCTCGCCAAAAACCACGATGCGCTCATCGCGCTTCATCTCGTCCTTCAGTGCGGCATTGATCAGGTCCGCCATAGTCTTGTCCGGACCTTCAAATTTGGGCTCAGAAACAAGGGTGCGTGGGTCCAGGTCCGCCGAATAAACATGGTTGTAGATGCTGTCGGCGGTGGGCGGCGTAGCGTGCTCAGCGCGATCGGATGCTACCTGGACTTCTTCATCTACTGATTTTTCCAGCTTGTTGATCTCGTCCTCGTTCAGGATATTTTCCCGAACCAGGAAAAGCTGCATGCGCGTGATAGGATCGCGTTTCGCGTCCTGCTGGCGCTCGGACTCGGGCCGGTAGAGTTTTTCGTCGTCAGAAAGCGAGTGCGAATATGGCCGGATCACATGTCCATGCACCAGCGCGGGACCATTCCCCGAGCGGCAATGCTCAACAGCGCGCTTACACGCCGCATAGCTGGCGACGGGATCCGTGCCGTCGCATTCCTCAATGAGCAGGTTGGGGAAGTTGCGCAGAAGCTGCGAGACACTTCCTCCTGCCGTCTGCACCTCAACTGGTACGGAGATAGCGTAGCCGTTATCTTCCACCACGAACATAACCGGCAGCTTTTCATTACACGCGGTATTCATGGCCTCCCAGAATTCGCCTTCGCTCGTGGTGCCATCGCCGCAGGAAACGTAAACCACCTCGTCTCCGTGGAATGTCACGTCCTTAAACTGGCGGTAGTCACCCGTTTTCCTCTGGGCGGCATCAGGATGCTGCGTGAAGTAGCGGCCTGCCTCTGCGCAGCCAACTGCCTGGAGCAACTGGGTGCCGGTCGGCGAAGACTGCGTGACGATGTTCAGCTTCTTATGGCCCCAGTGAGAGGGCATCTGCCGTCCCCCCGACGCGGGATCGTCCGCCGAGCCAACGGCTTCGCACAACATCTCGTAAGGAGTCATGCCCAAGGCGAGGCAGAGCGCGCGGTCGCGGTAGTACGGATAGAACCAATCGTAGGAAGGCTTCAATGCGAATCCCGCAGCCACCGTGAGGGCTTCGTGCCCTGCGCCGGAGATCTGGAAGAAGATCTTCTGCAGGCGCTTCAGCACGATCTCGCGATCATCAAGCCGGCGCGAGAGGTACATGAGGCGATACATGTCAACCAGTTGCTTGCGCGTGAGCCCCTCGTATGTCTTGTCTGATTTCGTGGATGAGGGTGCTTCTTCCAGCGCGGTCGCGTTCTTCCTGGGATCAGCCTTGGTAACGGCCATGAGTCTCCTTATAACTTTTGGGCAAGGTGGGTTGGCGCTACTTTGGAGTACCTTCCATTCTAAATCGTACCGGCAGCACCGGGATATACTAAAAACGGATGATTCGTAAAAACCGCGCCATTCCCGCGCATGAACTGAACCTTTTAATATTTGATCTCGACGGCACCCTGGTGGATTCACGTCTTGATCTGGCTAATTCAGTCAATGCCATGCTTCGTCACTATGGCAAGCCGGAGCTGCCGCATGATGTGATTGGCAGCTATATCGGGAACGGCGCTCCCATGCTGGTGCGGCGCGCGCTCGGCGACCCGGATAACGAGCAGTTTGTGCAGGAAGCGCTGCTTTATTTCATGGCATATTATCGCGAACACAAATTGGATACGACCTTCGTCTACGACGGCATCATTCCTGCGTTGAATGCCATCATGGCCAGCCGCAATGGGTCTGGCGAGATGAAGATGGCTGTGCTCAGCAACAAGCCGGTCGGGCCCTCACGTGCCATCGTGGAGGCGCTTGGACTGCGGAAATACTTTTTCCAGGTTTATGGCGGCAACAGCTTTCATACGAAAAAGCCCGATCCGGCGGGTGTACAAGCCCTGCTCTCTGAAGCGGGCGGTCGACCCGAAGCGGCTGTGATGATCGGCGATTCAGAGGTGGACGTGATCACCGCACGCAATGCGGGGATTTACTCCGTCGGCGTGACCTACGGTCTGGCGCCGCACACATTGGAAGACGCCCCACCCGATGTGCTTGTGGATCATCCTCGCGAATTAGCTGATGTGCTTGGCGCGCGCGAGCAGGCGCGGCTGGAATTTAAAACACTGTAACTGCCGAAGTCGCCTTCTGAGAACCCCTGCAAGCTGGTCCCTTTGGGATACGGTTGAGTTGTTCAGGTACGAAAAGCCGCTAGACTGTCACCCTGGGCTGCGTGGCCATGAGCTTTCCACGGACAAACTCCACAATGTCCGACGTGACATACGGCGGCGGGGTGATCTCGAAGCGGGGCTTGCCTACGATCTGTTCAAGCCGGACCAGTTCCCACGCAGGAGTAGTGGCGTGGCCGTTGCTGTGGAGGATCACAGCATCGGCGCGATCCAGAAACTCCATTGCGGAGACTTTGAAGTCCTTGTTGGAAGCATCCAGCACGGTGAGATAAACGTCCGGTCGAAGAAACCGGACAATGCTGTTGGATTCCATAATCACGTTTTCCGCGCCGGCGATTTTACGCTGAATATCTGGAATAGCCTCGCTGAGGCGGCCCTGGCGCGTGCGCACCCAGATGGAGCGGTCGGCGCCGGCGACAAGGAAACGAGACGTATCGGTATCACCGCTACGGTCGCGTTCGTCGCTGAGCGCGCGGAAGTGATCGTCGCCGGTATCGCAGTCGCATGGTTTGCCGTCGGCCGAGCAGATGCCGTGGCCGAACTGTGTGATTTTCAACGCGGTCCAGTGATACTCGGGCAGAGCGGCAATGAGGCCGGCGACCACGCTGGTCTTGCCCACGCTGCGTGAATGTCCACCGATGACGACCAGTGCCATGGGCCTATTGTCGCACAACCTGGTCGGAGATCAGCATATCTGCTAACTCTGCCCTACAATGGCCATTGTGAACCTTGTGAATGCACGCCGGTTCTGGGAGTATCTGCTCGCTACGATTGCATTGGCCGCCTTGATCGTAGTGCTGGATGCGTTGCGTTCGCACCTTAACCAGACTTCCATTGCGCTCGCCCTGGTCCTGCTCGTTGTCCTAGTGGCTGGGCGCGCGGGGAGGGGACCGGCGCTTTCTACTTCGATTTTGGCCGGCTTGGCGTTCAATTTTTTCTTTATCGGACCGTTCTACACTCTGCGCATTCAGCGCGCGGAAGATGTGGTGGCCTTTATTGTATTTGTCACGTCAGCAATCCTGGTAGGGCAACTCTCTTCGCGCCTGGAGAAACGCGTCATCGAGGCAGACCAGTTACAGCGCAGTGAGCAGCTCAAGACGGCGCTGCTGGATGCCGTGACGCACGACCTACGAACACCGCTCACGGCCATTAAGGCCGCGATTACTACCCTACGGGAAGAGAACGTCGACCGTGATGTGCAACAGGAGCTCGAGGAAGTTATCGAACAAGAGGCCGACCGGCTCAATCACTTTATTCAGGGCATGATGGATCTGGCGCGCCTCGAGGCTGGAAAGTTCAGCTTGCAAAGCCGTGCGGTTTCTGCCGACGAGGTTGTAGAAGATGCGATCCTTCGCGCCGGGCCGCTGCTTGGCGAGCATGACGTGGAAACGGCGATTGAACCCGGGTTGCCACAGCTCAGGGCTGATCCGCGTCTAATTTCTCAGGTGCTCTTTACACTGATCGAGAACGCGTCCAAGTATTCTCCCGCTGGTTGCCCCATCGAGGTGAGCGTGCGGAGGGGTGGCGGCAGTTTCATTTCCTTCGCGGTCTGCGACCAAGGCATTGGGATTGCTCCGGAGATGCGCAACCAGGTATTCCAGAAATTCTTTCGCTCCGGAGCCCAGCCGGGATTCGGCCTGGGTTTGGCAATCGCGTACGGCATTGTTCAGGCCCATCGGGGACGAATCTGGATTGAAAGCACTGCGAACGGAACCGGCACTCGCGTACAGTTTCAGATCCCTGCAGGAGAGGCGGCATAACTCGTGGCCGATGACCTCAAAAAGATCCTGGTGGTTGACGATGAAGGGCAAATCACGCGCGTCCTGCGCCGCGGCCTCGAATCGGCAGGATATCAGGTGCGCATTGCCAATGACGGGCGCTCGGGTCTGGAAACCTTCCGCGCGTGGGCGCCGGATTTGCTCATCACCGATCTTTCCATGCCCGGCTTTGACGGGCTGGAACTTTGTTCGCGCATTCGCCAACTCAGTGAGGTTCCCATCCTGGTGCTCTCTGTGAATGAAGACGAACCGACAAAAGTGAAGGCTCTCGATTTCGGCGCGGATGATTTTGTGACCAAGCCTTTTGGCATGGCGGAGTTGAACGCGCGTGTTCGCGCGTTGTTGCGTCGCACGGCACCACCCCTGGAGAACGAAACAGAAATTGAGGTGGGGGATTTCAAAATCGATCCGCAGCAGCGGCGGGTTGAAGTGGCAGGAAAACTGGTACACCTTACACCCAAGGAGTTTGACCTCATCCAGTTCTTCCTGGCGAACCGGGGTAAAGTGCTGACGCATCGCGCCATCCTTTCCGCGATCTGGGGTTCGGGCAGCAGGGAACAGCCTGAGTATCTGCGCGTCTTTATCGGCAACCTCCGCAAAAAGCTGGAGCCGGATTCCCGCGCACCCAAATACCTGAAGACGGAACCATGGATTGGCTATCGCTTCGACCCGCAGTGATCATCTTTAGACTTTCTTTGCGCACTCTTTACGTTTTCTTTATCCCCACCTGCCCGAAGATAAATGAGGGTCTGGTTCCATGTTCCTCATTTATCTCGCGCGCGTTCTGGAATGGACGTTCTTCATCGGACTCGCGGGATCTCTGGTTGTCTCCATTGCAGCCTTCGTAGGCGATCTGCATGTTTTCTTTGAAAAAGATAAAGACGGGGCGAGCGCGCCGGATGGTCGCGATTACGCTCCAAGCCCGGCCGGGGCAGACGATTGAGCGGGTCCTTACTGACGGGAAGCTCTAAAGTAATGTAGCCTCCAGCATTGCCCTTCCGGTGATCTTGGCCCAAAACTACCCTGATTTTTCCTTTCAAATACCCTGTCCATATGATTCCCAAGAGCTGCGCGCAGCCGGATACTGAATGCATTGAATAAAGAAGATCAATCTCAAAACGGGGATTGATGAAATTAAACGGCGATCTCGAACCTGGGATTTGCCTGATAACCCTGGGGCGTGGCCGGCTCGCTGCCGAAGCTTCTTTGCTGTCCTCACGAGGTTTCAAACTGGCTGGCCGCTGTTTCATTCAGTTTTTACCCGGAATAGCGATTCGGCCGTGCCCCGGCTGAAGTTCCATGCAAGCAGGAGGACAGAATGAGTGCCACTCTCGCCATCACGTCCGCTCTTACAGCAAGCGTTCCTACTAAGTTTTTTGACCGATTGGCGGAAAGCAGCGAGCGAGTATTGCTGCTCGACTATGACGGAACCATTGCCCCATTCTCTATTCACCGCAACCGTGCATTTCCGTATCCCAGCGTGCCGGAACTGCTCGATTGCATCATGAGCACGTGCCAGACGCATGTGGCGCTGATCAGCGGACGTGCGGCGCGGGAAGTCCCGCCTCTTCTGGGGCTGAGCCCGCATCCGGAGATCTTTGGAACCGGCGGAATTGAGCGGCTCGATGCCGATGACCAATACTCGGTGGCTGACCTGAGTGACGACACCGGGAGGGCCCTGGTGCAAGCCTACGCCGCCATCCGGCACTACGGAATGGAGTCGCTGGCGGAACTGAAGCCGGGTGCGGTCGCCATTCACTGGCGGAACATGAACGGCTCGCGCGTGGAGGAAATCAGGGCCAAGGCGTACCGCGCCTTTTCTCCATTCACGGGAACGCACCAGCTTCTGCTGGCCGAATTTGATGGTGGCGTGGAGCTTCGTTTGCGCACGCGCAACAAAGGCGATGTAGTGCGCGCAATGCTGGCCCGTTACGACGCTACAGTGCCCATGGCTTACCTGGGAGACGATTCCACCGATGAAGACGCGTTCAGAGTTCTGCACAGCCGCGGCCTGACCGTCCTGGTTCGTCCCACTTCGCGCTTTACTGCTGCCCAGATGTGGCTGAGGCCACCCGATGAACTCATCCAGTTTCTGGAGAAATGGGTGCAGGCGTGTGGCGGGTCCATGTAACCTCTAGCTCGGTGAAGCACATCAATAAATCGGAGCCTCTCCCGCAGGCCGGGTCTTCCAGCGACGATGTACCCAGAGCCACTGGTCGGGATACCTCATCACGTATCGTTCAATCTCTTTCGTGAACATTGCGGTGTTGGCCACCGCATCAGCGTCATCATTTCCTGTGCGGACCAATTGTACCGCCGGCTCGAAGCAGATCTTGTACTTGCCAAGAGCTTTGTCCCACACGCAGAACGCCGGAACCACTGCGGCATCGGTATGTAGCGCCACCCGGGCGATACCTGTGGCCGTGCATGCCGGAACACCGAAGAAATCCACAAACGCTCCTTGCGGCGGCGTCATGTTGGTGTCCATGAGGATGCCGATAATTTCGCCGTTTTTCAGCGCCTTGATCAATCCGCGCGCGTAGTCCTGCTTGGAAAACGTGCGATTCCCATGCAGCGTGCGATAACGCTCCACCAGGGCATTCAGCAGAGGATTGTCCAGCGGCCGCACAACGATGTTCATAGGATGGCCATAAAGGGAATGCGCAAAGGAACTGATTTCCCACCCTCCAAGATGCGCCGTAAGGAACAGGACGCCTTTGCCCCGCGCCTGTGCCGCGGCGAAATTTTGAAAGCCATCGTAGATCACGATCCGGGAGACATTTTCCCGGTTATAGCGAGGGAACAACGTGAACTCAGCGAGCTGCCGTCCCAAACTGGTGAATACTCCGCGCAGAATGCGCTTTTTCTGTTTGACGCTTCTACCGGGAAAAGCCAAATCCAGATTACGCATTCCCACCTGTCCCAGCCGTCCGTGCAGCACGTAGATGAGCAAGGCAAGGCTGATGCAGATGGCCCGCACCAGCGGTCGCGGCAGGCGGCGCATCAAATTCGCCAACAGCCACACCGGCGCGTACTCAAGGCGGAATCGCATTGCGGGAGAACTTTGGACGGTACCATCGTGCATAAAATATTTCAAATCGCGTAACGGACGTGCGCGATTCACCTCAATCGGTCGAAGGGATACAGGCCCCTGTTTTTCCGGAATAAATTCGTCTGTACAATAGTTCGGCATAGTGACAGGAGACGAGGCATGAAGATTTCGATTGCGCTGAGTGTTTCCGCAATGGTGCTGGCCCTTGGCGGCTGCAAGGCAAATAAACCGGGAGGGCTGGAAACCAAAGTGATGACCGGCCTCAAGCATGATGTGACGATTGGAGGGAAGAGCGATAAGAATCCCTACCCAGCCACTCCGGACAACATTCATGAAGGCGGCGGACACTTCCAGCATCATTGCCAGATCTGCCACGGCCTGGATGGGCAGAATACCGGCGTTCCATTTGCGCAGACAATGGCGCCGCCCGTTGCCGACCTCGCTTCCAAAGATGTTCAGGACTACACAGACGGGCAACTGCACTGGATCATTCAGAACGGCATTGGCCCTTCCGGCATGCCCGGATGGAAAGGCATTCTGGAAGAGGACGAGATGTGGAAGATAGTACTGTACATGCGCAATCTGCCCGCAAAAGGGAGCCTGGGGGCGCCGGCAATCTTCAAAGAAGAAGCCGAACAGCACGAAGAGATGGAACACGAGCACGGCGCAACCGAGAAAAAAGGCGCTCAGCCACACAGTCACTCCCACTAAAACCTTGCTTGCGGCAGGTATCAACGTGGTTCTACTTGAACCAGGCTGTAACCTGCCGCCATAGTCGTACTCTCTACTTAAAGGAAAGCCACTGAGTGGCGGCAATTCTCCTGCTGCGCGTATAGTGCATCAGAAGAATCTGGGCCATTACACAGGGCTGTGCTGAGCGAACCCTGCAGCTCCGCAAAAATCCAGAAGAAAAGCTTTCGCGTACTGGTTATGTCACTTTCAGAAAGGAGAGTTAGTTACATGAATGCAAGGAAATTTTTAGCGGCGGGCACCATCGCAGTGCTGTCACTGTTCGGGACTGCTGCCTGGGCGCAGCAGAGCGGCGAAGGGGCCAAGCCCTCCGATCCGCAAATTGTGGGCGTAGTTTCGGCTGCGAACCAGATTGATATTAATGAAGCCAAAATGGCGCTCAAGAAGACGAAGAACGACCAGGTCAAGCAGTTTGCGCAGCAGATGATTGATGACCACACCAAGCTGCAAAAGTCGGTAGATGACCTCGCCAAGAAGCTCAAGGTGAAGGCTGAACCCAGTGATATCAGCAAGTCCCTCCACACCGCCGATGCGGCGGAGATGAAGAAGCTTCGCGGACTCCGCGGCAAAGCCTTCGACAAGGAGTACATCGACCACGAAGTGGCCTATCACCAGCAGGTGATTGACGCCGCAAGCAAGGTTTTGATTCCCAATGCGCAGAATGCCGAGTTGAAGTCGGCGCTTGAGGGCGCAGCACCGCTGCTTCAGGGCCATCTTGACCACGCGAAACAGATCCAATCGAGCATGGGCGGTTCAGCCTCTGCCGGCACGCACAAGCACCACAAGAAAGCATGAGCTCCTCTGCCCTAGTCTTGCCCGCCGCGCACATTGCGCGGCGGGGAAATCTTTTCCGAGGGCGACCGCGCTGCGTGTTGAGTTTATTTCTTCTCTCGGCCATGAACCTGCTTCTCGCGCACGCAGCCGTCGCGCAGAATCCTCAGCAGGGTTCCTCGGCTTCCCACACCCCCGGAGCCGAGGTGATCATCAAAAACTTCAGTTTCCAGCCGTCTCAGCTCAGCGTTCGTCCCGGCGAGAGTATTGAATTTAAAAATCAGGACATTTACGCGCACACCGTGACCGCTGATGACGGCAGCTTTGATTCGGGATTAATTCAACCGGGCAGCAGTTGGAAGCTGACGGTGCCGAAGGCAGGAACCATCGCCTATCACTGCGGCCCGCATCCCAACATGAAAGCTACGCTGGTAGCGGCCAGCGGCGCGGGCCAGCAACCAGCCGCGGGTTCCGCAGGAGGGTCGTCGCCCGGCTTCAATCCTCCCAAGTCGCCCCAGGAGTTTCATCCCATCCTGGTCAACTTCACTGCCGCGCTGCTGCCATTAGCATTTTTGAGTGATCTGCTCGGCCTGTGGTCGAAGCGAGCATCACTGCACAATGCAGCCGCCTGGATGGTGCTCTATGCGGCAATCATTACGCCGTTCACCGCTGCTGCCGGATGGTGGTGGAAGACCAAATCCGCAGGTGCGCTGCCTCCCTCGATTATTGCAGTGCACGAATGGCTAGGCACGTCATTAGCAGTGATTTTCATTTTGCTTGCGATCTGGCGGTGGCGCCCGCAACATCGCAATACCGCCCCAGGCAATGTGTACCTTGTCATTACCGCGATCGTAGTGCTCGCCTTGATTTACCAGGGCAGCCTTGGCGGGTTAATGGTGTTCGGCCGGTAGGACCACCACTTATTCATTGCGAGCTGAGCGCATCAGACTCGTTGTAGCTTCGCGCTTGCTTGTTCCAAAAGCTTTGTAAGCGTTTCGAGATCGGCGGACCCGGGAGGAAGTCCGCCCTGTGCCATGTCGGGCGAGCCACCGCCACGTCCCCCAAGCTGCGCCAACAACTGCTTCAGCAGTTGCCCCATATTGAATTTCTGTCCCGCACTTTGCGCGAACACCAGCGTGGGCTGCGGCTGCAAAGTTGCAAGGAGAACGATCACGTCGCTTCGCCCGCCTGTGAGCTTCTGCGCCAACAGCTTGATGAAGCTTGCATCGCGTTCGGCGAATACGCGTGCAAGCAGGCGCTGCGAACCGCTGGTTTGTGCGAGCATTCGCTCAGCCTCAAACGAGGCAAGCTCTTCAACCAGCTTCTGTTGCGCTTTGCCGGCATTCTTCGCTTCGTCCAGAGATTTCTTTATCTGCTGCGGTAACTCATGAATGTGCGCGGAAAGCAGGCCTGCCGCTTGAGTGAGTGTTGTGAAATCTTTCCGGGCAAGAGCTACAGCGCGCAGCCCGCACACAAACTCCACTCGCATCCCCTGTTTTACCTTCTCGGTTTTGCGCACCAGGATGCATCCGATCTGTCCCGTGGCCCGGACATGGGTTCCGCCGCAGGCACACAGGTCAAAATTCTGGATGTCAATCAATCGCAGATGGCCAGTCTGTTTTGGAGGCAGCTTGCGCAACCCGAGCTGGCGCGCCTCTTCGAGCGGCACGAATCGAACAGTGACTGAGCGGTCTTCGGCAATGATCTGGTTGGCCAGACGCTCGGCTTTTTTGCCCTGCTCCGGCGAGAGCGATTGAGTCTGGAGATCAATGGTGCAAGTCTCCTCACCCATGTGAAAGCTTACGGTGGGCATGTCGAAGAGCTGTATGAACGCCGCCGAAAGCACGTGCTGGCCCGTGTGCTGCTGGATGTGATCGATGCGACGCGCAGAGTCGATGCAGCCGTGAATGGCAGTTTCCGGATTTACCTCTTGGGAAACGTAGTGGATCACGCGTCCTGCTTCGTCATCCGCGACTTCAATTACAGAAATCTCGCGGCCGCTAATAAGGAGCTTCCCGGTATCGTGGACCTGTCCGCCGCTGGTGGGGTAAAAAGCTGTACGATCCAAGACCACCGCTTGACGTCCATCGATTTCGAATGACTCGACAACGCGGGCGTCAAATTCGAAGAGGAAAGAATCGTGGTAATAGATACGTTCGGTAGACATAGTTCAAACGAGTCAGCAACTAGCAATTAGCGATTGCAGCGGCCCACCTCAGGGCTAATTGCTATGGATAATTACTAACTGCTGCTTGCTAATGCGGCTGTATCACCCCGCCAATGTTCCTCGACGCCGGCAATGTCGTTTGCTTCTGCGGCTGCGCCGCGCTCAGCTTCAAGGCGTCTGCGATGACATCAATATATTTCAGCCCTGAACCGGTATTGAAAATCACAACCTTGTCTGACGGCTTCAGGAATCCCTGCTTCAGCAGCATCTGATAAGCGGGCAGGCAAGCTGCGCCTTCGGGCGCGGCGAACACGCCCTCTTTGCTGGCCCACTCACGCACGCCCTCAAAAATCTGCTCGTCTGTCACTGCCACCGCGGCGCCGCCGCTCTTCTGCAGAATGTCCATAACGATGTAGTCAGCGTAGGGTTTCGGCACACGCAGCCCGGCAGCGAGCGTTTGCGCATTCTGCCATGCTTCCGCCACCGGCTTGTGCTCGTTCCACGCCTTCACTACGGGAGCGCAGCCGGCAGCCTGCACGGCAACCATCTTCGGACGCTTCTTTCCACTCTTCAGCCACCCGAGTTGCTCCATCTCGTCAAAGGCCTTCCACATCCCAATCAGGCCCACCCCTCCTCCTGTGGGATAGAAGATGGCGTCAGGCAATTCCCAGTTGAGCTGTTCAGCCACTTCATAGCCCATCGTCTTTTTGCCTTCCACGCGGAACGGCTCTTTCAAGGTCGAGATGTCGAACCAGCCTTCCGCCTGCTTGCGCTCGTTCACCATGCGAGCGCAATCGGAAATGAGGCCGTCCACAAGCGTCACCTTCGCGCCATAGGACTTGCACTCCACGAAGTTGGCCTTAGGAACGTCTTTCGGCATGAAGATGTTCGCTTCAATCCCGGCTGCAGCCGAGTAAGCGGCAAGCGCACTGGCTGCGTTCCCGGCGGAAGGCACAGCCAGCTTCTTAAGCCCGTACTGCCGCGCCATGGTAACCGCCGCGCAGAGTCCGCGCGCCTTGAATGATCCCGTTGGGTTCAGCCCCTCGTCTTTTATGTAGACGTTGGGATTGTCGCGGGTGCGTAGCAGGGGAGTGAAACCTTCGCCCAGGGTGACCGGTTGGTCTCCGGGCAACACATCGTGGTATCGCCACATGCTGGCAACGCGCCCGCGCAGCGATTCCGGAGTGAACTTGCCCTTGAGAGCTGCAAGGTCGAAGCG
>DATNDP010000172.1:0-4746 GCA_035553195.1 Candidatus Acidiferrales bacterium
CTCCTGCTTTTAGCACAACTTGGCGCATACCCCGTCCATCTGACTGATTAAGAAACCGCTCATGCGGCCTGCCCCATAGAGGTCTGTGTAGCGTGTCGGAGGAGCGATGCCTCGCACTGCGCGCCACCAGCAAAGCAATGACCGTCAAACTCTTGCGGAGTTGGGCCTGGTCTCTGCCAGCGTTATCCATGAGGTCAAGAACGCGCTGCAAGGGATCGCGAATGCGCTCTTCCTGCTGGAACACGACCCCAGCCTGAAACCCAGGGCGCGGGAGTGGATCAGCGACGCTCAACGCGAGTTGTCGCGGGCCTTCGATGCATCACGCCAGACGCTGGCGCTGGTGCGGGAAGAGACTCCATCACAAGTCTCAGTAACGCAGATCCTGGACGAAGTGCTTGAGGCCAGCTCAGGCAAAAGCGCGCACAAGGGGATCGCCGTTGAGCGGCGCTACGAGTACGACGGAACCATCGAGGCGAACGAAGGCGCAATTCGCGAAGTTTTTACCAACCTGGTGCTGAATGCCCTGGAGGCGGTTCCGCGCCGTGACGGCAAATTGACGGTGCGCACTTCCGCATGGAACCGCAGCAACGGAAAAAACGTGGCGGGAGTACGGATTGTGTTTGAGGACAACGGTCCGGGAATACCAGACGCGCACAAGAAGAAGGTTTTTGAACCGCTGTTTTCCACCAAAAAGGGCAAAGGGACAGGGCTGGGTTTGTGGGTATCCGAGAGGCTGGTACATCAGCAGCACGGCGCTCTCTGGCTGGAAAACAAGAAGAGCCAGGCCCCGGGGAGCTCGTTCTCTGTGTTTCTTCCCTTGAAACAAAGTTGATTCGCGTGTGACGCAGCCGCAACGGTGGGGGCGAAGTATCGTTCTCTCCCGATCTGCGCAAGTGAATTTCAGCAGCAGTAAGGCTTTCAGATCAGCCGATCTCGCACCACCCTGCTCAGTTCGATCACTTCAATATGCTTCGGACACCTGCTCCAGTTGTGCTTCCAGCAGACGATGACGTCGCACGCCTCCGGATTGTGACCGTGCTGGGCGAAGTTCCGGCTCTCATACTCCGCTTCAATCTTCACGCGTTGCCATTTTCCCGGACGGATCTGGCGTTTGGCTTCGATATCCGGATAGCGTCCCCACACGGCTTCAATCTGGAAGCCAAGCTCTCCGGCCAGCATGCCGAACAGCAGCACCACGCCCAGCTCATTGACCGGAGCATTGGTCAGCGCGCACCAGTGGAACGGAGGTCCCATCACCGGGCGGCCGTCGTCCAGGATGCCTCCGCTGGTGATGTTGCCGTTCACGCGGGCCAGCGCTGAACGGTGACCATTCACCGGGTTCAGTTCTGTTTCTGCTCGGCCGGTTTTCGATGAGTTCTCGCCGCCGAAGGGCTGCATTGAGATCTCGGTACAGCGCGCGTCTTGCGCGAAGTGATGTGGCTGAGTGCTGACGGCTGAGTGCCGATTGCTATCCTCAATCGGCGTTGATCCGTTTTCATCCGCAGTAGGATCTTGCTTTCCCGGCCCCAGATGGCGGCTCAGTTCGCCGTACCAATCGCCTCCGAGCAGCGTATTGACAATCATGGCGCAGACTGCGTCGGTAACACGACGCTTGCCCGCCAGCTCGCCCGGGATGGCCGTGACTGCTCCCGCCCACTGCATGGCAATCGCCTTGTCGGACTCATGCGCGATGGCGCTCTCAAGGCGGCCGTTCGCCGATCTGAGTTCATCCGCGTTCGTCTGTGGCGAGTGGGTTTGTCCTCCGCAGTTCTCCGGTTCCTCCATTGCTCCGTGTTGCAAAGGTGTTCCACTTGTTACTTTTGGCAATGTTGGCAATTTTGGCAGTTCTGGCAATTCATCCTGGCCCGGTGTGCATTCCAGTTTGCGAGCAGCTTCACTGACTACTCTCCAGGATCTAAATCTTGAGTAAAACGCTCCCGCGCTGTACTTCCCCTCGCGCATGTACTCGCTGCGGCTCGGAGGGCGGCCCAGCCTGGCCGCGACGCGTCCAAAGTCCTCGAGCAGAGCTTCATCGCGGATGCGCAGCCCGGCGCGATTCGGCTCCAGCCCCGCTGCCCGCACTGCCTCAGCTATGGTGGGAAAATAGGCGCGCACCCGCGACTCCGGTACTCCGGTGAGCCGGCGCAGCTCACTCCAGGAAGGCGGTCGCCCCAGTTTGCTGGCTGCCCGCCGGATGGCCTCCAGCACGCCTTTTCTGTCGATGGCCAGCTTCATGCTGTCCAGTATAGCGAATAAATAGCGAATCTGCCACGGGCATTTTGCTGCCCGATTCAAATGATGGTGGGCTTATTCACACCGCAGAGCCACCACCGGATCGACGCGTGTGGCCCGCTGCGACGGGATAAAGGTCGCCGACATGGCCATGGCGGCCAGCAGTCCCGCCGCTGCCAGCAGAGTCAACGGATCACTTGATCCTACGTTGAACAGCAGGCGCGAGGTGATTCGTCCGGCCAGCAGCGTCCCGCCCAGGCCCAGCAACACTCCTGCCAGGGAAGGGGCTGCTCCCTGCTTCAGCAGCAGCTTGAGCACGTCAAGCCGGCTTGCGCCTAGCGCGATGCGCACTCCTATCTCGCGCGTGCGCAGCGTCACCATGTAAGAAATGACTCCGTAAACTCCGGCGATGGTCAGCAGCAGCGCGGTCAGGGCAAACGCGCCCAACAGCATTGCGTTAAAGCGCCGCGGCGAGAGCGACTCAGAAAGAAGATCGCTCAGCGGCTCAATTTCCGTCACCGGCACGGCCGCATCCACGGACCACACCGCCTGCTTGATCACTTGGCCATTCGGCGGTGAGAGCGGGTCTGCCCCGCGCAGCAAAATGCCGCTCCAGCGGCGCCAGGGCTCCTGCTTCTGCAGGATCGGCATGTAAATGGCTCCGCCTTCATCCATGTCCAGCCCAAACTCCTTCACGTCGCCCACCACGCCGACAATAGTCATCCACTTGGGCGGACCGGGATCGCGGGCAAAGCGAAGCTGCGCTCCGAGTGGATCTTTCCCTTTGAAGTACGTCCGCACCATGGCGGCATTCACCACCGCGACCAGCGGCGATCCAATGCGGTCCTCTTGCGTAATTACGCGCCCGGCAAGCAAAGGAATTCTGAGCGTGGAAAAGTAAGTTGGGCTCACCAGGTTGGTTTGCGCCTCCGGCTCCGTGCCGACGGGCGGCGCCGGCTGGCCTGCAATCAGAAAGTTGTGCGGAATATGATTGCCGCTCATCGGCAACTCCGAACCCAGCGTAGCGCTGCTGATGCCGGGAAGGCGCTGCAACTGCTGCTCCAGTTGGGCAAAGAATTCATTCTGCCGCTCAATCGTGGCATAGCGATTCGGCGGCAGTTGGATGTAGGCGCTGAGGACTCCCTGCGCGTCGAAGCCGGGATCAGTACGCTGCAACTGCCACAGGGTCCTGAAGAGCAGGCCCGCGGTTGAGAGCAGCACCAGGGAAATCGCCAGCTCGGCCGCAAGCAGCACGCGCCGCACGCGCAGCATTCCGCGCGACTCGCCGGCCCGTTCTTTCCCTGCGCGACCGGGAGTTCCCCCGCTGGGAAGGACAGCCTGGAAAACCGGAAACAGTCCAAAGACAACTCCGGTAAGCAGCGCGAGCGCCAGCGTAAACAGCAGGACCGGCAGGTCAATCTTCACCGTCACAAGCGAAGGCAGGTCGGGCGGCTTCAGCAGCAACAGCAGACGCGTGCCCCACGCGCCCAACGCAAGACCAGCCAGGCCACCGAAACCGGAAAGCACAAGGCTCTCCGTCAGAAACTGTCGCACCAGGCGACCCGGGGTCGCTCCCAGAGCGGCGCGCATTTTGGCTTCTTCCCCGCGAGAGGAAGCCTTGGCCAAAAGCAGATTGGCGAAATTGAAACAGGCGATGAGCAACAGCAATCCAACGGCTGCAGCCAAAACCAGAATGGCCTCGCGCACCGGCCCTGAAACGCGACGGTGCAGCGGAACAATCACGTAGCGGCGATCGCGATTCTCGTCAGGGTAGAGCTTGGCCAGTGTCTTGGCGATGCCATCGAGATCAGCCTGCGCGGTGGCCTGCTTCCATTCCGGACGCAGCCTTGCCACGGTGTATTGAAAATGCAAACCGCGAGCCGATGCGCCTTCCGGATATCCCACTCGGAACGGAACAAAAAGCTCCGCCTTTCCCGCGGGCAGGCGGAAGTTCTCCGGCATGACTCCTACCACCGTGTACGGATTCCCGCTCAGAGAGAGCGTTTTGCCAATCGCATCCTTGCGTCCGCCCAGCTTCGCCTGCCAGAAGCCATGACTGGTCATCACCACGCGCGGGCCGCCGAGCACATCGTCCGCGCTGGAGATGGTCCTTCCCAGCTCCGGCGCAACTCCCAGCGTGTCGAAAAGGTCCAGCGACACCAGCGCAGCTTTTGCCTGCTCCGGCTCACCCTGGCTGAGAAGGTCAAAACGCCAGATAGCAAATGCGCCCACGCTCTCAAGAGATCGGCTTTGCTGCTGAATGTCATGCAGGTCCGGCCATGACTGCCGTCCCGCCATGCTGATCAATTCGCCCGGCCGGGCATACGGCAGCGGACGCAGCAGCACGGCGTTGAAGACGCTGAAGATCGCCGTGTTCGCGCCGATTCCCAATGCCAGCGTGACGATCGCGACCAGCGCGAAACCGGGACTCCTGCGCATCAGCCGCAGCGCAAAACGCACATCCTGGCCCAGCGATTCCAGCAGCGGCAGCCCTGAGTGTTCGCGATGGCTCGC
>DATNDP010000173.1:0-9023 GCA_035553195.1 Candidatus Acidiferrales bacterium
GCGCTGGATGTAAATCTGGTATTCGCAGCATTCCTCGCCGCGTTCGCCGTGGTTCACAAGAAGCGCCGCCTCTTTGCCGAGGCGCTGGACGCGATCGGCAAAGTCTCATTTGCTTTCTTCATCCCGGTGTACTTCGCTATCGTCGGACTGAAGCTCGATCTGGTGAAAGCCTTCTCGTGGCAACTGCTGGTGCTATTCCTGGTGGGCACGTGTGTGATCAAGATTTTGTCTGTTTCGCTGGCCGGACGGCTGGCCGGATTTCGCGGCCTGGATCTAATCAACCTGGCCCTTACCACGAATGCGCGCGGCGGCCCCGGAATCGTGCTGGCCAGCGTCGCCTTCGACGCGGGCATCATCAATGCGAAGTTCTACACGGCTCTGGTGCTTGTCGCGGTGATAACGTCACAATTCGCGGGCGCGTGGCTTGAATATGTTCTCCGTCGCGGATTGCCTCTGCTCAGCACCGACAAAGCTGAAGCGCCAATCACAGTGCCGGGTGATGATACGGTGGCGGCGTAAGGTTTTGTGCGGCCAAAACCCACCACGGAGACACGGAGGCACGGAGAAAAGCAATGTCTACCGCAGATGAACGCGGATGAGCGCGGATCAGAAATGCGGGTTGGGTTGTTTGGTTCTCAGATCACTCGATCACCCGATACCCCGATCACCCGATGTTTGTGATTGCATCTGCTCACGCCACCTTCTCGCCTTCCTCTTTGGCTTCAGGGTGGCCGCGTTTGGCCGCGGCATTCTCAATCTCCGAGTTGATCTCGCCCCCGATCAGAATTGCCACACCCGTGATCAGCAGCCAGTAGAGCAGGATGATCACCGCGCCCAGCGAACCATAAGTCTTGCTGTAGCTGTTAAAGAAGTGCAGGTAAACGCGAAAGCCAACGGATGCTACGATCCACAGCAGCACACCGACCAGGGATCCCGGAGTGATCCATTGCCATTGCTGATCGGTGTCCGGGCCCCAGAAATACATCAGCGCGAAGGCGAAGACGACGAAGAAGATGGCCAGCGGCCACTGCACCACTCTCCATGCCAGGACTGTGACATCGCTCAACCCGGTGTGCGCACCGACAAATTGGGCAATCGATCCCCCATAAAGCACAATGATGAGGGCAGCAATGGTCAGGGCGGCAATCGCGATCGTCAATACGATCGCAATCAACTTTTGCTTCCAGTAAGGGCGCTCATCTTTTACGCCATAACAGCGGTTGAGCGCGTCCATGACGGAGCTCAATCCTCCCGAGCCGGACCACAACGCCAGCACAAGGCCGGTGGCCAGTTTTAGCCCGGTTGCATTACTGGCAATCTCTTTGAGGGTCTTTTGCAGAAGCGTAAAGGCATCTGGGGGCATGAAGCGGCCGGCGTAGTCGAAGAGGCTGGACTGCAGGTTGTGGCTCTGGGCGAACAATCCCAGGATGGTTACAACGAAGAACAGCATGGGAACAAGGGCGGCCACAAAGTAAAAAGCCAGCGCGGCCGAGCGTGTCAGCACCTCGTCTTCCCATATTTCGTTGTACACGCGCTTGCTGAGCTGCCATGAGGTCAGACCGCCCAGCTTCCAGGGTGAGGCTTTCTTTTTCGCCCGTTCCTCGGTGTGGTGCTGGTCCGCTTTGCCGTTGAACTTGTAAAGACGCATTTCTTCCCCCGGAATCCAACCCAGTCGCGCTGTTCTTTCATTGGATGAGAGGCTGCCGTTGAGGGAAACTCCCGGCCGGAGTTGCTGCTCAAAAGAATGCACCCTGAGGAGAGCGGGCGAATTCAGGTTTCTAGATGCTCATGCGCAATTCTGAATGATGGCCGTGAGGTCAAATACCAACTTCCAGCACTGCACTTGCTCAGCCGTCGTCCCTGGATCCACCTCACTCACCTCAGGGTGAGAGAGAAAAGAATGAATACTCATAGGACGAGAGGGCTGTCCTGAAGGTAGCAGGAATTTTTGTAAAGATTTATAGGATGCCGCGAGACGCGATTCGTCTCGGTTTGACTCTTCAGGCCTGGACTGTTACGCCTTCACGAGCCGCGCCATAGCGCGATTCCACATAGTCATCGAGGATCTGAATGAATTCAGCCACGATGCGCTCGCCCCGCAACGTCGTCAGCAACCGGCCATCGACGAACACGGGCGCTTTGGGCTCTTCAAATGTTCCCGGGAGTGAGATTCCGATGTTGGCGTGCTTTGATTCGCCCGGCCCGTTCACCACGCAACCCATGACAGCCAGCTTGAGCTCTTCCACGCCCGGGTATTTCTGTTTCCACACCGGCATGTTCTCACGCAGGTAAGATTGGATCTGCTCGGCCATCTCCTGGAAGAAGGTGCTGGTGGTGCGGCCGCATCCGGGACAAGCGGTGACTTGGGGAGTGAAGCTGCGAATGCCCAACGACTGCAGGATTTGCTGCGCCACGATTACCTCGTCCGCGCGATTTCCGTTCGGGGCGGGGGTAAGCGAAACGCGAATCGTATCGCCGATGCCTTCCTGCAGCAGTACTGCCAGCCCGGCGGTGCTGCCGACAATACCCTTCGCCCCCATGCCGGCCTCAGTCAGGCCGAGGTGCAGCGGGTAATCGCAGCGGGCCGCAAGGTTCCGGTAGACATCAATGAGATCCTGCACGCCGCTAACTTTGGCGCTTAAGAGAATGTAGTTGTGCGGCAAGCCGGTCTGTTCGGCGATTTCCGCCGAGCGAAGGGCGCTTACCACCATGGCTTCCATGGTCACGTCGCGCGCGTCTTTGGGTTCCGGCAGGCGCGAGTTTTCATCCATCATGCGCGTGAGCAACTGCTGGTCCAGCGAGCCCCAGTTCACTCCGATTCGCACCGGCTTATCATTCTTAATGGCCACTTCCACCATGGCGCGAAAGTTATTGTCGTCCTTCCGGCCGACGCTCACATTTCCGGGATTAATTCGGTATTTCGCCAGCGCCCTGGCGCACTCCGGATACTTCGTCAGCAGAAGGTGGCCGTTGTAGTGGAAGTCGCCAATGATTGGGACAGAAATCCCCTGCTTGGCCAGCCCTTCAGCAATCGCGGGCACGGCTTTGGCGGCTGCGTCATTGTTCACGGTCACTCGGACCAGCTCCGACCCGGCACGCGCCAATTGCGCCACCTGCTGAACGGTAGCCGCGACATCCGCCGTATCGGTGTTGGTCATCGACTGCACGACCACAGGCGCGTCGCCGCCTACGCGGACACCGCCAATGTTGGCTGTCACACTCTTTCTGCGCTGGATGGTAGCCATTGCTTTTAGTTTAGCATCCGGCAACTCTAAGCTAGCGGCTCGGAAGCCGCGTTGGGGCAGGTACCGCAAGTCCCCGGCGTTGGGAGCCCAGGAAATCTGTTCCATTTAAAAAAAACTTGTGTCTTACCAATCAGAGTATCCCAAACATCGCACTTAGGTATTAAGAGATACTCCCAAAGATCGACGGACGAGTTTGGCCCCGGCATCACCAAGTCATACGGCAGTTCAGCATGCTCCGCCGCGAAGTACTCTGGATCCAGGGACGAACTTCTAAGTAAAAAATTCAAGAAGAAAAAAAGAAAGTCCCCTGAGAAGGAGATTGGAAAGTTATGCGCACTGAACACCTGAAAACGTTTGCACAGACGGCGGCACACGTCGCGTTTGCCCTGATGGTAGTAACTGGACTGCTCTTTTCTGTCGGCTGCGGAGGAGCAGGCTCTAACCTTTCCGCCGGGCCGACGCCAACACCCGGCACAGGCGGAGGCGCCGCCAACACCCAGGTGCGTTTCGGTGACGCTCCTGCCGACAGCGTGATTTCTTTTGAAGTCAGCGTCTCATCCCTGAGTCTTACGCCCAGCGATGGCGGCCAGGCCGTCAATGTTTCTGTGCCGGCGAACAACCGCATAGAGCTCACCCATCAGTCCGGCAAGTTTGAGCCTTTCGTCACCGGTAACCTGCCACAAGGCACTTTCTCCGCTGCGAACCTCACCCTGGTTAACTCCGAGCTTACGTTCCTGAACAGCAGCGGCGTTCCGGTGCACATCAATGGTCCGGCCAGCGCGTCCATCAGCGTGCCGCTGAACCCGGCGGTCACAATCGGAGGTTCCCCACTGGTCCTGAGCATTGACGTCAATGTCGCCAACTCGGTTACGCTCAGCGGCGGGACCATCAACGGAATCAGCTTTGGCCCCACGTCCTTTAACATCACCGCCAAAGCGCCCGGAGCACAAGCTAATCAGCAGGACGACGACGGCGAAATCGAAGACGTGCAGGGCACTGTGACCGCAGTGAACGGCACCAACTTCACGCTGAAGATTGGCACCGGCGCTTCGCTCGATTTCACCACGGACGGCGCCACTGAGTTCAAAGACGGCGTCACCGGCGTGGCAGCACTGCTGAACCAGGTGGTGACAGTGGAAGGCTTCACCCGCTCTGACGGCAGCTTGTATGCCAAGGAAGTTGAAGGCAACGAAAACGAAAACGGTGGCGAAATTGAAGGCCTGATTACTTCCATCAGCGGGACCACGCTGACCATTACCGCGCAGGACGGTAGCGGCAATGGAATGGACGACAACAAAATGGGCGCGAGCTTCAGCGTCAACATCGCCGGCCTTAAGGCGAGCAAGTTCCGCGTGAACCTGGGCAACGGATTCGGCGGTGCAAACCTCCCGAGTGCGAGCTTCCCGTTCGATGCCACCACCATTCACCAGGGTCAGCGCGTTGAAGTGGACACTGACGTTGCTCTGCCGCCCGCAAACGGCAATATCCAAGTGGACAAAATTAAATTGCAGCAGCAGGGTATCTCCGGCAGCGTGTCAAACCTGGCCGCCGACGGAAGTACCTTCGACCTGACGCTCGCGGCGGATTCAGCCCTGGCGGTCATCTCCGGTCAGACCGTCGTGCACGTAACGCGCGTCGCCGGCACCGATTCTCGCGTGACGGTCGCAAATGGCAGCAACGTTCGCGTGCGGGGTCTTCTGTTCTGGAACGGATCGTCCTGGCAGATGATCGCCCGCCGCATCCGCTAATCGACCTTCATCCTTGTCCCGGCCGTGGCCTCGAGCTGCGGCCGGTTTTTTTGTCTTCCGATCAACGTCAAGACCAGCAACACTCGCCGTCCCGCAAAGGCATCTCCGCTTTCATCAGCGCAATCTTATCGTTGTTGCTCAAGCTTTTTTGCCGGGAGTGGACTTATGCCGCATTTCGTAAAAGACGTGGAAGACCTGCGTCACCGCGCTGAACAGAAGATGGAAGATGGCGCTGTGACCCTGAGCTACAAGGGCGACGTGGACAAGGCCATTGAAATTCTGAATGAAGCCCTTGCCACCGAGATTGTGTGCGTGCTTCGCTACATGCACCACTACTTCATGGCCACCGGCGTACACGGCAGGGGTGTTGCCGATGAGTTCAAGGAACACGCCGACGCGGAACGCGAACACGCGGACATGCTCGCTGAGCGGATCCAGCAACTCGGCGGCAAACCTGATTTCAATCCCAAAAACCTGCTCCAGCGCTCTGTTTCCCAGTATGTGGAGGGCGAGACACTGGCCGACATGATTCGCGAAGACCTGATCGCCGAGCGCATCGTCATTGAGGTCTATCAGGAGATGATTCGCTTTTTCGGCAACAACGATCCCACCACGCGCGTCATCCTGGAAAAGCTCCTCCACGACGAAGAAGAGCATGCCGACGATCTCTCTGATCTGCTTTACATTGTCAATCCTGAAACAGCGAAAACCGAGGGCCAGGATCCCGGCACTGAGCCTCTACGCCTGCATGGCGAGCAACAGACGACACAGGAAATTGCGGACAAACGGAACCGCGCCACAGAACGCAGCAACGCCCGGCACGCGGCGGGCCAGGAGGGGAGGGAATTGCAGGGGCGCACCAAGCAACCTGAGCCGGGCAGCGAAGAAGCCCATAAGCGCGACCGCGATCGGATCCTGAATGAGTTGCGCTGGATGGGGAAGAACAAGAAGAAACCGGCAGCGTAAAAACCAGCAATTAGCAATTTGCCGTTAGCAATTAGCACAGCTAAAGCGAGGGAAGGCAGTTTGCGTGCCTGATCCAGTTTGGCCGCGCCAGCTTTTGCTAATTGCCATTTGCCATTTGCCAATTGCTAATTGCTGAATCCCAATTGCGTCAGTATGAACGCATAATCAAACGCCACTTCCCTGTAGCGGTCATAACGGCCTGACGATCCGCCGTGGCCTGCAGCCATGTTCGTCTTTAGCAGCAGGACATTATTGTCCTGCTTGAGCGTCCGCAGTTTCGCAACATACTTTGCCGGTTCCCAGTACATCACCTGGCTATCATTGAATGAAGTTTTGACCAGCATGGCCGGATACGCGCCCTTCTTTAGATTGTCATAGGGCGAATATTTGAGCATGTAGGCATATGCCGCCTTCTCATTGGGATTGCCCCACTCTTCGTATTCCGGCACCGTAAGCGGCAGGGACGCGTCCAGCATCGTGTTCATCACATCTACAAATGGCACATGCGAAACCACCACCTTAAACAGGTCCGGGCGGAGATTGGTGACCGCGCCCATGAGCAGACCTCCGGCCGATCCGCCCTCAATCACAACTTTGTTGCGCGCGCCGTATTTTTGTGCCACCAGGTGCTCCACGCAGGCGATGAAGTCAGTGAAGGTGTTCATCTTGTTCATCATCCTTCCGGCGTCATGCCAGGCCTTGCCCATATCTCCGCCGCCGCGAATATGCGCGTACGCCATTACCATCCCACGATCAAGCAGTGACAGGCGCGCAGCGTTAAAGGTCACCGGCAGGCTGAATCCATAAGAGCCGTAGCCGTACACATACAAGGGATTTGAGCCGTCGGCTTTCTTGAGATCTTTGCGATACACCACGGAAATGGGGACCTTTGTCCCGTCTTCCGCGGTCGCCCACACGCGCTCTGACGCGTAGTTCATCCGGTCATAGCCGCCGGGGACTTCTGTTTGTTTCAGCAGAATGGAGTTGTGTTGCTGCACGTCGTAATCAAACACAGATGGCGGCGTCACCAGCGACTGGTAGGAATAGCGATAAAAACTGGTTTTGAACTGGTGATTGGCGCCAGGCGCCGCCATGTACACCGGCTCGGGGAAGACCACCCGCTTTTTGTTGCCGGTGGCAAAGTCGACAACCGTCAATTCCGGCAGACCATTCTCGCGCTCCACCAGAACATAAAAATCCTGAAAGACGTCAATGCCGTTCAGCATCACATCCGGGCGGTGAGGCACAATCTCTGCCCAGTTTTGTTTGCCGGGCGAAGCCACCGGTGCGGTGACCAGCCGGAAGTTGCGGCCCTTATCGTTCGTTCGAATGAAGAACTCGTTCGCCCGATGGTCCACGTAATATTCAATGTCCTGCTGCCGCGGCGCGATCAGCTTCCATTCTCCCGCAGGCTGCGCCGCATCAAGAAACCGAGTCTCTGATGTGGTGTGGCTGCCGATATCCAGAAGAAGGTACTTCCCGCTGCGGGTCCTCTGCACGCCAATATTGAAGCGCTCATCAGGCTCCTCAAACACCAGTGTGTCGCTGCCTGGTTCGCTGTCAATGGCGTGGCGGTAGAGCCGGTATTGCCGCTTGGTCTTGTCTTCCTCCACGGTATAGAACAGCGTCTTGTTGTCATTTGCCCAGGCGACTGATCCAACCTTCTGCGCGATGACCGCAGAGTCCTTGCCCGTGCGCAGATCGCGTACGTGAAGCTGATATTGGCGAAAGCCGGTGTAATCCACCGAGTAGGCCAGCAGGTTGCCGTCATCGCTGGGCAGATACACTCCCAGCGCCATAAACTTCTGTCCCTTCGCCAGTTCGTTCCCGTCAATGGTCACGGTCTCAGGCGCCTGAAGATTCTGCTTCTGGCGGAAGAGGATCGGGTATTGCTGTCCTTTTTCCCAGCGGGAGTTATAGAAATAATCGCCTTCCTTGTAGGGGACATTGACATCAGTTTCCTTGATGTGGCTGATCATCTCGCCATAAAGCTTCTTCTGCAGGTCTTCCGTTGGCTTCATGACACTGTCGGCGTACGCGTTCTCAGCTTGGAGGTACTGTGCCACTTCCGGATTCGATTTCTCGCGCAGCCAGTGGTAGTCGTCGGCCAGCGTGCCTCCGTTGATGTGGTTTTCTGTATGGACTTTCCTTGCCGCCGGCGGAGGAGGCGGCGGTGCCGCCGTCGCTTTGGAAGCATTGGCGGATTTATCGTCAGCGTTTACGAGTGTGCTCATGACCAGAAAACAGACAAACAACAATTTTTTCATAAATCAGCCTTTCGCGAGTAGATAAGCCTCGGTAGCCGCGAATAAACGCGAATCATTCTTTCAAACTCGAATCAAACTTACTGAACCCCCTCGCACCGTAGAGGACCACGGGATAGGCCCTGATGCGAGGAAATTCGCGGCTAATTTTAGACGGAAATCGTGAAGGAAGTCTCGGTCCTGGTGACTGGGTGGTACAGGGTGTCACGCTCCACTGGCTCGCGGCCGGCCTCGCGGATCAGGCGTTCGAGTTCGCTGCGACGGAGCCCCTGGGGTGTGGTGGCGCCGGCGTCATGGTAGATTTTTTCTTCCACCACGGTGCCATCAATATCATCCGCACCGAAGCGCAGCGCAATCTGCGCAATCTTCGGACCCAGCATCTGCCAGTACGCCTTGATGTGGGGGAAATTATCGAGCACCAGCCGGCCGATGGCGATCTGCTTCAAGTCCATCATGCCTGTGGTGGTGAAGAGGTGCTGGAGCGGGGTGTTCGCCGGATGGAACGCCAGCGGAATGAACGTCTGGAAGCCATGCGTTTCGTCCTGCAAGGCGCGCAGGCGGACCAGATGGTCTGCTCGGTCCTCCTCATTTTCTATGTGACCGTAGAGCATGGTGGCGTTGGATTTAAGGCCGAGATTGTGAGCCGTCCGCGCCGTGTCCAGCCACTGATCGCCGTCAATTTTGTGATCGCAGATCACACGGCGCACCCGCTCGTTGAAGATTTCCGCGCCTCCTCCCGGCAGGGAATCGAGGCCGGCATTCTTCAACTGCCGCAGCGTCTCTTCAATCGAGAGCTTTGC